>URSN01000001.1 GCA_900550525.1 uncultured Eubacteriales bacterium
TCTCTTGCCGATTTTGGTGTGCAGCTCGCTGCACACCAAAATCGCTCCAACGACTTGCCCATGCGCCCTCTTTCCTGCCTCTCTCCCAGAGAAAAACTTGCCGCTTCCCTCTTTCCTCTCACTGTCCAATATGTTTGACAAACCTACAGGTTTGCGGCAACGGCGCTGGGCAAAAAGAGAACCGCCATGGGTGTGAGACATGGCGGCTCCATCACAAGCCACTTGGAGGATTGCAGTCTTCAAACGCTTGTGAAGCCTGTACCGGCCCGGCGCCGGATCACCGGCGCCGGGTTCAGTTTGCAGTTCGGTCAGGCCTGCTGCGCCTTCTTCTCGCGAAGCGCCGCCAGCACCACTTCCGGCGTGAGCGGCATGCGCAGGAACCGGCAGCCGATGGCATTGGCCACGGCGTTGGCGATGGCGGGCGCCCCCGGCACCATGACGATCTCGCCGATGCCGCGCGCGCCATACGGGCCGGTTGGCTCCGGCTTCTCCACGGCCTCCACGATCATCTCGGGCATGTCGTCCATCGTGGGGATCTTGTAATCCACAAAGCTCGGGTTCAGGACGCGCCCTTCCTTGAGCTTGAGCTCCTCAAAGAGCGCGGTGCCCAGCGCCTGTACCATGGCGCCCTCCGCCTGGCCCTCGTACATCTGCGGGTTGATGACCTTGCCCGCGTCGAACACGGACACCATCTTGAGCACGCGGATGTTGCCGGTTTCGGTGTCTACCTCCACCTCCGCGCCGTTGACGCCCATGCTCCAGAAGGCGACGGGCTTGGGCGACAGGCCGGTCTTGACGTCCGCCGCGATGTTGTTCGGCACGGTGAACGCGCCGACGCCGATCATCGGCCCGCCAATGCCGCTCTGATCCGGCAGCGTGAGTCCCAGTGCAAACGTGCTGATCGGGACCTTCACATCGGGATAGAACTTGCGGCACACGCACCCATCCTCGAGATACAGGTCGCTCTTCCACGTGCCCAGTTTGATCTGCGCCAGCTCCAGGATCTTGTTGCGCAGGTCCTCGGCGGCCAGCTTCGTCGCGTTGCCCGCGCAATAGGTCGAGCGGGACGCCACGGTCTGCCATTCATACGGCGTATGGTCGGTGTCGCCCGTACGTACGGTGATCTTATCCGGGCTGACGGTCAGCGTCTCGGCGGCGATCTGCGCCATGACCGTGTCGCTGCCCTGGCCCATGTCGTGGCACGAGCACAGCAGGATGAACGTGCCGTCTTCGTTCATGCGGATGATGACGGAGCTGGCCACGTCCGTCGGCATCGAGGGCGCCTTCCAGCCGCCCGCCAGCCCCTTGCCGCGCAGCTTGGTGGGGCTGCCAGAGGGCTCGCACGGCTTGTCGTACTCGATCAGCTCCGCCGCGCGCTCCAGGCACTCCTGATAACCGGCCACTTCGATGACCTGGCCCGTGGCCGAGATGCCGCCCTCGCGGATGCCGTTGATGCGGCGCACGTCGAGCGGGGACATGCCCATTTCCTTGGCGATCATGTCGATGTTCTGCTCGATGGCAAAGTGGATTTCGCTCATGCCAAAGCCGCGGTACGGGCCGCCCACGGGATGGTTGGTATACACGCAGTAGCTGTCCGTGCTGATGTTCTCGATATCGTACGGACCGACGCAACCCCAGCCGGCCGCCTTGACGATGTTGACGCCGTACTCGGTGTACGCGCCGCCATCCCACGCCAGCGTGTTCTTGGAGCCGATGATCTTGCCGTCCTTGCGCATGGCGGTCTGGATGCGGATGTGCAGCCCCTGGCGCACATAGGCATACTGGAACTCGTCCTCGCGCGTGTAGGTCAGCTTGACCGGGCGGCCCGGACAACGCATGGCCAGCGGAATGACGATGCCTTCGAGCGTGGTGCCGGCCTTGCAGCCGAAGCCGCCGCCCACCGCCTTGCTGATGACGCGGATCTTGTTGAGCGGGAAGTCGAACGTCTCCGCAAGCGCGCGCCGCACCGCAAACGGCGACTGGCACGCCGCCCAGATCGTCAGCTCGCCATCCGGCATGTACTGCGCGGTGCAGGCGTGCGGCTCGATGGGCACGTGCTGCACGTGCGGGATGTAGAAGCTGTTGTCAAACACGCGGTCCGCCTCCGCAAACGCGCGGTCTGCGTCGCCCTTGCGCAGGACGTAGTGGTGCGAGATGTTCGTCCCCTTTTCGGGATAGAAGATGGGCAGCACCTTGTAGGTGTGCAGGTCCGGATGGATGAGCGGCGCATCCGGCTTCATGCCGTCCAGCGCGTCGAACACCGCCGGCAGCTCCTCGTACTCCACCTCGATGAGCCGGCAGGCCTCTTCTGCGATCTCAAGGCTCTCGGCCGCCACAGCCGCGACCGGTTCGCCACGGAACTTGGCCGTGCCGACGGCCAGAAAGTTTTTGTCCTCCAGATACAGGCCGCTGCGCTTTTTATAACACTCGCCGGTGATCACGCAGCGCACGCCCTCGAGCGCCTCCGCCTTGGAGGTGTCGATGGACAGGATCTTCGCGTGCGCATACGGGCTGCGCTTCACCTGTGCATACAGCGGACGCGAGAAACGGATATCGTCGGCAAACTGCGCGGTACCCGTGACTTTCTTGACGGCATCCAGCCGTTCTACGGATTGACCGACTACCTTCATTTTTCGTATACCCCCTTGGCTGCAACGTCTTCAATGGCCTCGACGATCTTCTTGTAGCCCGTGCAGCGGCACAGATTGCCGCTCATGGCGGTGGCGATCTCCTCGCGCGTGGGATGCGGGTTCTCCCGCAGCAGCGACTCCGCGCTCATGAGCATGCCCGGCGTGCAGAACCCGCACTGAAGCGCCATGTGCTCGATGAAGGATTCCTGGAGCGGCGAGAGCTGGTCGCCCTTGGCCAGGCCCTCCACCGTCTCGATGTGCTTGCCGTTGAGCTCCGGCGCGAGGATCAGGCAGGCGTTGACCGCAAGCCCATCCATAATCACGGTGCAGGCGCCGCATTCGCCCGCGCCGCAGCCCTCTTTCGTGCCCGTCAGGGCCAGATCGTCGCGCAGCACGGAGAGCAGCGTACGGTTCGCCGGAACCGTCAGCTCCACCGGCGCGTCGTTGACATAAAATTTCACGCGATATTCCATGACCGTCCCTCCTTATGCCAGCTTGCCGAGCGCATCGCGCACGATGTAGGAAACCATGTCGAGCCGGTACTGCCGATCGGCGCGCACGTCGTCGATCGGGCTGACCTCTGTGGCGGCCAGCGCGGCGGCTTCGGCGATCAGCGCAGCGTCCAGCTTGCGGCCCTTCAGCAGCGCCTCGGTCTTGGGCAGGCGCAGCGGCGTGGGCGCCACGGAACCCATGGCCACGCGGTACTCGTCGCCCACCCGCAACACCGTGCCGCACACGGTGGACAAATCCACCTGGCTGCGGCGCGCAATCTTGTAAAACTCGCCCTTGGCCTCGACACAGGGCACGCGGATGCCGGTCACGATCTCGCCCTCCTGCAAATCCACCTTGCGCACAAACAGGAGGAATTTCTGGATGGGCACTTCACGCTTGCCCGCAGGCCCGGCGATCTCCACGACCGCATCGTAGCAATACAGCGGCGTGGCCGTGTCCGCCAGCGGCGAGGCGTTGACGATGTTGCCGATGCAGGTGGCGCGGTTGCGCACCTGCCGGCTGCCCACCGAAGCGGCCGCCTTGGCGAGCGTCGGATAGTGCGCGCGCACGTCGGCATTGGCTGCGATTTCGTTCATCGTAGCGAGCGCGCCGATATGCAGCCCGTCTTTCTCCGAAAACGTCACGCCGCCCAGGCCGGGAACGCCCTTCAGGTCAATGACGTAGTCGGGCCGCATCAGATTGTCGCGCATGCGCACGACAATGTCCGTGGAGCCGGCCATCACAACGGCGGACGTCCCGTGCTGTTTTTTCAGGGCAACAGCCTCCTCCAACGTCCGGGGGAGCAGGTACTCAAATGCTTTCAATGGTCATTCTCCTTTCTCAGTGGGGTTATTTCACAAACTCTCGCTCCAGGATGCGCGCCGCGGTCTTCTCCAGCTCCCGCGCGAACCGGGCATAGCTGTCGACCAGCGACCGCGCCTCCTGCGTCAATTCACTCCCGCCGCCGGCCGTGCCGCCGAGCTTTCGGATGAGCAACGGCACGCCCAGCGCCCGCTCCGCCTCGCCCAGCAGCACCCAGGCGCGGCTGTAGGCCATGGGCAGCTCCGCACACGCCGCGCGCAGGGAACGGGCGCTCTCCACCGCGCGAAGCAGGCGGATCAGGCTCTCTTCCAGCACAAACTCTCCATAACAGAGCGACAACGACACGCGCGCCTTGTCCGGCACCGCCGGCGTGTGCAGCGCATGCGCCGCCGCCAGCCCCTCTTCGGTGTTGACCGCCATCAACACGCCCTGATCGTCCACCGGCACATGCGTGACCAGCGCGTCGTTTTGCCGGATAAACCCGTTCAGCCCACGTTCGCCCCGAAACTCACGCAGCGCTTCATAGCACTCGCGTTTCACAAGCACGGGATGTCCCAGGCGCCGCCCGTGCTGCGGCACGGCGATGGGCGTCGGCGCCGCGAGCAACGCGCGCAGTGTATCCGCGTGCAGGTACGGCACGTCGCCCGGCGTAATCAGCATCGCGTCCGTCTCCTCGAGCAGATCCATGCCCAGCCAGATGGACTCGAGCATCCTGGTAGAAGCATATTGCCGGTTTCGCACGCAGATCACGCCGCTTCGCGCCAGATGCCGCTCCAGCAGCGCCGCGTGATACCCCGTCACGACGACAATCGGCTCGATCCCCAACCGCTGGAAGCCCTGGATCTGCCGCTTGATCACAGATGTGCCGCCCACCTTGACCATGGGCAAAAACTGCTCGACCTCCGCGGGCACCCCCGCGGCCGCAATCAACGCACCGCAACGCATCGTCATCCCTCCTGCAGATAGTCGAGCACGCGCCGGTAATCGGCCGGCGTATCCACATCCAGACCGCATCCGGCGTCATCGGTGGGCACATACGCAATCCGCCCCTCCATTTCCCGGAACACGCCGCGCAGGCCGCCCTCGCCGGCATAGCCGGTCACCAGGTTGAAGCAGCGCCGGTGCAGCAGCGGCGGGTGCATCCGCCGCATCTCACGGCTCGGAAACACCACATCCGCCCCCGTCTGCTCCATGCAGGAGAGCAAACGCGGCATCAACCGCGGCGATATCGCCGGCATGTCGGCCGGCAGCAGGAAAGCGGCGTCCGCATCCGTCTGCGTCGCAATATGGTCGAGTCCCAGCTGCACAGACGACAGCATATCCGCCGTCTGATACGCCGCATTGTATAAAAAACGAACGTCCATATGCCGGAGCGCTTGCACCACCAGGTGCGCGCAATGGCCGACGACCACAAAATTTTCACGAATATTCGCTTGCAAACATGTGGAAAGGGTTCGTTCGATCATGGGTTTGCCGCCAATCGGCAACAACGGTTTGAACTGTCCCATGCGTTGGGAGAGGCCGGCCGCCATGATCAGGCCAACAGCTTTCATGAGAGGATACCTGTAGATGGTTTCATGTGTTCAGTTTGCCGCAAATGTGCTAAAAAGTCAATAGCGTTATTCTAAGAATGGAATATTGAAAATCCCTTGTTTTTCATGGCTTTCGTTATTTCAAATTTTATATAACGGATGCTACAGCACGAAAAAAGGCGCCTGTGCGCCTTGCCGCGGCAATTGCGCCGCACGTCAAAACTCCGGGATGCTGTCGATCGGGCAGTTCCAGCTGTTCCGGACGCGGTGGTGTTCCACCCCCGCATAAAACGCACTCTCGCGCACGCGCATCACGCACTTGGGCGACGCGCGGAACGTGCCGTCCTGCCCAATCTCCGTAAAGATCAACAGCAGAGGTTCTTCATTGCCTTCCGGCCACCGCACGCGCACAAACACCAGCACGCGGCCATATGCATCCCGCTCCAGCTCCGCTATCTCGGGAAACGTCAATCCTTCCGCTCCGTCGCACAGGGCAGCAACCAGCGTTTCAACGGCGCATCGCACGTTTGGCGCGGCCTCGCAGCCTCCATGTGTCAACATTGGCAATCCTCCCTCCGTCATTTCGCGCCTGCAGCAGCCATGCGCGCAGTCCTGTTGCCCTTTAGCACCGCCGTTCGTATGGCCACGCAGTCCCAACGGCTTGTCACAGGCGGCGCGGCAGTGGCTTCGCGCTGCTCCATCATAACCGCAACTCCTGTTTTATGATAACATGCCATATGGCAGTTTGCAATTCGCGTGCCGGCCCTTCCCCATCCCGCGCCTTTGCTGCCGTTCCCTGGCAGGCGCGCGCCAGCCGTGTACTGGTATCACATAAACTTGGAAAACGACAGACGGCAATTGCGCCGTCTGTCCGCAAACATCCTGCATGGCACGCGTGTTGCAAGCCGGTTACTCCCACTCGATTACGGGTTTGTGGCTTCTACTCTATGTAGTGGGATTGATTGAAGGATGTTATCAATATCTTGGGGCTTTATCTCTACTATTTTGTTTTCCGGGACTTTTTGCGCTCATTTTGCGGTCACAATGGCGGAAGCATCGGCTGTAGATTCAGCGGCCGCCTTTCTCCTGATACTCGGCCTTCAGCTCGTCAGCCAAATAGGCGTCGCTCATGCAGTGTAGATCGGACACGCCCTCGCTGATGAGGCGGTAGATTTCGGAGCGATAGAAGAAATCCAGCGCGGCATCCAGGGTGAGCCCCGCTTTCTGCGCAAAGGTCTCCACCACCCGGGCATACTTTTTCTGCAGCAAAATCGGGTTGGCCGTCATACCGCTTCGCTCCCTTCAAAGCGCAGCCAGGACAGGGCGGCGTCCGTGCGGAAACACAGCTGCAGATTCGGCTGTTCATACCGCAGCCGCCGGATGGCTTCCGCCTTGTTGATGAGCTGGTCAAAGTAAAGTTCCACCGTGTTGAAGACCTTGTCGTTGGCCACGCCGCCTTCGACAATGTCATAGTCAGACGTGTCTTTTCCGCTGCGGCAGCGCAGGATGAAATCCAGCCAGTCCTCCGAGTATGCATCAAAGCGCAGCGTTTTCAGTTCATCAAACGCACGCTCATCAAAAAGATACCGGGAGATCACGCCGTCTTTGCCCCGGCGCTTGAACTTACCGCACCACTTCACCGCCTGCTCATACAGCGGCGTGGTATAAAAGCCGCGGCCAAAATCCACATTGGGGCGGGAGCGCGTCAGGTCCGGCGCCGGGATCTCCAGAGAAGAGCCGTGGTACAAAATCATACCGCCACACCTTTCTCGCGCATCACCTGAAGGATATCGTCTACGATATAGTCCCTGCTCTGGGTGTGAAGAACGTCGTATTCCGGGACGATATAACTGTGCAGGATATCGCTCTGCCCGGTGAGCGCTGCGTAAACCCGCTGCGCATCCACCTGCAGCCGCTGGGCAATGTTCTCTATGCAGAATATGGCAAATTCCAGTTCTTTGCCGCTCCGGATGCACGACTCACAGGACAATTTCTTCACCTCCATGTCTGAAATTTACCGATTTGCAATCATAGTGTACCACAAAGCAAACGCATAGTAAACGGCCGGATGCCGTTGCTTCCGCGATGCGGGTATGTTGGTGGCGGACGCAGCAAAACGAAACGGGCGCCCAACGGCCCTGCGGCCATGGCGCCCGTCCGATAGCGGCGCGGTCACTCCCACTCGATCAGGCCCGCGCTTTCGAGATATTCCTCGCTGTAGTCGAGATAGTCCTCGGCAAAGCGCATGAGGTACATCTTATAGGCGGGATATGCCGCCAGCAGCGCCTCCTGCACGCGGGCAAACGCTTCGTCGTCGTCATACACGCCGCCGTCAAGCACGCCGTTTTCGCGCATATACGCCTCCTCCGCCTGCTGCGCGCAGGCGACCATGCCGGCAAGATCGATCCCCTCCAGCTCCAGGAAATCCCCCTGCTCCTGAAACTTTGCAAGGATGAACGCGCGCGCCTGCGCGGCGTCGAATACGGCTTCCCTCTCTTCCATACCGGTTTCTCCTTTCGTCATTTGAGCAGTTCGGCGAGCTCATCCACGCCGCGCTCGAACACCTCGAGCGCGGAGGCGATGCTGCGCTTGTCCGTCAGATCCACGCCGGCGTTTTGCAGCAGGCGGATCGGATAGTCGCTGCCGCCGCTTGCCAGGAACGCAAGATAGCGGTCCCTGCCGCCGCGCTCGAGGATATCGCGCGCCAGCGCCGTCGCCGCGCAGATGCCGGTGGCGTACTGGTAGACGTAGAACGCGCTGTAGAAATGCGGGATGCGCATCCATTCGGCCGCGATGTCGTCGTCCACATGCACGCCCGCATAGTACAGCTCGTTCAGCTCCCGGTAGACCCGGCTGAGGCTCTCGTGCGTGAGCGGCTCGCCCCGCTCCGCCATGCGGTGGGCCTTGAGCTCAAACTCGGCGAACATCGTCTGGCGGAAGCAGGTGGTGCGGTAGTTCTCCAGCTGCTGATTGAGCAGGTAGGCGCGCCTGACGGGGTCCTTTTCGCGCCCGAGCAGGTACTGCATCATGAGCGTTTCGTTGACGGTCGAGGCGACCTCCGCGACCATGATGCGGTAATCCGCCGTTTCATACGGCTGCGCCTCGCTGGAGAAGTAGGAGTGCATGGCGTGGCCCAGCTCATGCGCGAGCGTAAAGGCGTGATCCACATTGTTCTGATGGTTGAGCAGCACAAACGGGTGCACGCCGTATACGCCCCACGAGAACGCGCCGGAGGTCTTGCCCGCGCTCTCATACACGTCGATCCAGTGGCTGCCGTACGCCTCGTCGAGAAGCTGGCCATACCGTTCGCCCAGGGGCCTGAGCGCTTCCTTGACGAGCGCCTTGGCCTCCTCATAGGTCATGGGCATGTCGCACTCGGGCACGATGGGGGTATACAGATCGTACATCTCCAGCTGCTCGAGCCCCAGCTGCTTTTTGCGCAGCGCCAGGTATTTTTGCAGCGCGGGCAGCTTCTCGTGCACGGCCTCGATGAGCTGCTCGTATACCGCGACGGGCACGTTGTTCCCGTCGAGCGCCGCCTCGAGCGAGCCGGCGTATCCGCGCGTGCGGGCGCGGAACACATCGCCCTTGACGGAGGCCGAATAGGTCGCCGTGATGGTGTTCTTCATGCTGCGGAAGGCCTTATAGATGCCGCGGTATGCGTCGTGCCGCACGCGGCGGTCCGGGCTCTCCATCAGCAACCCATAGGTGCTGTGCGTGAGCTTGACCTGCCGGCCGGACGCATCGGTTACAAAGCCGAAATCGAGATCCACGTCCGAGAGCATGGTGAAGGCGTTCTCCGCCCCGCCGAGCGGCTCCTCCGCCATGGCAAGGATGCGCTCCTCCTCGGCCGAGAGCATGTGCGCGCGCTGCCGGTCCAGATCCTCCAGATAAAAGCGGAACGCGGCAAAGCGCGGCTCGCCGGCCCAGGCGCGCAGCGTGTCCGGGTCGATGGCGAGGATCTCCGGCTCGATGAACGAGGCGGCCGTCTGCGCCGCGATGATGGCCTGCATGGCCCGGTCGGTCATGCCCTGATAGGCGGCGCTGCCGTTGTCGGTATCCTGATGCAGGTGCGCATAGGAATAGGCGCGCTTGAGCAGCTGTTCCGCCTCGCTGCGGCGGCGGAGCACCTCGAGCAGCGTATCCGCGCTCTCGCCAAGGCGGCCGCGGTAAGCTGCGAGCGCGGCCACGTCCTGCTGCGCGCCGGCGAGCGCCTGCTCCCAGGCCGCCTCGCTTTCAAATATGTCCGTCAGGCGCCACTGGAGCGCCGGGGCCTGTTCGCTGCGTTTCATCGCCATGGGTATCCCTCCTGTTCGTTCTTTCCGGCTATCAGCATACCACTTTTTTCCGGCGCTGTCACGCCCCAGCCGCGGGTTACCGCTGCTCGACGAACCAGCGCGGGTCCTCAAAGAAGAGGTAGCGCTCGCGCCCGCCGATCAGGCAGCGGTAGCGCAGCCCCGTGCCGCCCGCCTTGAGGCTTGCGGCGCGCCGCACGTCCATCTCGCGATCCACCGGGAAGCGCCGCCCGTCCTCCCAGACCACGCACAGCGGGCGCATGCCGCCGCCCTCGTCAAAGCGCGCCTCCACCGCCACATACCGCTTCATGAACCGCCCTCCTCAACCGTGTTTCGCCATCCAACCGGATGGATCGTGTGTTCCTCGCGGGGGTTCATGCCCCCGAGCGCCGCGTCCTTGAGGAAGATGGCGCGGCCGATGCTGTGGTAGCCAAAGCGCCTGCGGATCTCATCCACGGCCGCCTCTGCGCGCGCCGTCCGCATACGCGCCGCTTCCCCGCCAAAGAGCGAGAGCTGCTGCGGCGCGTCCGCGCCGAGCAGGTCCGACGCGCCGACGGACAGGCTGCGCACCGGCAGGCGCCAGTCGTAGTTTGCCCGAAACAGCGCCATCGCAAGCGCGGCCAGCTCCATCGTCAGGTCGCTCGGCGCTTCCAGACGGGCCTGCCGGGTGACGGTGTGCAGCGCGCGGTCGCGCACGGACAGGTGCACCGTGCGCGCGCGCTGTCCGTTTTCCCGCAGGCGCGCCGCGACCGATTCGCACAGCATGGTGATTGTCAGATAGACGTCCGCGTCGCAGGTCAGGTCGCGCGGCGCGGTGACGCCGTTGCTCACCGATTTGGCCGCGCGCTGCGCATCCGCACGCTCCACGGGCGTATCGTCCCGGCCGTTGGCAAAATCGTGCAGCATCCGTCCCACCTTGCCAAGGCGCGCGCCGAGCAGCGCCGGCGGCGCGAGCGCCAGCTCGCCGATGGTCGCTATGCCGAGCCGCCGCAGCTTTTCCGCCGTGGCGCGGCCCACATACAGCAGCGCGTCCGCCGGCAGCGGCCAGACGCGGCTTTTGAAGGTTTCCGGGGTGATGAGCGTCACCGCGTCCGGCTTCTTCATGTCGGAGGCGAGCTTGGCAAACACCTTGTTCTGCGCCACGCCGACGGACGCCGTGATGCCCAGCTCCTCGCGCATGCGCAGGCGGATCTCCTCGGCCGTGCGCAGCGCGCCCGCAAAGCCGGCGTCCCTGTCCGTCACGTCGATCCAGTTTTCGTCGAGGCCGAACCCTTCCACCCGGTCGGAATAGGCGCAGCAGATCTCGCGCCCCAGGCGGGAAAACCGCAGGTACTGCGGAAAATCCGGCGCTACGGTGACGAGCCCTGGGCACTTGCGCCGCGCCTGCCAGATCGTCTCCCCCGTTTTGACGCCAAAACGGCGCGCCAGCTCGTTCTTGGCCAGGATCACGCCGTGGCGCGCCTGCGGGTCCCCCGCGACCGCCACGGGCCGCGTGCGCAGCGCCGGGTCGAGCAGGCAGGCGACGGACGCGTAGAACCCGTTGAAGTCCACGTGGAGAATCTGCCGCTGCATCCGATCACCTTCCATCCCTTATACGAACATATGTTCGTATAAGGACAGTATACTATGCGAAGCGGCCGTTGTCAACGCGGGCGCCGCCGCCAGATTCCGGCAGCCGGCCGGAGCGAATGAGGGCGTTGACGGACGGCGCGGTGATGTGATACGCTTTGCCGGAGGGCGGCGATCCTACGCGCGCCCGGCAAGGAGGTGACGGTATGCGGCGTCTGATTGCGCTGCTGCTGATGCTGTTTGCGCTGCTCGCCGTGGGCTGCGATACGGCCCGGAGCGAACCGGCGCTGACGGTGACCGCGCTGTCCATCGGCAAGGCGGACAGCATCCTGCTGACCGACGGCGCGCACAGCGTGCTCATTGACGCGGGCGAGGAGGACGACGGCGACAAGGTGCTCGACGCGCTGGCGGAGGCCGGCGTCCGCCGGCTGGATCTCATCATCTTTACGCATTTTGACAAGGACCACATCGGCGGCGCGCCGGAGCTGCTCGCCGGAATCAGGGCGGACCGCGTGGTCATGCCCGCCTATGAGCCGGACGGCAAGCGCTACCGGGCGCTGCTCGAGGCGCTGGACGGGGCGGGCCTTGCGGCGGAGCGGCTGACGGTGGATACCTCGCTGGCCGTCGGGGACATGGCCATCGATATCTGGACGCCCAAAGCGCCCTACGAGGAGAGCGACAACGATCAGTCCCTCGTCGTGCGCGTGCGCTGCGGCGGCATGTGCGCGCTGCTGATGGGCGATGCGGAGGAGGCGCGCACGCGGGAGCAGCTCGATGGCGGGTACGACCTTGCGAGCGACATGCTCAAGCTGCCGCACCACGGCCGCCTGCACGAGACCTCGGCCGCCCTGCTCGACGCGGCGGCGCCGCGCTGTGCGATCATCACGGATTCAACGAAAAACCCGGCGGAGGACGAGCTGCTCTCGCTCCTTGCCGCGCGGGGCATCGAGACGCTGCGCACCGCGGACGGAACGGTGCGCGTCACGCTCTCGGGCGGCGGCGTGGAGGCGGAGCTCCTGCCGGACCGAAGCGCACGCCGTGCGCCGGAGCGCGCCATCTGTGCGGCATGGACGACCACTTAGCGAAAACCGGTGGACTTGCGCCGGTTTTTTTCTTATACTGCAAGCGGATGGGAGGTGATGCGATGCAGGTCGAATTTCGCATCGACGAGACCTGTACGGAGCCAAAGGTGCTCGTCCTCGCCAGCGGGATGACGGATGAGGTGGCGCGCCTGCTCAGGCGGCTGACGGCGGAAGCGCCGCCGGCGCTTTCCGGATTCCGCGAGGGCGAGGCCGCGCTGCTCGAGCCTTCCGATATCGTGCGCGTCCATACGAGCGGCGGCAGGGTGGTCGCGGTGACAACACGGGGGGAATATCAGCTGCGGCAGCGGCTGTATGAGCTGGAGGCGCGTCTCGACCCGGCGGTTTTTGTCCGCAGCTCCCATTCGGAGATCATCAATCTGCGGCGCACGAAGGGGTTCGACCTGAGCCTCGCGGGGACGATCCGCGTGACCATGGACAACGGCGACACGGCCTACGTCTCCCGCCGCTATGTCGCAAAGATCAGAGGAATACTCGGTTTGTGAGGTGAACGGCATGCATCTTAAAAGGGAACTCCTGCGGCGCTGCCTGATCGGCGCGCCCGCCGGGCTGGCGATCGGCACGGCGATCACGATCATCCTGTCGTTTTTTATCGGCGACGGGCGCTATCATGCCGTCGTGCCGGCATTTGCCGCGGAGTGCGGCTGCGAGCTCAACGCCGTGGCGATTCAGGCGCTCTGCTCGCTGCTGTACGGCGCGGCGCTATCGGGCGCGTCCGTAATCTGGCAGGTGGAGCGCTGGAGCATCCTGCGCCAGACGGTCACGCACCTGCTCGTCTGCTCGGCGGCGATGTTCCCCACCGCCTACTGCCTGTACTGGATGGAGCGCAGCACGGCCGGGGTGCTGCAGTATGTGGGCGTCTTTCTCATCATCTATCTGGCGATCTGGCTGTCGATGTACCTGTCGTACCGCAGGCGCATCCGGCAAATCAACGACCGGCTGCGCGCCGCGGGCGGCGCGTCCTGACGCATCGCGGGTTTACAGGCGCGGTGCGCTGTGGTAGACTGAATCAAAAGGTATTCAGGGAGGTGCGGCTATGCGCAAATGCATCCGGTGCGGGAATGAGATGAAGGAGGATTGCGCCATCCGGATCGAGGGCGGCGGCTATGGGATCATCCTCTCGTCCGATGAGAACAAGCTCTTCGGCGGACGGATGGGCAAACCGAAGGTGGCCATCTGCCCGGTGTGCGGCGAGGTCTCCCTCTATCTTTCGGATGTGGAAAAGCTCAAATAACGCCGCATGGGCGGACACGAACGGGGACGGCCGGATGAACGGCCGTCCCCGTTGCCTGTTGCGCGATACGTCCAAGCCTCCGCAAGCGCCGCGCACCGTCAGACGCGGATGGGCTTGAGCGGTTCCGCCGCGCCGATTGGCCCGCCGCCGAGGCACGTTTCGCCATCGTAGAACACGACCCACTGGCCCGGCGTGACCGCCCGCTCCGGCGCGGCAAAGCGCACATGCGCCCCCTCCCCCGCGCACGTCACGGTCACGGGCCGGTCCGGCTGCCGGTAGCGGAACTTGGCCGTGCAGGCGAACTCCCCGGCCGGCGGCGCGCCCGCGATCCAGCTGACGCGCGGCGCGTCGAGCGAGAGGGAAAACAGCTCCTCGTGCTCGCCCTGCTGTACGATGAGCAGGTTGCGCGCAAGATCCTTGCCGATGACGAACCAGCTCTCCCCCGTGCCGCCGCGCTGGCCGCCGATGCCCAGGCCGCGGCGCTGCCCGAGCGTGTAGTACATCAGCCCGTCGTGCCGGCCGACGACGCGGCCGCGCTCGTCCACCATGTCGCCCGGCTGCGCGGGCAGGTACTGCATCAAAAAGCGCTTGAAGTTCCGCTCGCCGATGAAGCAGATGCCGGTGGAATCCTTCTTGTTGGCGTTGGAAAGCCCCAACTCACGCGCGATGCGGCGCACGTCGCTTTTGAGCAGGCCGCCGATGGGGAAGCACGCGCGGCGCAGCTGCTCCTGCGTCAGCCCGGCGAGGAAATACGTTTGGTCCTTGCCCGCGTCGCGCGCGCGCAGCAGGCGCACGGACCCGTCCGCCCCGCGCGCAAGGCGCGCATAGTGCCCCGTGGCCAGCAGGGCGGCGCCGGTGCCCAGGGCAAAATCCAAAAAGGCGCGGAACTTGATCTCGCAGTTGCAGAGCACGTCCGGGTTGGGCGTGCGCCCGGCGCGGTATTCGGCGAGGAAATAGGAGAACACGCGCGCCCGGTATTCTTCCGAAAAATTGACCGTGTAGTGCGGGATGCCGATGGCGGCCGATACGCTCTTTACGTCTTCATAGTCCGCCGCCGCCGTGCAGACGCCGTCCTCCCCCGTCTCCACCCAGTTCATCATGAATACGCCGCCCCCGACGTAACCGACCCGCCTGAGCAGGTTGGCGGCGTCGGCGCGGGCCACGCCGCCGGAAAGCCCCACGACCACATGCCCCGCGCGCAGCGCGGCGCCCGCATCGCCCGGGCGCGATCCCTGCGGCTCGTTCATGTCGTTCCTCGCCTCCGTTCCGGCCGCCCATGCGGCAAAATATGCGGCGCCTCCCCTGTGCGGCGCGGCATGGCTACGCTCAGTATAGCACAAAGGAGGCGGCGCTGGTTTACATTTGGCGCTGATTATCCGAAAAATATCGTTAACAACCGCAGGAGTGCGGCGCCGTCGTGCAGCCGCAGCCGCAATCGGAGCAGGCGTTACCGCAGCCGCAGTTGCAGAAACGGGAGAGCAGCAGAATCCAGATCAGGCTGTCGCAGGTGTTCCCATCGTTATCCAGCAGGAGCAGGAGAATGATGATCCACCACATGCCGTTTCCGCCGCAGAAATTGTTCAGGCAACCCATAAAGAAACCTCCTCAACGTGTTTTGTTCGCATGCGGCGCTTCCGCCGCCAGCTATTGACATAGTACGCGGGGGCGGAAAATGTTGTGCTTGTCCGCCCGCCGACCTTGACAAACCGGGGCGGCCTACCTAATAATATATGGGTACAACTTGCAGAGGAGAAGAAAACGGCAGTGGAAAAGACGATGGACAAGATCGTGGCGCTGTGCAAGGGCCGGGGCTTCATTTTCGCCGGGAGCGAGATCTATGGCGGCCTTGCCAACACCTGGGATTACGGCCCGCTGGGGGTCGAGTTCAAGAACAACGTCAAAAAGGCCTGGTGGCGCAAGTTCGTGCAGGAAAGCCCATATAATGTGGGGATGGACGCCGCCATACTGATGAACCCGGAGACGTGGGTGGCCAGCGGCCATGTCGGCGGCTTTTCCGACCCGCTGATGGACTGCCGCGCCTGCAAGGCGCGCTTTCGTGCCGACCAGCTGATCGAGGCGTACGCGGCCGAGCATGGGCTGGACGTCCGCCCGGACGGCTGGAGCCCGGAGGAGATGGAGCGCTTCATCGCCGACAACGGGATCGCCTGCCCCGAGTGCGGCAAGACCGACTTTACCGGCATCCGCAAGTTCAACCTGATGTTCAAGACATTCCAGGGCGTCACGGAGGATTCCGCGTCGGAGCTGTACCTGCGGCCGGAGACGGCGCAGGGCATCTTCGTGAACTTCCGCAACGTGCAGCGCACCACGCGCAGGAAGATCCCCTTTGGCATCGCGCAGATCGGAAAATCCTTCCGCAACGAGATCACGCCGGGCAACTTCACGTTCCGCACGCGCGAGTTCGAGCAGATGGAGCTGGAGTTCTTCTGCGAGCCGGGGACCGACCTCGACTGGTACGCCTACTGGAAGGAGTACTGCAAAAACTTCCTCCTCTCGCTCGGCATGCATCCGGAGAACATGCGCCTGCGCGAGCATGAGCAGGCGGAGCTGTCGCACTACAGCAAGGGCACGACGGACATCGAGTTCCTGTTCCCGTTCGGTTGGGGCGAGCTGTGGGGCATCGCCGACCGCACGGATTTCGACCTCAGGTCCCACGCCGAGCACAGCGGCGAGAGCTTTGAATACCTCGACCCGTTCAACGGCAAGCGGTACATCCCCTACTGCGTGGAGCCGTCGCTCGGCGCGGACCGCGTGGCGCTCGCCTTCCTGTGCGACGCGTACGACGAGGAGGAGCTCGACGGCGGCGACGTGCGCACGGTGCTGCGCCTGCATGGCGCGCTCGCGCCGTTCAAGGCGGCGGTGCTGCCGCTTTCCAAAAAGCTCGCGGAGCCGGCGAAGGCGCTGCATGCGCAGCTTGCCAGGCGCTATATGGTGGACTATGACGAGACGGGCTCCATCGGCAAGCGCTACCGCCGCGAGGATGAGATCGGCACGCCGCTGTGCGTCACGGTCGATTTTGAAACGGAGAGCGACGGCTGCGTGACCATCCGCGACCGCGACACCATGGAGCAGGTGCGCGTGCCCATCGGCGAGGTTGCGGCGCATATCGAGGAAAAGATCGATTTCTAAGCGATCCTGGCGGCTCCCGCCGCATTGCGGCGGGAGCGTTTCTATCTGTAAGGGGTGTTGTGATCCATGGAACGGCTGTGGGATGTGCTGCTGGACGCGCTGATCGACTGCGCAAAGCTGACGCCCTTCCTGCTCGTGACCGTCTTTTTGATGGAGTATCTCGAGCACCGGGCGGCGGATAAGCTCGTCGGCGCGGTGCGGCGCGCCGGGCGGTTCGGGCCGCTGCTGGGGGCCGCGGCCGGCTGCATCCCGCAGTGCGGCTTTTCCGCCGCGTGCGCGCAGCTGTTCAACGGCGGCTTCGTCTCCGCCGGCACGCTGGTGGCCGTGTTCCTCGCCACGTCGGACGAGGCGCTGCCCATCCTGCTGGGCCATCCGGATGCGCTCGACACGGCGCTGCTGCTGCTTGCGGTCAAGGCGGCGCTGGGCGTGGCGGCCGGTTATGCGGTGGACGCGCTCTGGCGGCGCGACCGGCAGCAGGCGGCGCTCCAACTGGAGGCGGGCGAGCACCGCTGCGAGTGCCGGCAGGGCGCGCCGCTTGGTCGCATCCTGCTGGAAGCGGTCCGGCGCACGCTGTCGATCCTGCTGTTCCTGTTCATCTTTTCGGCGATGCTCGGCCTGCTCATCGAGGGCGTCGGGCGCGAGCGGCTCGTCTCCTTCCTGCTGCCCGGCCCGTTCCAGCCGCTGCTGGCCGCGCTGTTCGGCTTCATCCCCAACTGCGCCGCCTCGGTGCTGCTCACACAGCTGTATCTGGACGGGATGATCTCCTTCGGTTCCGCGGTCGCGGGCCTCGGCACGGCGGCGGGCGTCGGCCTGCTCGTGCTGCTGCGCAGCCGGCACCGCGCGCGGACCTATGCCATCGTCCTCGGCGGCACGTATGCGGCGGCGGCGCTGTGCGGCATGCTGCTGCAACTGTTCTGAACCATGCAGATCACCGGTACGATACAAGCCATCATCTATCGCAACGCCGACAACGGCTGGACGGTGCTGGAGCTTACCGCCGAGAACGGCGAACGCCTTTCGGTCGTGGGCACGCTACCGCTGTGCGCCGTGGGCGAGCGGGTGGAGCTGGAGGGCGCGTTCGTCACGCACCCGCGCTACGGCCGCCAGTTCAAGGCCTCGTCCGCCAAAACGCTCGCGCCCGCCACGCTTGCGGCCATCGAGGGTTACCTGGGCAGCGGCGTGATCAAGGGCGTCGGCGCGTCCCCGGCGCACGCCATCGTCGCCCACTTCGGCATGGATACGCTCTCCGTGCTGGACGAGCAGCCCGAACGCCTGACGGAGATCCCGGGCATCGGCAAAAAGCGCGGCGCGCTGATCGCCGCCTCCTATCGCGACAACCGGCAGATGCGCGACGTGATGCTCGCGCTCGAACCGTACGGCGTGACGGTAAACCAGGCGTGGAAGCTGTACCGCATCTACGGCGAGGGCTGCATCGCGCGCATCGAGGAAAACCCGTACCAGATCATCGCGGACGTGGACGGCATCGGTTTTGTAACGGCCGACCGCATCGCGCAGAACGTGAGCGGCTTCTCGTTCGATTCGCCCGCGCGGCTGCGCGCCGGGCTGCTGTACGCGCTCGCGCAGGGATGCGGCGAATACGGGCACACCTACCTGCCGCGCGCATCGCTGCGCGATTATGCGCAAAGGCTGCTGGGCGTCGGACAGGAGGCGCTGGCGGACGCGCTTGACGAAATGATCGGCGCGCGCGAGGTCGTCTACCAGATGGTCGGCGATGTGGACGGCGTGTTCCAGCCGCGCCTGTGCGCCATGGAGAATGAGATTGCGGCGCGCCTGATCAAGCTCGCCGCGCTGCCGGAGGTCAACCCGTTCCTTGAAGCGGCGGCAGCGGCGCCGCGCGGCAGCATCCGCCTTGCCCCGCAGCAGGCCGAGGCGGTGCGGCGGGCCATGACGCAGGGCGTGCTGGTCGTCACCGGCGGCCCCGGTACCGGCAAGACGACGATCATCCGCTGCATCACGGAGATCCTGACCGACATGCAGATGGAGTTTGCGCTGACCGCGCCCACGGGCCGCGCCGCCAAGCGCATGAGCGAGGCGACCGGCTGCGAGGCCAGAACGCTGCACCGCCTGCTCGAATACGTCCCGGGCGAGGGCTTCAAGCGCAACGCGGACGACCCGCTGCTCTATGACATGATCATCGTGGACGAGGCGTCCATGGTGGATGTGCCGCTGCTGCACGCGCTGCTGGCGGCCATCCCGGCGGGCACGCGGCTGATCATGGTCGGCGACAGCGACCAGCTTCCCTCCGTCGGCCCGGGGGACGCGCTGCGCGACATCATCGCAAGCGGCGTCATCCGCGTCGTGCGGCTGACGGAGATCTTCCGCCAGGCGCAGCAGAGCCTGATCGTCACCAACGCGCACCGCATCAACGCCGGACGCATGCCGCTGCTGGACAACGGCGCGCAAAGCGATTTCCGTTTTGAGGAATACCAGTCGCAGGAGCAGGCGCTCGAACGCGTGCTCGGCCTCTGCGCGCACCCGGATGCGTCCCTGCCGGTGGGCGAGCCGCTCATGGATATCCAGGTGCTCGCGCCGATGAAAAAGGGGCCGCTGGGCGTATACAACCTCAATGCGCGCCTTCAGGCGGCGCTGAACCCGCCGTCGCCGGACAAGGCGGAGCACGCCTTTGGCGAGCGCATCCTGCGCGTGGGGGACAAGGTCATGCAGGTGCAGAACAACTACAAGGTCGAGTGGACCAGGCGCGGGCCAAACGGCGCGTCCATCGAGGGGGCGGGCGCGTGCATCGGCGATCTCGGCTCGGTTTACCGCATCGACTACGTCGTGATTCGCGTCTCCTTCCTCTTTGACGACGACCGCCTTGCCCACTACGAGTTCACGCAGTCGGACGAGATCGAGCTGGCCTACTGCATCTCCATCCACAAGAGCCAGGGCAGCGAATTCCCGGTCGTGATCCTGCCGCTGTGCGGCGGGCCGCCGGTGCTGCTCACGCGAAACCTCCTCTACACCGCGCTCACGCGCGCCAGGCGGCAGGTCGTCTGCCTGGGCAGGCGCGAAACGGTCGCCGCCATGGTGCAGAACAACCGCGACATGCGCCGCTATACGGCGCTGGCCGTCCGCCTGCGGGAATGGCAGGCGCTGCAGCGGTGAGCGGCCGCGCCGTGCGCGCTCTCCTCGACGCGCTGTATCCGGATATCGCCTGCCCGCTCTGCGGCAGGGAGGGCGTCGCGCGCCGCCCGGACGCCGCCGGCGCGGACTGCGCGAGCGCGCTGCGCCGCGGCCCCGCCCCCGTGCATACCGACCCGCTCGACGGGCGCGCGGCGGCCTACTTCTACGAGGGGCCGGCGCGCGAGGCGGTGCTGCGGCTCAAATACGGCGGGGCCACCTATCTGGCGGACTTTTTCGCCGCCGGGCTGGACCTGCCGGCGGACTGGGAGATCGTCTGCATCGTGCCGGTGCCGCTGCACTGGACACGGCTGCTGCGGCGCGGCTACAATCAGAGCGAGATGCTCGCCCGCGCCCTGGCGCAGCGGTATCCCGGCCTGCCCGTGCGCACCGATGTGCTGCGCCGCGCGCGCCGGACGCGGTCGCAGACGTCGCTGAACGCCGCACAGCGCAAGAAGAACCTGCGCGGCGCGTTCGCCGCCTCCCCGCTCGTGGAGGGCCTGTCCGTCCTGCTGGTGGACGACGTGGCGACCACGCGCGCCACGCTCGGCGCCTGCGCACGGGCGCTCAAGCGGCGCGGCGCAAAGCGCGTGTACGCCGCCTGCGCCTGCGCGGCGATTGAATGAGACGCCCGCCTCAGCCGGGCTGCTGCGCGCGGCATTTGTATTTGCGGTAGGTCGCCTGTCCGCCGCGGATGTGCCGTTCCGCCTTGTTGCGGTCGAGCACGGCGCGCACCTGTGCGGCCATGCCGGGATTGAGCGTCCGCAGCCGTTCGCTGACGTCCTTGTGCACGGTCGATTTGCTGATCTTGAAGATGCGCGCGGCGTCGCGCACGGTTGCGCCGTTTTCGATGATATAGGCGGCAGACTGGAAGATCCTCTCCTCGATATAATCGCGCAATGCATCGTCCCCCCATCGAACCGTTTGCTAAAGCGTATGACTCCGACGGCGGCGATAGTACAAAAGCGGCGCGCCGGGCGCGGCGGCGCTCTGCTGCGCGCATAATTGCGGCGCGCCGGCAAACACTACTGGAAAACACGATCCATCCCCTGGATGGAACGGCTGGCACGGGAGGAAAACACGTTTGAAGGCAACCGGAATCGTAAGGCGTATCGATGAGCTGGGGCGCGTCGTCATCCCCAAGGAGATCCGCCGCACGCTGCGCATCCACGAGGGGAGCCCGCTCGAGATCTATACCGACCACGAGGGCGGCATCATCCTGAAAAAGTATTCGCCGGTGAGCGAGCTGGCATCCTTTGCAAGCGAGTTTGCGAGCACGCTGCACCAGATGTTCTCGCTCAATGCGGCGATCTGCGACAAGGATGCGGTGGTCGCCTGCGCGGGCGGCTGCCGGCGCGAATACGCCGAACAGCGCATCACGGACGAGGTGGAGCGGGCCATCGCCGCGCGCGGCGTGGTCGTCCAGAACGCGGCGGACGGGCACGTGATGCCGATCGTGGAAAAGGCGAGCCGCACGCCGCAATCGCTGCTGCTCGTCCCCATCATCGCGCAGGGGGACGCCATCGGCGCGGTGAGCCGGCTCGCCCCCGGGGATGGGCCGGCCGCCTCCGGCGACGCGGTGAGCAATCCCGCCCAGACCTTTGCGGCGTTGTTGGGCCGGCTGAGGGTGGCGTAATGCGCCGCGCGCAAAAATTGCCGCGCGGCGCGCGGCGGTCAGCTCAAAGCCATTTCTTGTACCGGAACACGAGGAAGCATACGCCGCAGACGACCACGCTGAGCAGGATGACGAACGGGTAGCCAAGCGCCCACTGATACTCCGGCATGGAGAAGTTCATTCCGTACCAGCCGGCAATCAGCGACAGCGGCAGGAAGATGGCCGTCAGCACGGTGAACGCCTTCATCAGCTGGTTCTGCTCGTAATCGAGCTGCGCCTGGTACGCCTCGCGCACCTGCGTGACATATTCGCTCAGGTGCATCACATAGCCGAGCAGGCGGTCGATGTGCCGGTCCAGCGTCTCAAAGCCGCGGCGCTGCCCGCCGACAAGCGCGCCGGCCGCATCGCCGCAGAGAAACTCCGTCACCTGCGCAAGCTGTTCATAATAGCGCTTGAGGCGCAGCAGCGAACGGCGGAAGCCCACGATGCGGCCGCCCGTCGCGCGGCTCACGCGCCTGGCGGTGAGCAGCGCGTCCTCGAGGTCCGTTACGGCAGCTTCGAGGCGTTCGAGCGCGTCCACATCCCCCTCCGTCAGCGCCTCCAGAAACCGGCACAGCGCCTGCGCGGGCGGGAACGCTTCCTGCTCCCGCATCAGACCGGCGCAGCGGCCGTCGTCGGTAAAGAGCAGCATCCGCTCCCGGTCGAGACAAATGCAGATCTGCCGGCGCGCGGTTCCGCCGCCGGCGTCGTCCTGCACGGGAAACTTCAGCAGCAGCATCCCGTCCGGCAGCGCCGCGCACAGATGGCGCCGGCTGCGCAGGCGCTGCAGCAGCTCGCTGCCGATCATGGGGCGCAGCGCCTCAAGATCCGCTGCGCCGTGTACGGTGAGCGTCATGGGACCGCCTCCTCCGCCACATCGCCAAAGACGACGGGCAGCATCCCCGCGAGCGCGTCGGGCGAGAGCTCGATCTGATAGCCGATGCGCCCGGCGCTGCAAAACAGCGTGGGCAGCGCGGCGGCCGTTTCGTGCACGAAGGTGGGGAACTGTTTTTTCATGCCGATGGGCGAACAGCCGCCGTGCACATAGCCCGTCAGCGGCAGCAGATCGCGCTGCGGCAGGAGCGATACGGCCTTCTCGCCCGCAAGGGCCGCAGCTTTTTTCAGGTCGAGTTCGGCGGACACGGGGACGAGGAATACATAGTGCGCGCCGCTCCTGCCGCGCGCTACGAGCGTTTTGAACACGCGCGCCGGGTCCTCGCCAAGCGTCGCGGCGACCTCCAGCCCGGACAGCGCGCCCGTACCCGCATAGCAATGCGGCGTGTAGGGGATCTTCTTCTTATCGAGCAGGCGCATCACGTTCGTCTTTTCCATCCGCTCCCCCGCCCTACTCCGCCTCTGCGGCCGCGCCGTCCGCCGGCTCGTCCGTCATCAGGCGCAGGATCGTCCGGTCCGTCTCGCACATGCCGTCGTGCGCCAGCACGCCGTAGTTGGATATGGTCTGATCGACGGTGCCGGCGACGAGTCCCTCCCCGCCGGCCACGGTCCTGCCCGCGCGCGCCAGCTCAAACCCGAGCACGGCCGCGTCGACCGCGCTGGCGATCTTTGCCGCGCAGGAGGGCTTTGCCCCGTCGCAGACGATGCCGGCCACGTTGGCCAGCGTGTTTTCCACCGTTGCCAGCACGCCCGAAAACGGGAGATCGTGCAGGTAGGCGATGGCGGCGCCGCTGCCGCATGCCGCCGAAACAGCGCCGCAATAGGCCGACAGGCGGCCGATGGACGCCTTTTGATACAGCGAAACGAGGTTGCTCAGCGCCAGCGCGCGCAGGAGCTTCTCCTCGCCGCTGCCGAGCGCTTCTGCAAACGCGATGACCGGCAGCGAGACCGTCGCGCCCTGGTTGCCGCTGCCGGCGTTGATGACCACCGGCAGCGTGCAGCCGCTCATGCGCGCGTCCGACGCGGCGGCGGCAAGCGCGCGCGCCCGCACCTCGGGCGCATTTCCGCGGCTTTGCAGGAGCGTCTGCCCCACGCACAGGCCGTAATCGCTGCGCAGCCCTTCCGACGCGATGGCGAGGTTGCAGCTGATCTGGCGCGCGAGCATGTCGCGGATGCGGCAAAGCGGCACCGTATCCGCAAACGCGTAGATGCTCTCAAGCGTCATGCCCGCGGCATAGCCGCGGCTGTCCGCATCGCTGCGTTCCTCGCACGGGCATTGCAGCAGCACGCGGCCGTTGCGCTCGATGCGGACGATGTTCGTATGCGCGTGCATGATCTCCACAAGCGCCCGGTCGTCCCCGGCGAATGCCTCCACGGTGAAGTGCAGCTTCGCCTCGCTCTCCAGCAGCGAAACGGCGCAGATCTCCGGCCGCTGCATGAGCGCCGTGCACAGGGCGATGTGCTCCGGCGTCACATCCTCGAGCACCTCCATGCGCTTTGCCGCATTGCCGCCGATGGCGCCGATGAGCACCGCCGCGCGCACGCCCTTGAGCCCGTTGGTATTGGGCACGATGACGGATTTGACGTTTTTGAGGATATTGCCGCACACGGCCACGGAAAACCGCTCCGGCAGGACGCCCAGCACCTCGCGCGCGCGGGCGCTGGCATAGGCGAGCGCGATGGGCTCCGTGCAGCCGAGCGCCGGCACCAGCTCGCGCTCGAGCAGGGCGACGAAGCGGTCCTCCAGTTCCTGCGGTATGCGTTCCATGTCGGCAGCCCCCTGTTTGCGGTGATTGTATGGGTATACTGTATCACGATTTCCCGGGCGCTGCAACGGTTCGGCCGATAATGGCGCTTGACAGCGGGCATGTGCAGCATCGTATAATAACAAGGACGGGCCGCGCCGCCCCGGCGGGCTGCCGGCCGGCATATCTGCAAGATGGGAGAACAGGTCATGGAAAAGGCAAGGGTTTATTATACGGATTTCCGCACGGTCGCTTTTTCCGACGGACTGCCGAAGAAGCTGCAAAAGCTGTGCAGGGCCGCCGGGATCGGGCAGATCGACATGAACGGCAAGTTCGTCGCCATCAAGATGCACTTTGGCGAGCTGGGCAACGTCAGCTACCTGCGCCCAAACTATGCGCGCGCCGTGGTCGAACTCGTGCGCGAGCAGGGCGGCAGGCCGTTTTTGACGGACTGCAACACCATGTACCCCGGCAAGCGCAAAAACGCGCTGGAGCACCTGGAGTGCGCGTGGGAAAACGGGTTCACGCCGCTGTCCGCCGGCTGCCCGCTGCTCATCGCGGACGGCCTCAAGGGCACAGACGACGTGGCCGTGCCGGTCGCAGGCGGCGAGTTCGTCAAAGAGGCGCGCATCGGCCGCGCCGTCATGGACGCGGACGTATTCATCAGCCTGACGCACTTCAAGGGCCACGAGGCGGCCGGCTTTGGCGGGGCGATCAAGAACATCGGCATGGGCTGCGGCTCACGCGCCGGCAAGAAGGAACAGCACAGCAACGGGCAGGCGCGCGTCAATCCGGAGCGCTGCCGCGGCTGCCGCCGCTGCGAGCGCGAATGTGCAAACGACGGGCTCGTGTTCGATGCGGGGGCGCGCAAGATGACCGTGGACACGCGCCATTGCGTCGGCTGCGGCCGGTGCCTGGGCGCGTGCAATTTCGATGCGATCTCGTTTGCGGACAGCGCCGCCGTGTATGAGCTCAACTGCCGCATGGCCGAGTATGCCAAGGCCGTCGTGGACGGCCGGCCCTCGTTCCACATTTCACTCGTGATGGACATCTCGCCCAACTGCGACTGCCATTGCGAGAACGACGCGCCGATCCTGCCGGATATCGGCATGTTCGCCTCGTTCGACCCGCTGGCGCTCGACCAGGCCTGCGCGGACGCCTGCCTGGCGGCGGACCCCATGCCGAACAGCCAGCTTTCCGACAACCTGAAAAAGCCCGGGTTTGTGGACCGGCACGACCACTTCGTCAACAGCACGCCGGAGTCCGAATGGAAGAGCTGCCTTGCGCATGCGGAGAAGATTGGCCTCGGCACGCGCAGCTATGAGCTGATCCGCGTCTGAGCGGCGGAGGATACGGAAAAACGGCAGCCGGGCGATGCCCGGCTGCCGTTTTTCCTGCTGCAAAGGATCTGCGGCAAAGCGCGCCTACAGCGCGACGCCCATCGCAGCCAGCTCGCCGAGCAGGCGCTCCACGCCGCGGAATACGAGGCCGTGCATGCCGGCGTGTATCGCGCCCTCGACGTTGAGGCTCAGATCGTCGATGAACACGCACTCGCCCGCGTCGAGATGGAACTCGTCGCAAAACGCCCGGTAGATGGCGCTCTCCGGCTTGAGCAGGTGCCAGTCCGCCGAGAAGAACAGGCCGTTGAAGCAGTCGTAGCCGGGCAGGCGCGGCGCATAGGCATGGATCGTTTTGGCAGCGTTGGACAGCAGGTAGACCCCGTATCCGGCCGTCCGGAGACGGCGGATGAGCGCGTCCATCCCGTCGATGGGCGCCGCGCCCTCATGCCAGTTGTTGAGGATTTGGCCGACCGCGCCGTGCAGGCGCGCCGGGAGCCGCGCGGAGATCGAGCGGATCGCCTGCGCCTGTTCGATGGCCCCGCGGTCGAGCTGCACCCATTCGACCGAGCCGAACAGCTCGTCCATGATCAGCGCATGATCGCCCGGGTCGGGCGCGTAGCGCGTGCAGTACTTTGAAAAATCATAGCGGATGAGCACGCCGCCCATATCGAACACAACGTTGCGGATCATTGCCGCGCCTCCTTTGCGCCGCAGCCGCCGGCCGGCCCGCACGGCAGCAGCCCGAGATACGCCGCCATGCCGCCGGTCTGCCCGCGGTCGCGCCGGTGGGAATAGAGGCGGCCGTCCTCCATCGTGCACACGCCCATGAGCGAGAGCCGTTCGGGCAGGACGCCCGCTTCAAAAAACTGCGCGGCGGCCACGCGCCACAGATCCACATACGCCTTGCCGGGCCTGCCGGGACGGCGGCAATCCGCCGCCGGGAACGCGCGCTCGAACGCATCCGCCACGTCCTCGCCCACTTCAAAGCAGGCGGGGCAGATGGACGGGCCGATGCCGGCGATAAGATCCGCCGGCTCGCAGCCAAAACATTCCCGCAGCCGGGCGACGAGCGCCGCGCCGATGCCGCCGAGCGCGCCGCGCCAGCCCGCATGGGCCAGCCCGACGGCGCGGCGCACGGGATCGACCGCGTAAAACGCCATGCAGTCGGCGTGGCCGGTGACGAGCGTCACGGCCGGGTCGTCCGTCACGAGCGCGTCGCAGGGCGGCAGCGGCGGCAGCGTATAGCCCGCGCCGCAGTCGCGCCGGTCCACGCGGCGCACGGTCACGCCGTGCTCATAGGTATCCATGACCATACTTTCTTCCGAAAAGCCGGCCGCTGCGGCAAGGATGCGGTAGTTCTCCATCGTCCGCTCGCGCGGCTCGATCCCGCGCGAGAAGCTGAGGTTGAGCGAGGAGAGCGGCCCTTCGCTCACGCCGCCGGTGCGCGCGGTGAAGCCATGGCGCACAAAGGGCAGCGCCGAAAGCGATGGCAGCGTGAAGATGCCGACGCCGCCGGCAGATTCCGTATACCCATAGCCGCGGCGCACCTTTTCGTAGGCGCGCGCAAAGGATTCCCGCGCGGTCATTGCTTTTCGTCCAGGAGCCGCTGCAGCTCGGAAAGGAAGGTCTGCGTATCCTTGAACTCGCGGTACACGGCGGCAAAGCGCACATAGGCCACCTCGTCCACGAGCTTGAGGTTTTTCATGACGATCTCGCCGATGTCCGTCGTATAGACCTCGGAGGCGAGGGTGTTGTACACCTCGCGCGTGATGTCCTCCACGAGCTTGTCCTGCACGGAGGCGGCGATGGGGCGCTTTTCACAGGCCTTGCGCACGCCTGCGCGGATCTTCTCGCTGTCGAACGGCTCGCGCCGCCCGTCGCGCTTGACGACCATGATGGGCAGCTCCTCAATCTTTTCATAGGTGGTGAAGCGGCGGCCGCAGTTGAGGCATTCGCGGCGCCTGCGGATGGCGCTGCCGTCCTCGGTCGGGCGGCTGTCGATGACCCGGCTCTCCGTGCCGGCACAGTATCTGCACTTCATCTGCATTGCACTCCTTAGCGGTGTGATCCTTACCGGACAAGCATATCATATTTTGTGGTCTATTTCTACCAAAATGACGTCCTCGCCAAATTTTTTGATGTTGCCGAACGGGATGGCCAGCACCTCCTCGCTGTGCAGCAGGCCGAACAGGCGCGCCGGGCCGGGCGCGAGAATGGCCAGGATCAGCCCGGAGCAGGCGTCCAGCTCCAGGTCGCAGATGTGGCCGAGCCGCGCGCCGTCGCACACGTTGATGACCTCCTTGCGCCGGAGTTCGCTGAAGGACGTTTTGCTGAGCAACTGCCCCACCCCCTGTATCGACAGGATATGCGCCGCGCGGCGAAAGCAGAACAGGCAAAAGGAAAGGGAGCATGCCATGCACGCTCCCGTGGTTGATTGCTCGCGGATCGCTCAATACTTGCGCTTCCTTGCAGCTTCCGCCTTCTTTTTGCGCTTGACGCTCGGCTTTTCATAATGCTCGCGGCGACGAACCTCAGCCAGGACGCCAGATCGGGCGCACTTGCGTTTGAATCGCTTCAGAGCGCTTTCCAGGGACTCGTTTTCACCGACACGAATTTCCACTCCCGTTTCCCTCCCCTCTTTTGCGACACTTCTTCTTGGCGAAGACGCTACCGCATATTATAAAGGAGCTACCGCATGAAGTCAACAAAAAAATAGGAATCACAACGCAATCAGGAGCGGGACAATATAAGAAGAATAGAGCGCGGGGCGCGGTTTGCAGCTGACTTTGAATTGAAGGTGGCTGCAAAGGCGCCGGGCGTTTCGGGCGTTAGGGGAGGAACGCAAATGTACGAACATTTAACGCGGACGGATCGCCTTAAAATTTGAAAGGCGCTAAAAGAGGGCTTGAAACCCTTGATAATGGATCAGGATTCGCGGACTGCGCCGGAATTGAAAAAGCGATCTGCCACAATCACAACGCAGGGCGCGGCGGGCCGGGCCGCGCGGCGGCGGCTTTGCGCTTGGCAAACGGTGGCGCGTCTGCTACAATGTTCGCAGAAAACCGGCGGGTCCGCCCGCCCCGGGAGGCTGGATATGGCGAAGCTGTATTTCCGTTATGGCGCGATGGGCTCTAGCAAGACGGCCAACGCCATCATGGTCTGGTACAATTATCACGAGCGCGGCCAGCGGGCCCTGCTGCTCAAGCCGGCGACCGATACGCGCGACGGCGTATCCGCCATCCGCTCGCGCTGCGGGCTTGCGGCCGAGTGTACGCTGTTTGACGCGCTCGACCTCGACGCCGTGCGCGCGCACGCCTACGATTGCCTGATCGTGGACGAGGCGCAGTTCCTCGCGCCGGAGCAGGTGGACCTGCTGGCGCGCATCGTGGACGAATACGGCGTGCCGGTGATCTGCTACGGTCTGCGGACGGACTTCATGGGCAATTTCTTCCCCGGCAGCGCCCGCCTGCTGGCCTGCGCGGATACCATCGAGGAGATCAAGACCATCTGCTGGTGCGGCCGCAAGGCGACGTACAACGCGCGCCTGGACGGCCGCGGCGGCATCGTACGCCGGGGCGAGCAGGTCGTGCTCGGCGCGAACGAGCGCTATGTCAGCCTGTGCCGCCGCCACTGGAGAGAGGGCAACCTCGGCCCTGCCGCGCAGCCGCCGGCACAGGAGGCGCGGCCATGACCTACTATCTTGCCAGCGGCGTGAACAACCAGGCGCGCGTCAATGAGGCCGCCGCCGCGCTCGCAGCCGGCGGGCATACGCGCACCTACGACTGGACGGTGCACGGCAGCGTGCAGGGCGAAAGCGGCGCGCGAAAGCGCGAGGTTGCCGCGCGCGAGGCGCGCGGCGTGGCGCAGGCGGAGCTCGTCGTGCTGCTGCTGCCCGGCGGCAGGGGCACGCATACGGAGCTCGGCATGGCCATCGCGTCGCCCGGCGTGCGGCGCATCATCGTCTGGTCGGAAAGCAGCGCGCCGTTTGACGGGAGCGACGGCTTCTGCGTGTTCTACCACCATCCGCGCGTGGAGCGGCTCGTCTGCCCCTTCCCCGCCCTGCTCGAGCGCCTCGCCGCTATCTAAAGCCCAGCAGCAGCGCGCCCACCGCCATCAGCAGGAACGAGACGACCACAGCGATAAACCAGTTGGGCGCAAAACAGACCAGCACCAGTATGCCTGCGACGATGCAGAGAATGCCGCACAGGCTTTTTTTGCCGCACCTTCGCCCGCGGCAGGCACATTCCTCCCGCCGCTGCCGCAGCCACAGCATGGCGGCCACCTCCTTCCCCTCTATCTCTATGCCCGCACGGCGCAAAAGGTTCAACACGCCGCGACAAAATTCCACATAGTATGAAGCATTGAAGAAAACCTGGAGGGTTGCCATGAATACCTCGATTGTAGATATACGGGACGTTTCCCTCGCCTATCAGGAGCAGGAGGCGGAGACGCTTGCCGTGGACGGCCTGTCGTTTTCCGTTTCGGAGGGAGAATTCGTCTCCATCGTCGGTCCGTCCGGCTGCGGCAAGACGACCGTCCTGTCGCTGCTGATGGGCCTGATCGTGCCGACGGCGGGCGTTATCCGCGTAAACGGCCTGCCGGCCGGCGCGTGCAACTCCAACGTCGGCTACATGCTGCAGCGCGACCACCTGCTGGACTGGCGCACGGTGGAGGAGAACGTGCTGCTCTCGCTGCAGGTCAAGCACCTGCTCACAAAGGAGCGGCGCGCGCACGCGCTGCGCCTGATCGACACCTACGGCCTTGGCGAGTTCCGCCGCCATTACCCGCGCCAGCTCTCCGGCGGCATGCGCCAGAAGGTCGCCCTGATCCGCACGCTGGCGTTCGACCCGTCGCTGCTGCTGCTGGACGAACCGTTCTCCGCGCTCGACTACCAGACGCGCCTGCGCGTGGCGGACGAGGTCTTTGGCATCATCCGCCGCGAGCACAAGACGGCCATCCTGGTCACGCACGACATCGCCGAGGCTATCTCCATGTCCGACCGCGTGCTCGTGTTCAGCGACCGGCCCGCGCGCCTCAAGGCGGAGCACCGCGTGGTCCTGACGGCGGCGGACGTGCCGCTGCAGCGCCGCAACGCGCCGGAATTTGCCAATCTGTTCGACACCATCTGGAAGGAGCTGGAGCACCATGGCGTCTGAAACCATCCTCACCGCCGCGCGGCAGGCGTACCTCAGAGGGGTGCGCAGGCGCGGCCGGTTCGTCACCTTCATGCGCTACGCGATCCTCGCGGGCGTGATCGCCCTGTGGGAGCTGGCCGCGCAGCTGGGCTGGATCGATCCGTTCATCACGAGCTGTCCCTCGCGCGTGGCCGCGACCATCGCGCGCCTTGCCGCAGACGGCGAGCTGCTGCTGCACGTCGGCGTGACGCTGTTTGAAACGGTCGCGGGCTTTCTCATCGGCACGGCCGCCGGCACGCTGATCGCCGCCGCGATGTGGTGGAGCCCGGCGGCATGCCGCATTCTTGACCCGTACCTGGTCGTGCTCAACGCGCTGCCCAAGATCGCCCTGGGGCCCGTGCTCATCGTCTGGATCGGCGCGGGCAGCGGGTCGATCATCGTGATGGCGGTGCTGATCTCGCTGGTAGTGACGATCGTTACGGTATTGACGGGCTTTTTGGACATCACCGGGGAAAAGCAGCTGCTCATGCGCACGCTCGGCGCGAGCAAGCTGCAGATCTTCACGCTCGTCGTGCTGCCGGCCGCCGTGCCGACGATGATCGCGGCGCTCAAGATCTCCGTCGGCATGAGCTGGGTGGGCGTGATCGTCGGCGAGTACCTCGTGTCGCAGGCGGGGCTCGGCTATCTGATCGTCTACGGCGGGCAGGTGTTCCAGCTCGACCTGGTGATGGCGAGCGTCGTCGTGCTGTGCGTGCTGGCCGCGCTGATGTACTACGGCGTCGCCGCCGTGGAAAAACGCCTGACGCGCTGAACGCGCCGCAGGTGGCGGGCGGCTCGCTCCGCCGGTTCGCCAAGAACCGGCAGGGCCGGCCGCCCACCTTTTTGCGGCCGCGAAGGACAGGCCCCGGATGCGCGCTTGACAGTGCGGCGCGCGGGGTCTATAATATGACGCGATGTCATATGACAGCATGTCACATCAAGCACGGAGGGAACCATGCCCACGGATACCTTTTACCGCCTGCCGCAGCAGAAGCGGGACCGCCTGCTTGCCGCCATCCACGGCGAGCTGTCGCGCGTGCCGGTCACGGAGCTGTCGGTCAACCGCATCGTGCACGAGGCCGGCATCTCCCGCGGGAGCTTCTACCAGTATTTCCGCGACCGGGACGACCTGGTGCAATACCTGCTCGAGTATGTGGACAGCTGCATCCACGGCTTCATCACGGCGGCCGCGCCGGCGTGCGGCGGCGACCCGTTCGAGCTGCTGCGGCGCTTCCTCTCGAGCATCCGCGCGTTCGGGGACGACCCGGTAAACCGCGCGTTCTGCACGAACCTGCTCGCGCACCTGCGCGCAAACGGCGGCGTGCAGCACTGCCGGTCGAACGCCTTTTCACCCGAATGGATCGAAGGGATGTTCGACAGGTATTTTGACCGCAGCAGACTCAACCTTGCGGAACCGGAGGATTTCAAGCTGATGACGGAGCTGATGCAGACGGTGCTGCAAGGCGCGGTCGCCGCGCTGTTCATGCCCGGTGCTGACGCGGACGCGCTCGAGCGCGCGTTTGATAGAAAACTGCTCATCCTGCAGCGCGGGATGCTGAAGAAGGAGGCCCAGGCCGATGCTTGCTAAATTTTCCGTAAAGAAACCGATGACCGTATTCGTCGCGGTCATCCTGGTGGTGCTGCTGGGCGTGGTGGCCTTCACGCGCATGACGCCGGACCTGCTGCCGAACATCGACCTGCCCTATGTCGTGATCGTTACGAGCTATCCCGGCGCGAGCCCGGAGCAGGTGGAGACGGAGGTCACGCGGCCGATCGAGCAGTCGGTCGCCACGCTGGACAACATTGCGGACATCGAGTCCGTTTCATCGGGGAGCATGTCCCTGCTCATCCTCGAATTCTCCGAGGACGCGAACATGGACGCGACCACCATGAACATCCGCGAGCGGCTCGACCAGCTCGCCGGCTCCTGGAGCGAGACGGTCGGGCAGCCGTACATCCTCAAGATCAATCCCAACATGCTGCCGGTCAACGTCTCCGCCGTGGCGCGCGAGGGCGATACGATGGTGGAGCTGTCCGCCTTTGTGGAGAGCGAGCTGCTGCCGCAGCTGGAGGGCGTGGAGGGCGTCGCCTCCATCTCGACAAGCGGCTTGCTCGTTGAGCGCATTCACGTCCTGTTCGACCAGCAGGCGATCGACGCGCTCAACGAGCGCATCCGCGCGGCCATCGACGGCCAGTTCACCGAGGCGGAGGACGAGATCGCAACCGGGCGCGAGGAGCTTGCCGACGCGGCGGGCGCGCTCTCGTCCGGACAGCGCCAGCTCAACAGCGGCAAGGAGCAGCTCAACGCCACCCGCGAGGAGAGCGAGGCGCAGTTTGCCGCCGCGCAGCAGGAGCTCACGGCGCAGCGCGCGGCGCTGCTCACCGCCGAAACACAGCTGACCGCGGGGCTTTACGAGATGGACCGGCTCATCGCGACGGAGGACGGCGTGTCTGCGCAGCTGGACGCGCTGACGGCCCTGCCCGCCCCGACGGAGGAGCAGCAGCAGCTGATCGAGCAGCTGCGCGCGTCGCTTGCCGCCATCACGGCAGCCAAGGAGCAGCGGCCGGAAACGGCGCAGCAGCTTGTGGAGGCGCAGGCGGGCATCGAGGCGCTCGACGCCGCGCTCGAACAGCTCGACGAGGAGCAGACGAGCGCGACGGCCGCGTTCGACGCGGCGCTCGAGGAGCTCAACGCCGGGCAGAGCCGCATCAACTCCGCCCGCCGCCAGATGGAGGACGCCGAGACGCAGCTCGACAGCGCAGAGGAACAGCTGACGGAGGCGCGCGAGGAGGCGTATGCGGCGGCGGACGCGCATGAGTTCGTCACCGTCGCCACGGTCAGCGGCATCCTCGCCGCGCAGAACTTCTCCATGCCGGCCGGGTATGCCGATCAGGGCGGCGCGCAGTGGCTCGTCTATGTGGGCCGGGAGCTCACGGACGCGCAGCAGCTGAACGATCTGGTGCTGCTCGATCTGGGCATCGAGGGGCTCGAGCCCATCCGCATGTCGGACGTAGCGGACGTGTTCGTCGCCGACAACGCGGCCGATACCTACGCGCGCATCAACGGCGAGGACGGCGTGCTGCTCGCGTTCTATAAGCAATCCAACTATGCGACGGCCACCGTTTCGGAAAACATTCTGGACCGCTTTGCCGAGCTGAAGGCGGCGAACGAGGGCCTGCGCTTCACGCCGCTGATGGACCAGGGCGACTATATCCGCATCGTGGTGGGCTCGGTGCTGGAGAACCTGGCCGTCGGCGCGGCGCTGGCCGTGCTGATCCTGCTGCTGTTCCTGCGCGACCTCAGGCCGACGCTGATCGTGGCGCTGTCCATCCCGATCAGCGTGACGTTCGCCATCGTGCTGATGTATTTCTCCGGCGTGACGCTCAACGTCATCTCCATGGCGGGGCTGGCCGTCGGCGTCGGGATGCTGGTGGACAATTCCATCGTCGTCATCGAGAACATCTACCGCCTGCGCGGCGAGGGCGTGCTGCCCTATCGCGCGGCCATCTCCGGCGCGGCGCAGGTGGCGGCGGCCATCGCCTCCTCCACGCTGACGACGGTGTGCGTGTTCGTGCCCATCGTGTTCGTGGAGGGGCTGACGCGCCAGCTCTTTGCGGATATGGCGCTCACGATCGCCTATTCGCTCCTTGCAAGCCTCATCGTGGCGCTGACGCTCGTGCCGGCGGTGGGCAGCGGGCTGCTGCGGCACGGCGCGGTCAAGAGCAGCCGGGCGGAAACGGGCATGCGCCGCGCCTATGCGCGCGCGCTGGACGCCGCGCTGCGGCATAAGGCGCCCGTGCTGCTGGGCTCCGTGGCGCTGCTCGTCCTCTCCGTCGTGCTGGCCGTATCGCGCGGCTTCACGTTCATGCCGGCGATGGACAGCACGCAGCTGAGCGTGAGCGTCTCGCTGGACGACGAGGCGACCCTTGCCGATACCGCCGCCGTGTGCGACGAGATCGCCGCGCGGCTTGCGCAGCTGCCGGAGGTCGAGACCGTGGGCGCCATGCAGGCAAGCGGCATGGGCGCGGTGCTGGGCATGAGCGGCGCCGCCTCGGACGGCGGCAGCGAGAACAGCGCCATGCTGTACGCCGTGCTTGGCGAGGGCGGGCGCAGCAGCAGCGAGCTGGAACCCGTGATCGAGCAGCTGTGTGCGGACCTGCCCTGCACCGTCTCCGTTTCCGGCGGGTCGATGGATGCGAGCATGCTCACCGGCAGCGGGATCACGGTGCATATCTTCGGCGACGATCTGGACGCGCTGCTCACCGCCTCGCGCGAGGTCGCGGCGCTGCTTGCCGATGTGCCGGGCGTGGCGAGCGTGTCCGACGGCGTGGAGGAAACGACGCCGGAGCTGCGCATCGAGGTGGATCTGGAAAAGGCCATCCGCAGCGGGCTGACCGCCGCGCAGGTCTACCAGCAGGTCGCCGCCGCGCTGAGCACGGAAGCGACCGCCACGCAGGTGGACGGGCTTGACGTGCTGGTGCTTTCCAGCGAGCGCGCCCCGTCGCTCGAGGACGTGCGCGCGCTCACGCTCACCGCGACCGGCAGCGACGGCGAGGAGACGGAGGTCGCCCTTTCGGACATTGCGGCGTTTACGGAGGCGGAATCAATGCAGTCCATTTCGCGCTCCCTGCAGCGCCGCTACGTCTCGGTGAGCGCGGAGCTTGCGGAGGGCTACAACATCACGCTCGTCTCCGCCGACGCGGAGCGCGCGCTCGCCGGGTATGAGCCGCCGCAGGGGCTGCGCATCGAGTTTGACGGCGAGAACGAGGCCATCTGGAGCGCGATGCGCGACCTGCTGCTGATGCTGCTGCTGGGCATCGTGATCGTATACCTGATCATGGTGGCGCAGTTCCAGTCCCTGCTCTCCCCCTTCATCGTCATGATGACCATCCCGCTCGCCTTCACGGGCGGCCTGCTGGCGCTGGTGATCGCCGGCTTTGAGATCAGCATCGTGGCGATGATCGGGTTCGTGCTGCTCGTCGGCGTGATCGTGAACAACGGCATCGTGCTGATCGATTGCATGAACCAGCTGCGCCTTGGCGGCATGGAGCGGCGCGAAGCGGTCACGGCCGCGTGCGGTATGCGCCTGCGCCCGGTGCTCATGACCGCGCTGACGACGATCCTCGGGCTCGTCCCGCTGGCGCTTGGCGCCGGCACCGGCGCGAGCCTGGTGCAGCCGGTGGCGGTCGTCTCCATCGGCGGGCTGACCTATGCCACGTTCATGACGCTGTTCGTCGTGCCAATCGTCTACGACGCGCTGTGCCGCCGCCCGCTCCGCCAGCTGACGCAGGAGGATCTGACGATCGTGGAGGAAAACGGGCAGCCGTAACGGATGCCGAAAACGGAAACGGGCGCGCAAACTCCTGCGCGCCCGTTCGCTGTCCGCGCCGTTTTGAGCGCGGCCGGCCGTGGCCGGGTTACTTCATGTTGTTCTGCGCATAAGCGATCATGCGCTTGACCATCTCGCCGCCAACGGAACCCGCCTCGCGCGAGGTCAGGTCGCCGTTATAGCCCTGCTTGAGGTTGACGTTCAGCGAGCTCGCCGCCTCGGACTTGAGGCTCTCGAGCTTGCTCTTGCTCTCGGGTACCAGAGCACCGTTGCGTGCCATAACCGTGTATCTCCTTTCCTGTCAAGATCTGTTTGTAGGGTCAGTGCATGTTCTTTTCCGCGTAAGCGATCATGCGCTTCACCATTTCGCCGCCGATCGAGCCCGCCTCACGCGAGGTCAGGTCGCCGTTGTACCCCTGCTTCAGGTTGACGTTCAGGGAATTCGCCACTTCGCTTTTGAAGCTGTCCATCTTCGTCTTGGACTCGGGGACGAGCGCGCCATTGCGTGCCATCGTCTTCACCTCCCTTTTCGGATGTACACTTAATCTGTGTGAAATGCGCACAAATATGACTGGCAAATTATTCACAAAAGCAACAAAAAATGCCGTCTTGCGGCAGCAGACGGCATCGGGCGGGACATGGCGGGCACGGGCGGGCGCGCTCAATTCATGGCAATGGAAAACGCGCGCTCGTCAAACCCCGCGCGCACATGCGCAAGCAGCGCATCATTGGCCGCGTCGGGCAGCGCCATGACCACCTGCGCCGCCTGCGCCGCCTGGCCAAGGAGCGCGAGATCGCACCCGTCGAGCACGCTGCTCGCGCCGTGCTGGCGCGTGCCGTACAGGTCGCCGGGGCCGCGCTGGGCAAGGTCGCGCTCCGCGATTTGAAAGCCATCATTGGTCTCCACCATGACGGAAAGCCTGTTGAGCGCGGCCTCCGAGCCGCTTTCACTGAGCAGGAAACAGTACGCCTGCTCGCTGCCGCGGCCCACGCGGCCGCGCAGCTGGTGCAGCTGCGCAAGGCCGAACCGGTCCGCGCCCTCGATGACCATGATGGACGCGTTTTCCACATGCACGCCGACCTCGATGACCGTGGTGGTGACGAGGATATCGATCTGCCCGGCGCGAAACGCCTCCACGACCGCCTGCTTGCGCCTGCCGCTCATGCGGCCGTGCAGCAGGCCCACGCGCGCGGCGGGGAGCTTCTCCGTAAGCTCGGCGAACAGCCCCTCGGCGCTGACGCCGTCCATCGCCTCCGGCTCGTCGATGAACGGGCAAACGACATAGGACTGCACGCCCAGCTGCGCCTGGCGCATGAGGTATGCGTACATATCCTCCCGCCGGTGCGCCGGGATCAGGCGCGTTTTTACGGGCTTGCGCCCGGCGGGCAGCTCGTCGATGACGGAGACGTCCAGATCGCCGCACAGCAGGAGCGACAGCGTGCGCGGGATGGGCGTGGCGCTCATGACGAGCACGTCCGGCCGCGCGCCCTTGCCGGCGATCGCCGCGCGCTGCGCCACGCCGAAGCGGTGCTGTTCGTCCGTGACGACCAGCCCGAGCCGGGCAAAGCGCACGTCCTCCTGCAGCAGCGCGTGCGTGCCCACGACCACGCGCGCCTCGCCGCTGCGGATGCGCAGCAGCGCCTGCTCCCGCTGGCGCTTGCCCATCGCGCCGTGGAGCAGGCAGGCCGCATCGCCAAACTGCTCGCAAAGCGCCGCATAGTGCTGCCGCGCGAGGATCTCCGTCGGCGCCATGAACGCGCCCTGATAGCCGTTTGCGCAGGCGATGCGCAGCGCGTACAGCGCCACGGCGGTCTTGCCGGAGCCGACGTCGCCCTGGAGCAGGCGGTTCATCGGCGAGGGCGAGGCCATATCGCGGGCGCTCTCGCCCATCACGCGCCGCTGCGCCGCCGTCGGCGCACCCGGCAGCGACGTGAGATACGCCTCCAGTACGCCGCCGCATTCGAACGCGATGCCCGTAAAACGCCGCCGCTCCTGCTTGTGCAGCTCGACGGCGAGCAGATAGCACAGCAGCCGCTCAAAGGCGAGCGTGCGCCGCGCGCTAAGCAGCGCCTCGCGCGAGGCGGGACGATGCGCGAGCGTGACCGCCTCCGCAAGCGGCAGCAGATCATGTGCCGCGCGCAGCCGGTCCGGGAAGGGGTCGTACAGTTCGGCCGCGGCCGGCAGCGCCTGCCGGACGGCCGTGCGGAGGAAGAGCTGCGTCAGCCCCAGGGAAAGCGGGTAGACCGGCAGCAGCCCCGGCAGCTCCGCCGACAGCGACGGGTTGAGCAGGGAAAGCCCCCTGCGCGCGTCCACGCGGCCGCAGGCGACATAGTCGCCCCCCGGCCGGAGCTGGCGCAGGCGGTACGGCTGGTTGAACCATTTCAGGCGCAGCGCGCCCGTGGCGTCCGCCGCCTGCACGCTCACGAGCGAACGACCGTGGAAGTAGGCGGCCGACGGCTGCGCGCACAGGCGCACGCGCACGGCGGCAAGCTGCCCGTGCCGCAGCGCGGAGACGGGCGTTTCCGCCGTATAGTCCTCATAATCGCGCGGCAAGAGGCCGAGCAGATCCTCGACCGTGCGCACGCCGAGCTTTGAGAGCTGCGCCGCGCGCGCCGGGCCGACCCCCCGGAGCGTTTCCACGCCCGATTGCAGCATCGTCCTCCCTCCCTTCGCCCCGCCAGGCGGTAAAAAAGGCGGGCGGCATCGCGCTGCCGCCCGCCGCTGTGCCGGCGGCTTATTCTACGGAAAGATAATAGTAATATAATGGCTGGCCGCCGCGCTGGACGATGTATTCCGCGTCGGGGTATTCCTGCTGCATCTTCTCAAGCAGCGCCTCGGCGTTCGCCTCGTCCACGCTCTCGCCGTAAAAGATGGTCACAGCTGCGTCCGGTTCGCCGCGCTTTTCGATCATGCGCCGCAGCAGGTCGGCCGTGACCGCGTCCACCGCCGTGCCGACGCAGCAGAGCTCATTGTCCATCATGCCGATGATGTCGCCCTGGGAGATGTCCTCCCCGCGGAACTTCGTGCTGCGCACCGCATAGGTGACCGCGCCGCTGACGACCTCGCCTATGGCCGCCGTCATGGCCTTTTCGTTCGCCTGCACGTCCACGGAGCCGTTGAAGGCCATGGCCGCCGCAATGCCCTGCGGGATGGTCTTGGTGGGCAGGACGATCACGTTGCAGGAGGCGATGCCCGCCGCCTGCTGCGCCGCCATGATGATGTTCCCGTTGTTCGGCAGCACGAACACGTTGCGCGCGTTGACCTTGCGGATGGCGCTGGCGATCGCGTCAATGCTGGGATTCATCGTCTGCCCGCCGGCGATCACATGATCGACCATCAGCTCGCGGAACACGCTCTCGATGCCGTCGCCCGCGCTGACGGCCACCATGGCGTACTCCTTCTCGCTGCGCTTGCGCTCGGCCTGCAGCGCGCGGTTCTGCTCGCGCATGTTCTCGATCTTGAGCCGGTCGAGCTCGCCAAGGCGCAGCGCCATTTGCAGCACCTTGCCGGGCGCATTGGAATGGACGTGGACCTTGACCACGCCCGCATCGTAGGCGACGACGACCGAATCGCCCAGGCGCATGAGGTGCTCGCGGAACACGTCGAGATCCTCCTCGCAAAACGCCGGGTCGAGGTGCACGATGAAGAATTCCGTGCAGTAGCCGAACTCGATGCTCTCCTCCGGCACGCCTTCCAGCTCCGCGGCCGCGGACGGCACGGCCGCCTCCTGCGCCTCCTGCTCCGGCAGGTCGGGGATCTCGTCGCCGTCGAGCGAGAGCTTGAAGCCGCGATAGATGGTCAGCAGGCCCTTGCCGCCGGAATCGATGACGCCCGCTTCCTTGAGCACGGGCAGCAGATCCGGCGTCTGGGCAAGCGCGCGCTCGCCCGACTCAAGGATCGCATCCATGAGCCGGTAGACGTTCGCCCCGCGCTCGGCAAGCGCCGCCGCGTCCTCCGCGATCATGCGCGAAACGGTGAGGATGGTGCCCTCCTTGGGCTTCATGACGGCCTTGTACGCCGCCTCGGAGCCCATGGTGAGCGCGCTGGCAAGCAGCGGCGCATCCATGACGGACGCGCCCTTGAACGCGCGCGAGAAGCCGCGAAACAGCTGTGACAGGATGACGCCGGAGTTGCCGCGCGCGCCGCGCAGCGCGCCCATGGAAAGCGCGTCCGCCACGGCGGACACCGTCGCGTCCGCCGGCAGCGCGCGAAGCTCGCGCACGGCGCTCTGCATGGTCATGGTCATGTTGGTGCCGGTGTCGCCATCCGGCACGGGGAACACGTTGAGCGCATCGATCGCCTGGCGGTTGCGCTCGAGCAGCGCAGCGCCGGCCACGATCATATCGCGGAACTGCGCTCCGCTGATGGTTAACTCGTTCATTTCTCCTCCATCGGGACCGCCGTCAAACGGTCAGACCCGAATACTCTCCACATGGATGTTGACGCTTTGGACCGTGAGCCCCGTCATCTCCTCCACGCGGTATTTGACGTTGCTCCTTGTGTTCTGCGCGACCGCCGGGAGCGACACGCCGTACTCCAGCGTCACATACAGGTCGATGGCGACGGTATCCGGCGCGACCACGGTCACCTTGACGCCGCGCCTGACGTTGTCTCCGCCGAACAGTTCGATGAGGGAGTCCCCCGCCTTCTTTGCATTCATGCCGACGATGCCGTAGTTCTCCACGGCGGCATAGCCCGCGATGCTGGCGACCAGGTCGTCGCTGATGGTAATCTTACCGAGTGCGTTCACCATTTCAGCAGCCATGTGTACTCCTCCTTTTCATTGGTTTGTTGCTGCATATCCTGCGCCGGCGGCACGGGAAGCGCTCAGGCCTCCTCGTCCTCCGGGAATATGGCGTTGTGATAGACCTCCTGCACGTCGTCGTTGTCGTCGAGACGCTCCAGGAATCGCTCGATCTTTTCGATCGTCTCGGCATCCTCGACGTTGACGGTGTTCTGCGGGATCATGCGCACCTCGGCGGAGATGAACGCATAGCCCGCGCCCTCGAGCGCTTCGCGCACGGCGGAAAAATCGGCCGGGGCGGTGTACACCTCAAACGCGTCGTCGAGCGCGTTGAAATCCTCCGCGCCCGCATCGAGCGCGGTCATCATCACCTCGTCCTCGTCCATCAGCGCGGTGCGCTCGATGACGATGAGCCCCTTCTTGTCGAACATCCAGCCGACGCAGCCGCTCGCGCCCAGGTTGCCGCCGCTCTTGTCGAAGATATGGCGCATCTCCGCGGCGATGCGGTTGCGGTTGTCCGTGAGCACCTCGACGATCACGGCCATATTGCCCGGGCCATAGCCCTCGTAGGTAATCTCCTCGTAGTTGACGGCGTTGCCCTCGCCCGCAGCCTTTTTGATGGAACGGGAGATGTTGTCGTTGGGCATGTTGTTCGCCTTGGCCTTGGCGATCACGTCGCGCAGCTTGCTGTTGTTGGCCGGGTCCGGCCCGCCCTCCTTGACGGCGATGGCGATCTCGCGGCCGATCTTGGTGAATACCTTGCCGCGCTGGGCGTCGGTCTTCTCCTTCTTATTCTTGATGTTCGCCCACTTGGAATGTCCTGACATAACGTCCTCCTTCGTGTTCTGTTACGCTCCGCAGGGCTGAGCGGAACGATTGCATGTCCTCCCACGCCTCGCGTTTTTTGCTCTCGTCGCGCAGCAGCGCGGCCGGATGGCAGGTCGGCAGGATCAGAACGCCGCCGCGCTCCTTCCACCTGCCGCGCTCGCGCGAGATGCGCACGTACGGGTCATACAGATACCGCGCCGCCACCGCGCCGAGACAGACCAGGATGCGCGGCCGCACGAGCGCGAACTGGCGCCTGAGATACGGCAGGCAGGCCATCGCCTCATCATCGGCCGGGTTGCGGTTCCCCGGCGGGCGGCACTTGACGACGTTGGTGATGTACAGCTCGTCCCGCCTGACGCCGATGGAGGACAGCATCCTGTCGAGCAGCTGGCCCGCAGGGCCCACGAACGGCCGCCCCTGCGCATCCTCCTCGCGCCCCGGCCCCTCGCCCACGAGCATGGCCGCGGCGCTGCGGCTGCCCTCGCCAAAGGCCGTATGCGTGCGCGCCTCGCAAAGCCGGCAGCGCCGGCAGCAGGCGACCGCGCGCTCCATCTCCTCCCAGCCGCCGGAAAAGATCTCCACGGCGCGCTCCGCCGCGTCAGATGCGCGCCGCTGCGTCCTCGTCGAGGAGGAACACGGCGTTTGCGTGCATCAGCAGATAGGTGGCCGGCAGCTGCGGCGTGACCGGGCCGTTGAAGATGCGCTCGGCAAGGTCGGCCTTCTCCGCCCCCACGAGCAGGGCGACGATCTTGCGCGCGCTCATGACCGTGCTCATGCCGACCGTCACGACGCGCCCCTCCTCCGTCCGCTCCACATGCGTGACGGGCGCCAGTTCCTGCGCGGCAAGGTTGCGGGCGATGCTGCCGTCGCTGCCGACGGATACGAACGCCATGTCCATACCGCCGGCGCGCAGGATCGCATCCTCATAATCGTTGCAGGCGACGCTCCAGTCCATCGCCTCGGCGCTCGGGGCGAAGCGGCGCTCCGCCTTGAGGTTCACGCGCTCAAAGAGCAGCGGGCCCATCTGCGAGGCGATGGTGCGCTCCGCATCCGCGCGCACATGCTCGGACAGGGCGAACGCCGTCGCGTCGCTCCAGTCGAGCAGGCCGTCCGCCGTCATGCGCGCCAAAGCGCGGTAGACCGGCACGAGATCCTCCGCATAGTCCAGTCCGAGCGCGCTCATCGGCTTTTCGATGATCTGCGCGGCCAGCAGCGTCGCCGCCGCCGCTGCGGCGACGGTCTTGTCACGATAGACCAAAATGCTCATGCAAACGCTCCCATGGTTTCCACGGTCTCGATGAACAGCGCAATATCGCCGTACACCTCGTCCCGGTTCGTTTCGTTCAGCAGCTCGTGGCGCGCGCCGGGATACAGCTTGAGCTCCACGGTGCCGTGCCCGGACTGACGCAGCCAGCCGGCGGCCTGCCGCACGCCCCCGCCGCCGCGCCCGCCGACCGGGTCGCAATCGCCGGAGGCGAGCAGGATGGGCGCATCCGGCACGCGCGAGGCCCATTCCGTGCCGCAGACGTCCAGCAGCGCGTCCAATACGTCGCGCATGCCGGCTGCCGTAAACGTGAAGCCGCAGGCGGGATCGGCCACATACCGGTCCACCTCCGCCGCGTCGCGGGAGAGCCAGTCGAACGCCGTGCGGCTGCTGCCGACGGCGCGGTTATACCCGCCAAAGCACAGCCTTTCCAGCAGCCTGCTGGGGCGGTCCGGCGCGCGGCGCGCCTCACGCCGGGCGATGAACCTGGCAAAGGCCAGCCCAGCCGGCCGGCCGGCCGTGCCGCAGAAGATGAACGCGTCGAAGTCCTCCCCGTCGCGCGACGCATAGGCGCGCGCCAGCAGCGAGCCCATCGAATGGCCAAACAGGATGAACGGGATGGCTGGATGGTCGCGCTTGACCAGCTCGTACAGCGTGCGCATGTCCTGCAGGAGCGCGTCAACGCCGTTTTCCAGCCCGAAAAAGCCGCGCGGCGCATCCGGCGTGCTCTTCCCGTGCCCGGCATGGTCCTGCCCGTAGACGAGCACGCCCTGCCCGGCCAGATACCGCGCGAACGCGTCATACCGGTCGATGTGCTCGGCCATGCCGTGAGTGATCTGAAGCGCGGCGCACGGTTCCTCCGGCAGCCACTGCCGGAAGCGGATCGCGCCGAGCCCCGTGGCGGACGGAAAGCGGCGCTCCTTGACCGTAACTCTCATCCCGCACCCTCCTACATTATACTGCATACGCAATCAGTATACCATTTCCCATCAAAATACTCAACGGGTTTTTCGAGGCGCGGACACGCGCGGCGCGCTCAGGGGGCCGTAAACATGGGGTCCGGAAGGAGGCCGCCGGCCAGGGCGTCACTCTCCCCTGCCGGCGGAAGCGGATATGGTTTTCATAACGGCGCGCAGCATCAGTTGCAGCGCAAAAACGGGGCCCGATACGCCCAGAAGGAGAAACACAATAAAAAGACGAAAGAACGTATCCGGCGACAGGAGAAGAAGCACAAAGGGGAGCAGCAGCAGCGCCATGGCGAGCAGCATATGCGGAAGCCGGGCGATAAAAAGCTTCGCCCCGTTGAGCCACGTCCTGCGGATGGAGTAGGCGAACATCTGAAGGCTTCCCAGATACACGCCGAGGAACGCCACTGCGGACGCCGCCAGCAGCCCCCTGTCGAGCAGCAGGGCCGAGGGATGCTGATACAGCAGCAGCAGATCAAACAGGATGACGGCAAACGGCAGCAGAAACGGCAAAAACAGGAGCGTCGCCCTGCGCGCCTCGCGCCGCCAGTGGACAAAATAGGCGCGCAGGATGCTGCCGCCGCGCTCGTTTATCAGATCGCGAACGGCAGCAAACAGCGCGGCGGCGGACGCGCCGATGGTCAGCACGGGCAGGCTGCACACAAGCGCGGCCAGATTGAGCAGCATCAGATCCGCAAGGCGCGAGAGCGCGCACATGACCCTCGAATCCGGATTGAAAAAACGCATCATGACCTCACTGCTCCGCAGCCCTGTCCGGCGACGGGCTGCGCCGCCAGTGGAACTGCGGCCCAAGGCGGTTTTTGGCAACAGGGAGAGTCCGGCGCCCGTATCCTGCCGAATGGACGGAAATGCAGGCGCCGGAACGCAGCGATTATCGTTCAGGATCGCAGCGCCAGCTTCATTTGAGATAGCTGTCGCAAAAATCCATATAGCAGGTCCAGTCGTAGAACGTCAGATCATGGATGCCTTCGCGCACATGATACCCGATGTTCCCGATATGGAACGGCTTTATGCTATAATACCGATGTAAAGCACTTGGCAACCGCCGGTTGACGAATTTCAAGCCGTCGTTTGGTGGAGTGTAACCGACAAAAAAGCTATACTTGGCATAGCGGAAGGTTGAAAGCCTGCCGACGTTTCCAAGTGGAGGTATAGAAATATGATTTTAGCTGATAAGATCATCAGACTCAGAAAAAAGAATGGCTGGTCACAGGAAGAACTGGCTGAAAAAATGAATGTGTCCCGTCAGGCAGTATCCAAATGGGAGGGCGCACAGACAATCCCAGATTTAGAGAAGATTCTGAAACTCGGTGAACTGTTCGGGGTTACAACCGATTATTTGCTCAAAGATGAAATTGAGAACGAGGAATATACCGACGGTGTCTCCGATCCCGGCATACGAAAGATAACGCTTGCAGAGGCAAACGAATATCTGGAGTTGCGAAAGATTGCAGCAAAAAGAATTGCCATAGCAACGATGCTTTGCATTGTAGCTGTTATCCCACTGCTTTTACTTAGTGTTGCAAGCGAATATCCCTCCTTTGGTTGGTCAGAAGAGCTGGCCTGCGGTGTTGGATTGGTTGCTATGTTCCCAATCGTTGCAGTAGCGGTAGCAATCTTCATTCGTGTAGGGTTCACAAACGCTCCGTATGAGTTCATTGAAAAAGAACCTTTCGAAACTGAATACGGTGTTGCTGGTTTGGTGAAGGACGCACAGAGAAAGTATCGCAGCACATATGTGAAGTACAACTACATTGGCACTTGTGTTTGTGTGCTTTCACCCGTACCGCTTCTAAGTGCTGCTTTTGCTGATCACGATTTTCTCACCGTTATTATGCTTACAGTAACGATGCTGATTGCCGGTATCGGTGCAATGTTCTTTATTGTGTCCGGAGTACGCTGGGCAAGTATGCAAAAGCTTCTCAAAGAAGGAGAGTATAATCCGATTGAAAAAAAGAAAAGTAACATCAAGGAAACAGTGGGTGCTGTTTATTGGGTTGTCGCTACGGCAATCTTTTTGAGTTGGAGCTTCATTACGAATGACTGGCACCGGAGTTGGATTGTATGGCCTATTGCCGGTGTGCTGTTTGTGGCAGTTATGATGATCTGCAATTTATTTGTTAATAAAGAGCAGGAAAAGAAGTAAACCTTCGGTTTAGTAAACTCTACCTTCCTTCGGTTTACTCCTTTCGGACGCGGTATTATACTGAAATCAATCAAACTTGCAAAGGAGATAAATCAAATGGCAAACAGATCTATGGGAGAAATCATCAGCACGCTCCGCAAAGAAAAAGGAATGACACAGAAACAACTTGCGGATATGCTGAACATTTTACTGCGCCGGCGGTGATGCCGCTGACGATATATCTCTGGAACGTAAAGTACAGGGCCAGGATTGGCATCATCGACAGAAGGAACGTGGCGAACGCATAGTTCAGATCCGCCGTGTTCTTGCCGAAGAAGTAATACTGCATGATGGCCAGGTTCTTGATCTCATCGTTTTGCAGGAATACAACGGATACCTGAAAATCGTTCCAGGTGCTCAGCGTCGCCAGCACCGCTGCGGTGCAAATGATCGGCTTCATGAGCGGGAAAACGATCCGCCAGAAGGTCCGATAAGGCCCGCAGCCGTCGATCTGCGCCGATTCTTCCAATTCCAGCGGGATCGACTTGACAAAACCGGTGATGATCAGCGTCGTAAAGGCGCTCTGGAACGCAATCTGGATGAGGGAATATCCAAAGAGCGTATTCATCAGGTTCAGCGCGCTGAGCTCGGAATACAGCGGCGCGATGATCGCCTGGAAGGGGATGAGCGTCGCGCCCAGCATGACGAAGTACATCGCATTGTAAAAGCGGCTCTTCCTGCGCGCGATGATATAGGCGGCCATGCTGCAGATGACAAGCAGCGAGACGACCATAATGGCGGTGGTCACGGCGCTGTTCTTGAGGGCCAGGAAAAAGTTGGACCGCTCGATCCCCTCTGCAAAGTTCTCCCAGTGGATCGTTTTGGGGAAGGTCAGCCGGCCGGCGGCGAGCTCCTTGCGGGTCTTGACCGCATAGCACACGGCGATGTAGAACGGGCTCACAAAGACGAACAGGACGAGCACCTTCAGAACGGCCCGCAGGACTTTTTTCCAGAGCGCTTCGCCTACCATTACAGCTCCACCTCCCGCTTGCGCAAAAGCTTGGCGACGACCGCGATGACGACGAAGATCATCGCCGTATAGACGATCGCAAGGGCCTGGCCGTAGCCGGCCTTGTGATAGCTGAACAGGTTTTTATAGATCAGCATCGCGATCGTTTCACTCGCGCGGCCGGGCCCGCCCGACGTCGCCGCCATCGGATAGTCGTAGACGCGCAGGCCCCAGCCCAGATAGATGATGACGTTCGATACGACGGCGGGCCAGAGCATCGGCAGTGTGATCTTCCAGAACTGCTGCCATTTGCTGGCGCCCGAAATCTCCGCCGCCTCGTAATAATCCTTGGAAATGCCCTGCAGGGCGGCGACATAGATGATCATGCAGTACCCGGTATCCGCCCAGATGCAGATGAAGGAGATGCCGATGATCGCCCAGAACTGGCTGCCCAGCGGATTGGGGATGGAGAACAGCCCGTACAGGACGTCGCTGTACATATACTTCCACACATACGCCTGCAGGATCATGCTGAGGCAGTACGGCATGAAGACGCTGGTCCTCGTAAGATTGTTGATGCGGTTGCTCCTTTGCAGCAGCAGCGCGATGAGCAGCCCCAGCACGTTTGAAACGACCAGCGTCAAAACGGCAAAGACGGCCGTGTTCTTAAACGCATTTGGAATATGCGGGTCGGAGAAGATATTGACGTAGTTGTCAAAATTGATAAAATTCCTCGTGGCGCTCAGGCCGTCCCAATCCGTAAAGGAGAGCGGGATGCCCCACAGAAACGGAAAGACGACAAACGCGACAAACATGAACAGAACGGGAAACAGGAAGGAAAAATCGACCAGCTTCTTCCCGAGTTTTCTTTTGCGGCTCGTACTCTTTATGGCCAGCTCCATATCCATGCGCACCTCAAATGTGCGGCGCCGCACACCATCTTTCCATCGTGAACGGCGCCGCACGGTCCTTAAAGCGGTTCCCGCCTTATCTGTTGCAAAGCGCGAGCCCGGCGTCGAGCATTTTCAGCAGCAGCGCGGTGCGGTCCAGGTCCTGAACGATATACGACTGCATCACGCTGATCTGCGCATCGCTGTATGCGGCCGTATAGTCCGGAACGTTGGCCTTGGGCGCGATGTTCCCGGCGTCGATATAGGCCTTGATGGCCTGCACGTAGGGGTCCGCATTTTCCGCGTTCGCGTTTTTGGAGCTGCTCATCAGCTTGGTGCCGGTCATCCACATCTGGGCAGCCTCATCGCTCATCATGTAGGAGAGGAACGCAAACACCTCGTCCTTGTGCTGCGTCGTGTTGCTGACGATGAACGCGTCATCGAGCGCCACTTCGAGCTTGTTCTCGTCCAGCGTATTGCTCCACGGGATCGCGAAGAAGCCGAACTCATCGTCCGATGCGGCGACCACGTCCGCATAGATCCAGCCGCCATTGATGAACATGGGCCGCTCGCCGCCGGCAAAGCGCTCAACGGCCGTCGGCTGGTCCATCGTCAGGTCCTGACCCTCCTTATAGGAGGCGACAAGGTTCCAGACCGTTGCCGCTTCGAGGGCGATATCGTTGCCGGTCAGCGCGGCGGCGCCGTTTTGGGAATCCTGCGGCAGCGTGCCGCCGCCGCGCGTTGCGCAGATGGACGTCAGGATGGCGTCCAGCTCATGGTACGGCGCCCAGGAGAATGCATAGTCGTGGATCAGCGGCGTGATCCCCTCGCTGTCGAACGATGCAAGAATGGCCTTGAACTCGTCAAGCGTCGTGGGGACGCTCAGGCCGCGCTCTGCAAACATGGTCTTGTTGTAAAACACGGCCTTGATCTGCACGTCGATCGGGACGGCATAGTACTTCCCGTCCACCGTCGTTTCTTCGAGGACTTCATAGACGATATCGTCCAGGAACTCGGCGCCGGTCAGGTCCATGAACAATCCCGCCTCGACGAACTCGACCATCTCGCGCGGGCTTCCAAAGAGGATGTCGGGCGCGTCGCCGGTGGTAAAGCGCGTCTGATAGGTCTGATAGACTTCGCTCGAATCGATCTGCTCAAGCTTGACCTTGATGCCGGGGTTGGCCGCCTCGAACGCCTCGACGATCGCGTCCAGCGTTTCCCGCTTCGACTGCTCGCCCATGTAATGCATGACGGTGATGGTCACGTCATCCTCGGCGTCGCCCTGTTCGCCCGGCTGTTCCTGCGCGCAGCCGGCCAGGCAGCCAAACGCCAGCGCCAGGGCAAGGAATACAGCTGCAAGTTTCCGTTTTTTCATAAATTTTCCTCCCTAAAGTGTTTTGCGTCTCCTGATTCAGACATGCTTTTTACTTATTCTACTTTCCTGAGACATGGCGAACAATTAGCTTTTTTGCTGCAAATGTTAGGTTTTTTAAGCACCCAAATGAACGCCCGCGGCGCGGGCGCTCTGCGCGGCCGGATGGCGCGGTCAGCCGGTTATGCTGCTGGGCGCATAGCCGTAGTACTTTTTGAAGACCTGGAAAAAGTAGCTGTAATCCTTGTACCCTACCTGATAGGCGACCTGAGCGATGGAAGCGTGCGATGACGCAAGGAGCTTTCTTGCCTGGAACAGGCGCACCATGGTCAAAAACGAGATGAACCCGACGCCGGTCTCCTCCTTGAAATGCGCCGAGAGATAGGAGGAGGAAACGAAAAACTTCGCAGCGGTCTCCTTGAGGCTGATCGTTGGCTGGCTGTAGCTTTCGTTGATATAGCGGATCACATCCGAGGTCAGCTTCGAGTAGCTGCCGGCCTTGCAGCAAACGTTTGACAGCGCCTCCGACACCGGGTCGCCGTCGCCCCGGCGCGGCACATTGGCCGACTGCTGCAGCGCGTCGATGGCCTCGCGGACGACCTTTACGATCTCGTCGTTGTCAATGGGCTTGGTGATGTAGTCAAAGACGCGCAGCCGCACGGACTGGCGCGCAAACTGCGCGTTGCTAAAGCCCGTTATGATGATGAACAGGGTCGGGAAATGAGCGGCGCGCGACATGGCGGCCAGTTCAAGGCCGGAAAACCCCGGCATCGTGATATCCGTGATCACGATATCGGGCGACGTATTATTGATGGCCGAAAGCGCGTCCGTCCCATTCAGGGCGACGCCGCAGATCCCGCAGTTGAGCTCCTTCCAGTTGATCGAGCGGCAGAGCGCGTCCACCACGATCTGGTTGTCGTCAAAAATTGCGATCTTCCACATGTGCGGCTCCTTTCTCAGACCGGCAGGCTGATCCGGCAGGTGGCGCCCTCCCCCGCTTTGGACAGCAGCTCGATCCCGCAGTCCTCGCCATAGAGGAAGCGCAGGCGCTGCCGCACGTTGAACAGGCCGATGCGCGGCGCATTTGCGCCCCCTTCCGGCTGATGCTCCCAAATGTTGGCGAGGCGCTCCGCCGGGATGCCGCATCCATCGTCCGCGACACAGACGATGAGCCGGTCGTCGTTCAGTTCGGTCGTGATGCGGATGCAGCCGCGGCCGGATTTGGGGCCGATCCCGTGAACGATCGCATTTTCGACGATCGGCTGCAGGAGAAAGACCGGCACCGCGATATCATCCAGATCAGGATCGTGACAAATCACGAATTGAAGCTGCTGGGGGTACATGATCTGGTACATCTCCAGATACAGCCGGATATACCTGATCTCGTCGATGAGCGGGCAGAGACTCCCGGTGCGCTCCAGATTCTGGCGCAGCAGGTTGGCAAGGCATTGCGTGGCATGGCTTGTCTGCCGATCGTCATGCAGCTTCGCCATCCCGCTGATGGATTCGAGCGCATTGAACAGGAAATGCGGATTATCTGCGCCTGGAGCGCGCTGTATTGAAATTCAAGCTGGCTGTATTCCGCCTGACGGCGCAAGAGCGTTTCCTCCTCGACCTTCTGCAACAGGCGGGTGATGGTGCCGGCCATCGTATTGATGGAAGTGCCGATCATCCCGATCTCATCCATGGCCGCGGGCGCAATCCGGTGATGCAGGTTGCCTTGCGCTATCGCGGAGATTCCCTCCTGCACGGTGGCGATGTTGCGGTTGATCTGCCGGAAGATGCCGAGCATCACCAGGGATGCAAAGAGCACGATGCACGAGCATCCGGCGATGTAGATCACGGTCAGCCGCTGCAATTCGCGCGGCGCATATCCGAGGTTGACGATCTGGCAAAGCCACAGATTGCTGTTTGTGATCGTTTCCCAACTCGCCGAATACGCCTGCGCACCCAGCGGGATGTCCTCGCGCGAATCGGGGTCGAGCGCCAGGAAGGGTTCCATGGATGCGTCAAGATTATGCAGCATGGGCGCGCCGTAGGAGTCGAATACGATGGACCCGGCGTTGGACAGCCTGTGCGCATCCTGATAAAAGACCGACGCGTCCATATTGATGATCACATACCCGGTGTACTGCATGGAGGGAAGGGCGAACAGCATGCGGCTGATATTGACCGTCCCGTCCTCCTGCGCCCGCCAGAGCAGGCGGCCGCGCCCCTCCCGGCAGTCCCGTTTATCCTGTTCCAGATTGCCAAGATAATCATAGGCGATCGGGACGGAAGCACTGCGGCTGCTGTAAAAGGGCTCGTCGTTGACATCCACCGCAACGATCCAGTTCACGCCATCGGCAAGGGACAAAAACTCAATCAGCGCGTTTTGAATGGAATAGGCGTAATAATTTTCCCCGTCATCCTGGCCTGTCAGGCAATTCGACAGCAGCTGCACCTTGTAGTTGTCGAAGATCGCGCGCGTCGTGTTGTTGATGGAGGTCATAAAGGCGGTCTTCGTCTGGCGGACCAGGATATCCGACAGCTCCTGCCCCTCGCGCACGAGCGCCCGATAGCTGCCAAAATAGTACAGCACGGCGCTGCCGATAAACAGGAGGATCATGACCACATACAGCGCCAGCAGTTTGCTCGTGATCCTGGCGTCTCGGATCTTGCCGGAAATGGAATGCACGTTTCCGGAAACCCCTTTGGCTAACACAGCGATGTTCCATTATTATAGCATCCGCCGGCCCGTGCAGGCAACCGGAATACCGGATGAAATAATGTTCGCCGCCAAAAGCGCCTGCGGCAGGCGGATGCCTGCCGCAGGCTTCGTTCACACGCGCCGGGAAGGCGGGCGTACGCCCCCGGCATCTATCCGTTCCGGCGGGGCGCTCCGCCGGTCAGCGGGATTTTGGATGGCACTTCCCCTCCATCGGGCAGGAGGAGCAGCCGCAGCCGCAGGAGGTTTTGCCTGCACGGCGGTTGCGCGCCAGATGTACGATGATGGCCGCTATGACCGCCAGCAGTACAGCGCTGATGAGGATCGTCGCAAGGTTTTCCAAAAGCCACGTCCACATGTCGTTTCATCTCCTAATCGTTGCGTTTTCGCTGCGCGGCGCGCCGTCAGGACTGGACCTGGCTGCGCAGCGTGGTCGCCTCGCGGTACGGGCGGAACAGCTGGAATACCATCAGCGCCAGGAGCGCAATGGCAACGATCAGACCGACGGCATTGACGCTGCCCGCAAAGGCGCTGCCGAACTGATTGACCATCAGCGCCACGGCGTAGGCGAACAGGCACTGGTAGCCGATGGCAAACCACGTCCACTTGGCGGAGTTCATCTCGCGCTTGATCGCGCCCATGGCCGCAAAGCACGGCGCGCACAGCAGGTTGAAGCACAGGAACGAGTAGCCCGCCACCGGCGTGAACGACGCGGCCAGCGCGGCATAGACGTTGCCCGCAGCGCCATAGAGGATGCCCATCGTGCCCACGATGTTCTCCTTGGCGACAAGGCCGGTGATCGTGGCGACGGCGGCCTGCCAGTTGCCCCAGCCCAGCGGCGCGAACACCCACGCAAGGGCCGAACCGATGTTGGCCAGGAACGACAGGCTCAGCTCATCCTCACCGAGCATGCGCAGCGAGCCGTCCACGATGCCGAAATAGCTCGTGAACCAGATGACGATCGTCGAGAGCAGGATGATCGTGCCGGCCTTGCGGATGAACGACCAGCCGCGCTCCCACATGGAGCGGAGCACGTTGCCGGCGGGCGGCCAGTGGTAGGCCGGCAGCTCCATGACGAACGGAGACGGCTCGCCGGAGAACATGCGCGGCTTTTTGAGCATGATGCCGGAGACGATGATGGCCGCCATGCCGACGAAATAGGCGGACGTCGCCACGATCGCCGAACCGCCGAAGATCGCGCCGGCGATCATGGAGATGAACGGCACCTTCGCGCTGCACGGGATGAACGTGGTCGTCATGATGGTCATGCGGCGGTCGCGCTCGTTCTTGATCGTGCGCGAGGCCATGATGCCGGGCACGCCGCAGCCCGTGCCGATGAGCACCGGGATGAACGATTTGCCGGACAGGCCGAACTTGCGGAAGATGCGGTCGAGCACGAACGCGATGCGCGCCATGTAGCCGCAGGACTCCAGCAGCGCCAGCAGCAGGAACAGCACCAGCATCTGCGGCACAAACCCGAGCACCGCGCCAAGACCGGCCACGATGCCGTCCAGAATGAGGCCGCTGAGCCAGTCCGCCGTGTTGGCTTTTTCGAGCAGATCGCCCAGCAGCACCGGCAGGCCGGGCACCCAGTTGCCGTAGGCGGACGGGTCCGGCGCGCCGTAGGCGGATTTATACGTCGTATCGAGATACGCGCTGACGGCGGCTTCCAGGTCGGCCTTTGTCGCCCCGGTCACCTCCGTGGTGGCGAGCGTCTCCTCGTCCACGAGCTCGTAGCTGACGCTGGCATCGGCGGGCGTGAGCTCGGTCAGCCGGGCGAGCGCCGCCTGCGCGGCCGACTCGTCGTACGCTTCGGAGCCAACGTCGATCGCCGCGGCGATCTCATCGTCGCCATAGCTGCCGATGAAGGCGTCCAGAATCGCGTCGGAATCGCCGTAGCTCTCCGCCGCTGCCTCATACTCGGCAGTGCCAACGCCGAACATGTGCCAGCCGTCGCCAAACAGGCCGTCGTTGGCCCAGTCCGTGGCGGCGGTGCCGATGGTGACCATCGAGATATAGTAGACCAGGAACATGACCACCGCGAAGATGGGCAGGCCCAGCCAGCGGTTCGTCACCACGCGGTCGATGCGGTCGGACGCGGACATCCTGCCCGCGTTCTTCTTTTTGTAGCAGCCCTTGAGCACCGAGGCGATGTAGACATACCGTTCGTTGGTGATGATGCTCTCGGCGTCGTCGTCGAGCTCCTCCTCCGCGGCGCGGATATCCTCTTCGATGTGCGCCAGCACATCCTTGTCGAGCTGCAGCCGCTCGAGGACCTTTGCGTCGCGCTCAAAGATCTTGATGGCGTACCAGCGCTGCTGCTCGGCCGGCATGTTGTGCACGGCGGCCTCCTCGATGTGCGCGATGGCATGCTCCACCGCGCCGGAGAACGTGTGCTGCGGGACGGTCTTGCCGTTGTTCGCCGCGTCGATGGCCGCCTGCGCCGCCTCCTTGATGCCCGTGCCGCGCAGGGCGGAGATCTCCACGACCTTGCAGCCCAGCGCGCGGCTCAGCTCGTCGATGCGGATGGTGTCGCCGTTTTTGCGCACCAGATCCATCATGTTGATCGCCACGACCACCGGGATGCCCAGCTCCGTCAGCTGCGTGGTGAGGTACAGGTTGCGCTCCAGGTTCGTGCCGTCCACGATGTTGAGGATGCAGTCCGGCCGTTCCGCGATGAGATAGTTGCGCGCAACGACCTCCTCCAGCGTGTACGGAGAGAGCGAGTAGATGCCCGGCAGGTCGGTCACGACCACGTTGCTGTGCTTTTTGAGCTTGCCCTCCTTCTTTTCCACGGTCACGCCCGGCCAGTTGCCAACGAACTGGTTGGAGCCTGTCAGCGCGTTGAACAGCGTCGTCTTGCCGCTGTTCGGGTTGCCCGCAAGGGCGATCCTGATCACTTGTTCCATCTTCCCACTCCTTTTCGATCACTTTCTCCCATATGCTGCGCCGCACCGGCGTGCGGCGGGATCATTCCACCTCGATCAGCTCCGCGTCCGCCTTGCGGATGGACAGCTCGTAGCCGCGCACCGTGACCTCGACCGGGTCGCCCAGCGGGGCGACCTTGCGGACAAAGAGCTCCACTCCGCGGGTGATGCCCATATCCATCATGCGCCGCTTGACGGCGCCCTCGCCGTGGAGCCTGACGACCCTGACGGTGCTCCCGACCTTGACATTGCGCAGTGTGTTCATGTTTACCTCCTTCTCACACCATGATCTTTGACGCCAGCTCCCGGCTGAGCGCAACGCGCGTCTCCTTTACGCTGACGATCAGGTTCCCGCTGAACGCGGAGACCACCGTGACGTTTGCCCCGGCGATGAATCCCATGTCCTCCAGATGCTTCCTGACGTCCGCGCTTCCTCCGACATGCCGGATCAGATTTTCGTCCCCAATGTTTGCTAACGTAAGCGGCATCATGTCGTCCTCCTCGCGGGCAATTCGGATTAGTAAACACTAACCCGTCTGCTGAAATATTGGTTAGATTTCTCTAACCGACATCAGTTTAATGCAACTAACCAAAGTTGTCAATAGGGAAAATGTCGGTTAGCCCGCTGTTCTGCGGCGGCGCTTCCGGGTGGGGAGAGCTGTACGGCACGCCCAACGCGCCGTTCAGCTGGAACGACCGCCGCACCCGCGCGGGGAGTGCGCCGTCGGGCGCGTGCCTCAGAGCTTCTCCGCTTCCATGGCCGGTCTCACGCTGGGTAAGCGCCGGCGGGAAGCGGCGGCAAAAAGGAAAAGCCCCGCGCAGCGTGCGGGGCAAAGCGGCAGGTGAGGAAATACGGCGGGTGCGCGCGGCTTACCGGCGTCAGCCCTGCATCCGGTGGAGCCGTTCGGTGACCTTGCGCGCCGTCGGCGTGGCCGCAAGGCCGCCGCGCGCCGTCTCCCGGTATTCGGGGCGGATATCCTGCCCGACCTGCAGCATGGTGGCGACCACCTCGTCGAACGGGATCAGGCTGGTCACGCCGGCAAGCGCCAGATCCGCGCAGATCTTGGCGGTGACCGCGCCGAGCGCGTTGCGCTTGATGCAGGGACATTCCACGAGCCCCGCGACCGGGTCGCAGATGAGGCCGAGCACGTTTTTGATGGCCATGGCGGCCGCGTCGAGCGCCTGCACGGCCGCGCCGCCGCTGGTTTCGACCAGCGCCGCCGCCGCCATTGCCGCGGCCACGCCCGTCTCCGCCTGGCAGCCGCCGCCCGCGCCGGAGATGGTCGCGTTCATGGCAAAGAGCAGCCCGCCGGCGCCGGCGGTGAACAGCGCGTCCACAAGCTGCTCGTCCGTCCAGCCGCGCTCGTGCCCGCATTCGATGAGCACGCCGGCGAGGATGCCGCTCGCGCCGGCCGTCGGCGCAGCGACGATACAGCCCATCGATGCATTGACCTCCACCACGGCCATGGCGGCGGCCGCCGCGCGGCAGGCGTTCGTGCCGGAAAACGGGGTGAGCTTGGCGTAGCGGAACAGGCGCATGGCCTCGCCGCCGGAGAGGCCGCTGACGGACTCCACCCGCTCGGACAGGCCCTTGCGCACCGAATCGCGCATGACGACGAGGTTCTTGTACATCTCGGCGCGGATCTCATCGCGGCTCTGCTCGGAGAGGTATTCCTCGCGCCGCTGCATGGCCTCCGCGATGGTGATGCGGTTTTCCAGACAGTAACGGCGGATCGACTCGCCGTTTTCAAACACATCCGTCAGCATGGCAGCCTCCTTATACGGCAAAGACGCGCTGCAGCGCCGGGCAGAGCGCGCGGATCATGCGGAGCATATCGTCCGTCACGGGCTGGTCCGTCTCAACGGTCATGTAGGCGTCCTCTCCCCTGCCATGGCGGAACACGCGCATGAAGGCGATGTTGATCTTGAGCTGCGCGAGCACATGCGTGACCTCGGCGATCACGCCGGGCTCGTCGCGGTACTGGGCTACGAGCGTCGGATAGTCGCCGGTGAGCTCTACGCCCAGGCCGTCGATCTCCGTGATCAGGATGTTGCCGCCGCCGACGGAGACGCCCAGCACGTCCGTGACGGAGCCATCGCTGCCGGTGATGCGGATGCGCGCGGTGTTGGGCTGGCGCACGGGCTCGTCGGAATACTCGACGCTCACGGGCACGTCGCTGGCGCGCGCGATCTGGTAGGCGTCCTTGATGCGCGGGTCGTCCGGCGCCATGCCCAGCGCGCCCGCGATGAGCGCCTTGTCCGTGCCGTGGCCGCGGCCGGTCTGCGCAAACGAGCCGTACAGCGTGAACGCCGCCTCCGCCACGTCGCCGCCGGCGATCTGCCGCGCCATGTTGGCAAGGCGTACCGCGCCCGCGGTATGGGAGCTCGACGGGCCCGTCATGCGCGGGCCGATGATGTCGAATACCGAAAACTGCTCCAAACCGATCCTCCTTTTCAGCGTAGCCGGCAAAAAATGCACCGGCGCCGTCTCCGGCGCCGGTGCAGGCATATTGCCGCGCACCTGACCCTTGACTGATCGCCCACGGGCGGTCATGCGGCAGGCGGCTCCCTTCAGGTTTCCCCGCGGCACACCGCACCATCCGCTTAATGCTGCTTCCGTCAGGACCTGACATGGTTCACGGCGTTCGGTTGCACGGGACCCGACGATCAACGCTCCTTACCGCATCCAGCCCCGCAGACGAATGCCTCAGGTCAGGAATTCGGCCCTGCTGTAGCGGATTGCAGGTACAGGGCACCGCTAACTCCCCGCTTAGCGCGGCAAACCGAATTCGTACAGTCTATAGTGTACACTATCCGGCCGGGACATGCAAGACGGGAGAATGAAAAAAGCGCACGGTTTGCCGCCGTGCGCTCCTGCCGCGGGCGGCGCTCAGCGCGTCGCCGCGAGCATTTCCTTGGTCTTCATCAGGCGCGTCGTGTTCTGCCGCTCGTTCTCCTCCAGCTTCATCTGGATGCTGCGGATGGTCTCCGTAAACTGCGGGATCATCACGTATTCGAGCGCGTTGACGCGGCGGCGCGTCTTTTCGATCTCGTCGGCCAGGCGGCTGCATGCCTTCTCGGCCTCGGCCAGCTGCAGCAGCAGCGGCAGCGCCTCGGCCAGCTGCTGCACCGCGCGGTCAAGCTCGGCGCTGGTGGTCGCATAGCCGTAGGGATAGGCGTACCCCTCCTGCGTCTCCATGGCGAGCTTGGGCACGGGGATCGAAAGGACGGATTCGAGCCCCGCGTCCACCGAGGCGGCGCGCGCCGGATACAGCAGCGCCTCCTCGATCTGCGCGCCGCTCATGGAGGCGCGCGCGAGCACGAACGCGCGCATGGCCTGCGACAGCTTCTCCTCCACGGCAAGGCGCAGCTCCTTGTTCTGCCTTGCATAGGTGATGAAGCGGCGCACGAGTTCGTCGCGCTTGTCCTTCATCAGCTTGTGCCCGCGGACGGCGACCTGCTTGCGCTTTTTCAGGTTGCTCAGCTCCATGCGGGTCGGCTTTGCTTGAATGGCCGGCACGGCTTACGCCTCCTTGGGATAGTATTTTTCGATGTAGCTGTCGCGGATGCGCTTGAGCTCCGACTTGGGCAGGATGCCCAGCAGTTTCCAGCCAAGATCGAGCGTTTCCTCGATGCTGCGGTTGGTATAATAGCCCTGCGATACGTATTCCTGCTCGAACGCATCGGCGAATTTGGCGTACAGCTTATCCGTATCGGACAGCGCCGCGTCGCCCAGGATGACCGCCAGCTCCTTGGCGTCGCAGCCGCGCGAATAGGCCGCGAAGAGCTGGTTCATCGTGTCGGCGTGGTCCTCGCGCGTCTTGCCCGCGCCGATGCCCTTATCCTTGAGGCGCGAGAGCGAGGGCAGCACGTTGATCGGCGGCGTCACGCCCTTGCGGTGCAGCTCGCGCGAGAGGATGATCTGCCCCTCGGTGATGTACCCGGTCAGGTCCGGGATGGGGTGCGTCACGTCGTCCTCCGGCATGGAGAGGATCGGGATCATCGTGATGGAGCCGGCGTTGCCGCGGATGCGGCCCGCACGCTCGTACATGCTCGCAAGGTCGGTATACATGTAGCCCGGATAGCCGCGGCGGCCCGGCACCTCCTTGCGCGCGGCGGACACCTCGCGCAGCGCCTCGGCGTAGTTGGTGATGTCCGTGATGATGACCAGCACGTGCATGCCGAGGTCATAGGCCAGATATTCCGCGGCGGTGATGGCCATGCGCGGCGTGGCGATGCGCTCGATGGCCGGGTCGTTGGCCAGGTTGATGAACGTCACCGTCCGCTCGATGGCGCCGGTCTTGCGGAAGTCGCTGATGAAGAAATCCGCCTCCTCGAACGTGATGCCGACGGCGGCGAACACGACGGCGAATTTCTCATCCGTGCCGAGCACGCGCGCCTGCCGGGCGATCTGCGCGGCGAGGTTGGCGTGCGGCAGGCCGGAGCCGGAGAACACCGGGAGCTTCTGCCCGCGCACGAGCGTGTTCAGCCCGTCAATGGCGGAGATGCCCGTCTGGATAAACTCGGACGGGTAGTCGCGCGCGGTCGGGTTCATCGGCATGCCGTTGATGTCCAGATGCTTCTGTGCGATCAGTGCCGGGCCGTCGTCGGCCGGCTTGCCCATGCCGTCGAACACGCGGCCGAGCATGTCCGGCGCCACGTCCAGCTCGATGGACTTGCCGAGGAAGCGCGCCTTGGAATCGCTGATGCGCAGGCCCTGCGAGCCCTCGAACAGCTGCAGCAGCGCCTTGTCGCCGTTGACCTCCAGCACGCGGCCGCGGCGGATCGAACCGTCGGCCTGCTCGATCTCGACCAGCTCATCGTACTTGACGCCGGAGACGTCCTCCACCAGCATCAGCGGGCCGACGACCTCTTTGATGGTACGGTATTCTTTACGCATTCTGCTCCCCTCCCTCGGTCAGTGCGCCGATCTCGGCGGTCATGTCGGCAAGGATGCCGTCGTATTCGGCCTGTGCGCCGTCCTCGGGCACATACTTCAGGCGGCCGATGCGCTCGCGCACGGGCAGCTGGATCAGGCGGCTGAACGACGCGCCGGCATTGAGCGCGTCCAGGCTCTTCTCGTAGTTGAGCAGGATGGCCTTGAGCATCAGGTACTGCTTGCGCGGCGAGGTATAGGTATCCACCTCGTGGAACGCGTTCTGGTGCAGATAGTCCTCGCGGATGGAGCGCGTGGCCTCCAGCGTCATCCGGTCGCGGAACGAGAGCGCGTCGATGCCGACCAGGCGGACGATCTCCTCCAGCTCGTTCTCCTTTTGCAGCAGGTTCATCGTCTGCTGCACGAGGGCCGACCATTCCGGCGAGACGTTCTCGTTGTACCAGCTCTCGAGCCGGTCGAGATAGTTGGAGTAGGACTGCAGCCAGTCGATGGCCGGGAAGTGGCGCGCATAGGCCAGCTTGCTCGACAGGCCCCAGTACACCTTGACGATGCGCAGCGTCGCCTGCGAGACGGGCTCGGAGATGTCGCCGCCCGGCGGGGACACCGCGCCGATGGCGGACACCGCGCCGGTGCGCCCCTCGCTGCCGAGCGCGCGCACATAGCCGGCGCGCTCGTAGAACTCCGCAAGGCGGCTGGACAGGTACGCGGGGTAGCCCTCCTCGCCCGGCATCTCCTCGAGGCGGCCGGACATCTCGCGCAGCGCCTCCGCCCAGCGCGAGGTCGCGTCGGCCATGATGGCGACCTTATAGCCCATATCGCGGAAATACTCCGCGATGGTGATGCCCGTATAGATGGACGCCTCGCGCGCGGCCACGGGCATGTCGGACGTATTGGCGATGCGCACCGTCCGCTTCCTCAGCGCCAGGCCGGTGCGCGGGTCCATGAGCTCCGGGCACTCCATGAGCACGTCGGTCATCTCGTAGCCGCGCAACACGAAGCC
>URSN01000002.1 GCA_900550525.1 uncultured Eubacteriales bacterium
CATTGCCATGGCGGCGGACGTGGTGCTGATGGACGACGATCCCCTGAAGATCGCCAAGGCCATCCGCATCTCCCGCAAGTGCATCCGCATTGTGTACGAAAACATCGCCTTCGCCCTGATCGTCAAGGCCCTGTGCCTGCTGCTGGTGGCCGTGGGCGCGGCCAATATGTGGGCCGCCATCTTCGGCGACGTGGGCGTGATGGTCATTGCCGTGCTCAATGCCATCCGGGCCCTGCGGGTCAGCAAGCTGTAACCGAAACTTATTATAATAGGGGTCAGGCGTAAGTCTGGCCCCTATTATTGTGTCAGAATCTTTTTCGTCCGATTCCGATCAGCGGGATGATCCGGAAATGCACCGGAAGCAGCAGTCAAGACAAATATGTGAATAAGTTGTTAATTCTATGCAAATTCCGTGCAATTCACAGAAAAACGGTCTCCGGTTGTGACATTTTTGTGAAACTGTATAAGACGCCGGGGTTGACTTTCCCGGGTGCGGAGACTACAATACCATACGGTTCAAAGATCATTTCTGAAGAAAGGGGAGGAGCTATCATGGAGAAAATTCTGGCGGTTGCCATTTTTGTCGTGATGTTTGCCCTCATCATCTGGGACCGGTTCCCCCGCCAGTGGGTAACGCTGGGCAGCGGAGCTCTGGTGCTGGTACTGGTGTTCGGCCTGTGCATGCATGACGGAGGGGCCATCTGGGAGACGCTGAACCTCAGCTGCTTTATCCAGAAGAGCTTCTGGGTGGGCTCGTCCGAGTCCAGCACCGGCATCAACTGGTCCACCATTGTGTTCATCGCCGGTATGATGGTGATGGTGGAGGGCATGGGCCATGCGGGAATTTTCCAGTGGTTGTGCCTGAAAATCGCAAAGCTTGTGCATTACCGGACGGTGCCGCTGCTGATCTGCTTTATGGTGATGTCGGCGCTTCTGGCCATGTTCATCGACAGCATCACCGTGATCCTGTTCCTGGCCGCCGTGACGGCGGAGCTGGCCAAGACCCTGTATTTTGACCCGGTGCCTATGATCCTGGCGGAGATTTTCTGCGCCAACCTGGGTGGTTCGGCCACCATGTGCGGCGATCCTCCCAATATCATCATCGGGACCTCCCTGGGGCTGAGCTTCTTCGACTTCCTGGGCAACACCGGCGTTATCGCGGCGGTATGCCTGGTGTTCACGGTGGTGTACTTCTTCCTGTGCTTCCGGCCGCCCCTGGCCCAGAGCGAGAAGAATCGCCCGGCAGACGTGGTGTACCCCGACGCGGCGTCGGCGGTGACCAACCGGGCGGGGTTCTACGGTTGCGGAGCATCCTTCCTGGTGGTGGTGGTCCTGCTGATCACCCACGCCCAGACGGAGCTGACGGTGGCCACCATCGGGTGCATCGCCGCGGCTCTGATGAGCATGGTGACGCTGCTGACCAGCGGCCGGAAGGCGGCTGCGGGACTGTTTGCCCGGGTGGACTACAAGCCCCTGCTGTTCTTCACGGGCCTGTTCGTGGTGGTGGCCGGGCGTGTCGTGCTCGCCGTGTTCGTCGGGCGCGCGGTGTTCGCCGGGCTCGCCGGGCTCGCCGGGTTCGCCGGGCTCGCCGGGCTGCTCGGGTTCCTCGGGCTGCTCGGGCGGGAGGAGCGAGCGGATCTCCTCGTCGGTCAGCGCGCCGCGGATGACCTCGACAAGGCGCGCCCTGTCGATGCGGCCGTCCGCCATGGCCGCGGCAATGCGCGCGGCGAGCTCCGCTGCGGTCTGCTCCGGCAGGACGACGGAGAAGTCGCGATCGTCGTCCTCCATCGCATCGACCAGCTCGCCGGTGAGGATGCGCCCATCCTCGGCGCGGCCGGTCACCTGCTCCGGCTCGGGCGCGGGGGCGCCGGTCCTCTCGGCGTCGATCCAGATGTCGCCCGCGTTCGGGATCTCCATGGTGAGCGTCCCCGGGATGTCCACGATGAGGTGGCTGTCCTCCTCGCCGACGCTCTTGCCGCCGGAGACGATGAGCGCGGGTACGGCGTCCGGCGCGACGGTCGAGGTGTTCTGCTCGTGGATGTAGAGCTCCGCATCCGTGCCGTCCGGCAGGAGCCTGCCCACGACGCCCTTGGCGTCGAGGTCGATGGTGCCGGAGCCGTCGCTGCTGGAGATGCGCTCAAAGCGGATGTCCTCGCCCGCGTTGAGGTCGAGCCTGCCGCCGTTGATCACGTCGATCACCGTCGTGGTGATGTCCTTTGGCGTTTCGACCACCAGCTCCGCGCCGTCCACAACGGTGGGATCGATGTCGATGTCCTCCTCGGAGGTGAGGTAGGTATCGACCGTGAGCACCTCTTGGCCATCCTCGTTGTGGAAGATCAGGCGGCCGGTGCCGGTGCTGATCTCCAGCGGATCGTCCGCGGTGCCGACGCTCTCGCCGGTGATACCGATGATGTACACATCGCCGTTGTTGGTCACGATGTCGAGCCCGTCGGCGGCGCCCAGCACGGCGTCGCCGTCGAGGATGCTGCCCGTCGGGCTGTCGAGCGTGATCGTGATGGTCCTGCCCTCGCCCTCGGCGGCCACAAGGCCAAGGTGGTAGCCGGTCGCCGCCTCGTTGGGCGCGAGCGTCTGCGTGAAGGCCGCGTCCTCGCCGGTGGCGAACACGCTGCCGTCGGACCCGGCGACCAGCTTGCGCGGGTTCAGCTCGTAGTAGAGCACGCCGTCGTGCCGGCTGATCGTCAGGTACACGACGCCGCCGTAGCTCACCTGGCCGACGAGCTCATACCGGCGCTCCACGATTACGCCGTCCTCATTCTTCAGGCTGTAATCCACCGTGCCGGTGCGCTGCTGGTAATCCGCCTTCACCCAGGACGAGCCGTCCAGGTAGTAATAATTGCCGGCCAGGTCCTTTGCGATCACGTCGGTGATCTGCTCGAGCATGATCTGCTGGCCCCCGAGGAAGGTGATGCTGGGGCCGTCCTCGTTCTCGACGGGCCTCACCTCGTACAGGATGTCCATGGAGGCGTCGCGGTCGAGCGTGATGATCTTGCCGGACGCATCCACATAGGAGAGCGTGTTGTTGTAGAGCGTGTAGACCCTGCCGCCATACACGATCTTGCCCTCGTCGTTGTAGGCAAGGTCCCGCTTCTGGCCGAGGCTCCCGCGCGCGCGCGCCACGAGGTTCACGGAGGTATACGTCTCGCCGTCGAACTTGGCGGAGAAGGCGCCCTTGATGTTGAGCACCAGGCCGCCGCGCGTGAGGAACAGCGTGTCGGTGATCCGGTAGCCCTTGGTGATGGGGCTGCCGCTGGCGTCGGTCATGGCGTTTGCGGGGATATCGACCTCGCGGATGGGGATGTCGCTCAGCGGCCCGATGATCAGCAGCAGCGAGCCGTCCTCCTCCACGCTGCCGGGGCGCAGCACGAGCTTGCCGTCCTCCAGGTCGGCCCTGGTGGCGTAGCTGGTGCGCTGCATGTCCTCAAAGTAGAACTTCATGCCGGCCTTGTCAAGCATCCGGCTGCCGCCGTCCCCGTAGGTCAGGTAGTGATTGCCGGTCTCCCAGGTGTAGGTGTACGCCTGCGCCGTGCCGGTGAGCGCGCCGTCGCCGTCCTTCTCCACCGGGTAGGTCGCATTGAGGTCGATCACGAGGTAGTTCTTGCTGTCGCCGTCGTAGCGCGCATAATAGCCGCCGATCGCGGTGAACGTCCTGCCGTCGAGCGCATAGAGCAGGTACTCCTTCGCCGCGTTCGCAGGATCGGCCAGGTCGATGTAGACCGGCTGCCCCTCCTTGATCTGATACTCCGCCAGGATGGGGTTGCCGTCCCCGTCCGTCGTGCCGGTATCGAATTGCAGCTTCTGGTAGGTGGTCCGCTCCATCACCTCGGTGACCTCGGTCTGCGCCAGCGCCGACTCGTCCTGCTGCGTGCGGGTGACGGTGTACGTCCAGTTGTCGCGCCAGCCCCGCTTCAGCGTGCAGGAAGCGCCGTCGCTGAGCGTGACGGTGTACGTGTTCGTGAGCGACTTGGGCTCGATCGTCACCTGCTCGCCGTCGATGGTGAACGCCAGCTCGCCGGTGGGCAGCTGCACGAATGCGCCGTCCGGCTGCACGGCGGTCGCCTGAACCAGCCGCGACCGGACCACGCTGTAGGTGTCGTCCCCGTTGTCGCGGACGAACAGGTCCGCGTCCGGATGGCTGTCGAGCCGGTAATAGGTCTGGCCGCCCGCGGTGAACGCCGTATTCTTATCCAGGTACGACCACAGCTCCTCGCCTTTGAGCGTCAGCGCCGCGCCGTTTCTCAGCAGGCGCATGCGCTGTTCGGAATCCGTCTCCGCGGTCAGGGTGAGCGGCTTGCCGTATTCGCCCGTCGCGCGGTCGTACGCGTCGTAGTACACGCCCTGATCGTCCACGTACACGGTCGTCCCGTCGTCGAGCGCAAAGGCTTCGCCGCTGGAATAGTACTCCGTGGAGAGCGTGGCCGACGCCGGCTGCATCATCACGAAGGCGAGCGACAGGGAATGGCGCTTGAACGTGTACGACGTGTACTGGAAGAGCATGGTATCCTTGTTCGGATCCTGGCGGTACTGGACGCACTCGGCAAAGACGAATACGTCCTCCCGGAACCAGACGGAGCCGTCGTCCGCACGCGCCTGCTCGCCGTTGGGCGACATGTAGAAGGAGCTGCCGTTGTGCTTGACCTCCACCCGGTCCGAAATGGTTTCGGAGGTGTAGACCGGCTGGAACACGATGGAGGCGAGCGCGGCGGCAATCCCGTCGAACCGGCCGCTCGGCAGCGTCGTCAGGAAGGCCAGGTCGCTTTGCGAAATGACATACCCGAGCCCGTTCAGGTACTCCGGCGTGATATCCGTTTGCGAGGTGCCGATCCCGTCGGTGATGCTCAGATGCAGCGTGTCGGCGGCGTTGTTGTAGACGGAGTCGAGCTTCCACGTCAGCGTGACGTCGATGCCCTCAAAGCCCAGGAAGTCCTCGAACGTGAACGTGAAGTCGAGCGTGGCGGACTGCTTCTGGTCGTACAGATGCTCGGGGGAATGGTACTGATACCGCTCGTCCCCCGACCAGTCGTTGCCCTTGACCTCAAAGACGACCATGTTGTCGCCGATGACGATCGTGTGCAGCGTGCGCCCGTCGCCATCGCCGTCCACACGCAGGTTCCCGGCGTTCGCGTCCAGATAGTCCTCCGGCTTGTTGTCCGCATCCTGCTTCTCGACGTCCTTGCCCTGCATGACGTACAGCTCATAGCTGCCGGCGGCCGTATCGTAGAGGAGCAGGTAGTACAGGTCGTCCTCGCCGCCGCCCATGCCGGCCGGCGTTGTGATGTTGCCCGAGAGGCCGTAATACACGATGGAGCCGACCTGCCCGAGCCGCACGGGGCTGACGTCCCATTCGTCCGTGCCGGTGATCGTGCCGTCGCTGCCGTAGATGGGGCGGCTCAGGCGGATGGTCGTCCTGCCGTTGTCAAAGCCCCACCAGCCGGCCTCCACGGCGCTCATGATCACCTCGTAGGTCGCGTCCTCGTCGATGGTGAGCTCGCCGCTGGTCAGGTCGATGGAGATGCCCCTGGCCAGGCGGATCTCGATCACCTTGCCGCTGCCGTCGCGGACGAATTCGTACTCGCCCACGGCCGTCTCCGTGCCGCCCTCCTGGATGCGGGAGACGTTGCCGAACTCGTCCATGTAGAAGATCGTGCCGTTGGGCAGCCGATAGCTGTACAGGCCGCTGGCCGCGTCATAGCCGGTGCGGTAGTAATCCAGCACGTCCCGTCCGCTGACCGTGTAATCGGCCCCCAGCGCGACGGTTTCGTCCTCCAGGTAGCTGAGCGTGCCCGGCTGCGGGATGGTGACGGCGTTCGCGCCGGCGACCATGGTCGCCTCCACGCCCTCCTCGAGCGTGAGCGCCACATTGCCCTCGTGCGAGACGACCCGCTCGATGATCACCGGGTCGGTATGGTCCTCGAGCGCGTTGCCGCTGCCGTCCACGACGTGCAGCACGACCGGGACCACGTTCAGGAAGATATCCCCCTGCGCGTCCACGCGCACAAGGCCGTTGGAGCCGGCGAACACATAGGCGTTGACCGTGCTGCCCGCGCTGCCGATGCTGCCCGCGCCGCTGATCTCCAGCACGTGCGCCCAGATGGGATAGACCATCGTGCCGGAGGAGAGGTTCATCACCTGCGCCACGGCGTTGAGCGCGCCGCCCGTCTCGCCCGTCCAGCGGAAGGCCACCTCGCCCTGATGGTTGGAGAGGAAGCCGTTCACCGTCAGGCCGCCGCTGCCGCTCGTCTCGACCGTGACGGTGGGATTGTCGTAGGAGACGGTCCGCAGATCCGTCTTGACGCCGGTCACCTGCGGGTTGATGTAGCCGCTGTTGATCAGGTATACGTTCGGCAGCACCACGGTGTAATCCGTGCTGTTGGTGATCAGCACGAGCGGGAGCATCGCCTGGTCGTAGACCGTCAGCGTGGGCGCGTTGTCCGCGTACAGGAACGCCTCGCCGCGCAGGTTGTTGGTGAGCTCCGAGAGCGTGACCGTATCGCCCGACACGGAGTAGAAGCCGTTCGGGTTCCTGACGCCCGCCTCGCGGACGGTCAGCCTGCCGTCGTGCAGCGAGATGTCGACATAGATGCCGGCGGCCGCGTCGCCCAGGTACAGCACGGCCGACTCGTCGATCGTGGTCGAGCCCGTGGAGCTGAACGAAGCGTCGTTGTGCGTGCTCTTGACAAACGCGCCGCCCTTTTTGAGCGTGAGCTTGACCGAGCCGTTCGAGAACGCATAGTCCGTCACGGTCACGCGCGCGCCGCGGAAGGTCACGCCCGCGCCGATGACCGTGCTGGCCGCCGCCGTTGTGATCGGCCTGCCGTAGGCGTCCGCGTCGCCGATGGCGTTGAGCTGCACGGTGGCGCGCACGTCGATGTTGCCGTTGTCCCGGTAGACCGGGACGGTGGAGGCGTAGACCGTCGTATCGTTGTGGCCGGTGATGTCCGCATACGCGATGCTCACCCGCACGTCCATGTTGGTCGTGGGCGCGCTCGTGGCGTCGATGTTCGCGCCGAGCGCGGAGCCCTTGGCGTAGGTGTAGGTGTAGATATCCAGCTCCGCCACGTGGGCAAGGAGGAACACCTCGCTCGCCTCGATGCGCACCGGGCTGGCGGCCGTGCCGGCCACGTCCGTATGCGCGGTGAGGTCGGTGGTCACATACGCCTTCGAATCGGGCCGCACGCCGAGGCCGGAGGCGTCCACGCTCACGGTGGTGCTCACGCCGGTCTGCGAGGCCTCCGCCTTGACGCTCACGGTGTTGAAGCGGTCCAGGATGGATACGCCCTCTGCCACGTTCACGCGCACGTCGGAATCCAGCGCGACCGTCGCCGTCGCATAGCCCATGGATACGAAGCCGCCGGAGCTGATCTTGGAGGTCGTGACGATGGAATCGTTCCCGCCGGCCGTGGCGAGGATGTCCACATCGCCATAGTTGGCGCTGAGGCTGCTGCCGGAAAGCAGGTTCACCGCGATGTTGCGCGTGAGCCTGTTCTCCGAGATGAGCTTGTCGCCGGTGATGGACCCGCCGCCGTCGGCGAGCGTCTCCGCCTTCAGCTCGGCGCGGGACGACGCCTTGACGATGAGCGACTCGTACGCGTCGAGCAGGCCGGCGATGTTGATCGTGTTCTCGCTGGCCGCCTCGTTCCGGCCGTAGGTCGTGTTCACGTTGAAGCCGATGCCGATCGTCGTGCCGCGCGCCACGCTCTCGCCGGACACGGCGTCCTCGGAGAGGATGTTGACGCTGCCGCCCTCGGACACCAGCTCCGCATTGCCGCGCACGTCCACGCCGGTGGAATACCACGCGAACGTGGGCAGCTCCTCCACATCGACGGAGCCGAGGCTCACGTTCGTGCCGCGCTCGATGTTGGCGCGGGCGCGCCCGGTGTTGTAGGCGCGCAGCTCGATGTCGCCGCCGGCGCGGATCTGCGCGCCGTCCACCGTGACGTGCACGCTCTGGCGCTCCGTATCGCTGCCGCCGACGCTCGCCTGCGCGCGGACATAGGCGACGCTTACGCCGCCGCCGCCCTCCGCGGTGGAGACGGCCTCGGACGTGGTGTTGCCGATCGCCTCGGCGACCACGTCGCCGCTGGCGGTCAGCGCCACGCCGGAGATGCCGGCGGACACGCTGTCGTGCGTGGCGGCGCGCGATTCGCGCCCGCCGATGGCGACGAGTCCGACGGTCACGCCGCTGTCCACGCTGGCGTCCGCCTCCGTGGTGGATTTGGCAAGGATACCGGCCTGCACGGCCCTGACCGCGCCCGTGCCGGAGAGGGTCGCGCTGTTCTTTGTCCGGCTCGTGGCGGTGGACGTGTTCGCATCCACGCCGACGAGCGATACCGATGCGCCGCCGGTCGCGCCGTTTTCCGCGACCGCGCCGCCGTCGAGGAGCGATTCCACCGTCAGCGCGCCGATGACGTTCATCGTCCCGTCGGCCTCTATGAAGGCCCGCTGCTCGGCGGCAAGCGCGGCGTCCACCACGTTGACCGCGACGCGCACGCCGCCCACGTTGACCTGGCGCGAGCGGCCCTCGGCGAATGCGTTGACGGAGCCGTCCGCGCGGACGGTGAGCGCGCCGTTGATCACGGCGCTGCCCGTCGTCCTGAAATACGCCTCCGCCGTGGTGGCGGCGCTGGCGTTGGCCACGTTGGCGTCCGTATTGGCGAGGTTCACGCCCACGCCGCCGGCGGAACCGGTGGCGGCGTGCGCATAGGAGGAATAGTCGTTGAGGACGGTGGCGCTGCCCGCCTGCACGTCCGCCGCCTCGACAAAGGCGTGGAAGGCGCCCTTAGCCTCCGCGTCGCTGACGAGCACCGTCACGTTGACCGCGTTGACGGATACCTCCGGCGTCCAGATGTCGGCCACGGCGTTGCTGCCGGCCGACAGGCTCACGGTCAGCGCCTGCGCGGCGGTGATGCTGCCGAGCGTGCGGATGTGCGCGCCGGCCGTCGCCTCCATGCGCGCGAGCGCGGTGGAGCTCTTCACGTCCACGAGCGTGACCTGCACGCCGCCGGTGGAATAGTTGCTGCCCACGGTGGCCGCCGCGCCCGGCGTGCCGGCGCCTTGGTTGAACGAGGAGCGCACCGTGACGCTGCCGGTGAGGGACGTGACGGAGACGCCGCTGGCCGTCGCGGCCGCGCCCTGCGCGTCGCCGATGAAGGCCTGCTGGTCGGCGCTGACGACGGCGGTCGCCGCGTTGGCGGCGATGGTCGCGCCCGCAACGCTGATCTGTGTGCCCAGCACCTCGGCAATCGCCTGCGCCGTGCCGGCGACCTCCACCAGCACGTCGCCCGTTGCGGTGAGCGTGCCGCTGCCGCCGATGTAGCCGTAGGCGCGCGTGCCCGCCTCGGCATGGGCGACGTTGACGTCCGCCGTCGCCGCGCCCACGCCCACGGAGGGCTGGCGCGACTCGGCAAACGCATAGGACTGGTATTCGTTTTCGACGGTGACGGCCGCAGCCTGCACCGTTCTGCCGGCGGCCGTGAGGATGTGGGCGGAGAAGTCGCCGTCCGCCCGCGCGACGGTGACGTTCACGCCGACGGAGGCGAGGCCGACGTCCACCGTCGGCTCCTCCCCCTCGACGAGGGCATAGCTGCTGCCGTTTGCCCGCACGGCCACCGCGCCGCCGCCGGTGAGGGCGACGCCGTCCAGATATGCATGGTTCACGGCGCGATCGAGCGCCACGGCGACGTTGGACGAGCCGCCATAGAGCGAGATGGACGTGCTGCCCTTCACGCTGTTGCCGAGCGTCGCCTTTGCGCCCTGCCCGCTGCCGCCGTTGAGCGCGGCGTTGACGGTGAGGCCCGCGCCGCGGATGGAAACGCCCTGGATGTAGGCGCGGTTCTCGGCGTCGAGCAGCGCCACGAGCACGTTGGCCGCGATCGTGAGGCCGCTGCCGCTGAGCACCGGGGTGATGTTGTACGCCTCGGAGAGCGCCGTGCCGTTTGCAAGGACGCTGACGGCCTTCGCCGTCAGGCTGCCGCCGCCGGTGATCGCGGCCGCGGCGCGGCTGTCCGCGTTGGCGATGGCGAGGTTGACCTTCACGCCCGCGAGCTCGCCGCTTACGCCGCCCGCGCTGGGCGCGACGACGGCCTTAGCGCTGGCGGTATAGTCCGTACGGACGGTCACGCCGTCCGCCTGGGCGCTGCCGCCGGAGGGGATGTCCAGCGCGGCGGTGAACGTGCTCTGCGAATACGCCACGTTCACAAGGACGGTGGCGGTGAGCGCGCCGAGGTTCTGGTTCAGGCTCTGCGAGAGGACGTTCGCCGTGCCCCTGCTGGCGATGTTCACATCGCCGCTGTCGGCGAGGGTCAAACTGTACGGCGCGACGCTCGCCACGGAGGCGGCCCTGCCGTAGGCCACGGCCACGTTGGCCGCCGTGGAGACCGCTCCGCCGCTGCCGGTGATGAGCCCGGCAAAGACCGCGGCCGTATCGCTGCCGGCGTCGAGACCGGACAGGTCGGCCACGTTCCCGGCGCCCGGAACGCCGGAGGCGTCCACATACTGCATGCCGCTGAGGCCCTCGTTGAGCGAGGAGACGGCCGAGAGCGAGCCCGCGCTGAGCGCGCCGCCCTCGACGAGCACGCGCTGCTCGCTGCGCAGCAGCGCCACGGCCGCGGAGCCGAGCACCGACACCGCGCCGCCGGAAACGCCCCAGACCTGCGCGTTGGCCGTGGCCGTGCCGTACGCGCCGAGCTCCAGCGCGCCCGTCACGCTCAGCCGGTCCGCATTGCCGCCCAGGATGCGGGCGATGTTCCTCGTATAGTTGTCCGCCACGGCGGAGTTGAGGCCGACCGACACCGCGCCGGCGTTGCCGGCAAGGGCGATGGCCTCGGCCGACGAGGCGTTCTTGCCGTCCGCGCGGCCGGCGTACAGCTCGACGCGCGCCGCCTGCACGGCGGAGCCGGTCAGGTCGATCTCCACGACGTTGTCGGCGTCGAGCAGCACGTACGTCACGATCAGGCCGACGGCGACCGCGCCGCCGTTGATCTGCGCCACGTACGAGCGGGCGGCGGCGCTGAACTGCCCGTCGATTTTGATCGTGCCGGAGGCGGTCACGTCCATGCGGCTGATGCCGGCGTACGCGTCCGTCCGGTTGAACACGAGCAGCACCTGCGGCGTGACGGCGACCGCCCCGCCGGTGATCCTGGCCGCGAAGCTCTCGGCCTCGGTCGTGATGTCGTTTTGGATGGTGACGCTGCCCGCGGTGACGCCGCCCTTTGCCGCCGGGTCGCTGCCGGCGGACGTGCCCGGCGCGGCGCCGATGTACGTGCGCACGGTGGGCTCGAGGATGACGACCGCGACGGACGCGCCGACGGCGACCGCGCCGCCGGTCACGCCGACGGTGAAGGCGCGCGCGCTGCTGTCGACGTGCGAGAGAAGGCTGATATCGGGCGCCGCGGCCTTGTTCACACGGCCGACGGTCACGCCCTGCGCGATGAAGGTCTCCACCAGGCTGCGGTTGAGCGCGACGGCGACGCCCGCGTTGACCGCCACGGCGCCGCCGGCGATGCCGGCCGCCGCCACGGAGACGGAGCCGTCCGCCCGCGTCTCAAGCGCGACCGCGTCCGCATCAACGATGCTGCCGCCGCCCTCGATGCTGGCGCGGGTCGTGCCCTCGTACGTCACGGCCGCCGCGCTGGCGCTGACGCCCACGAACCCGCCGCCCAGGGCGAGCGTGGCCGCGGCGATGTGCTCATACTCGCTCTGCGCCGCGATGGTGAGCGTCCCGGCCTGCTCTACGCTGCCGCCCACGGTGGCGATGGCGTTCGTGCCGAGCGTCACCACGGCCACCGCCACGCCGACGCCGGCCGTACCGCCGAAGCCGCCGCTGACGGAGATCGCGTGGAAGGTCAGGTCGCTGATCTCAAAATCGCCGTTCTCTTCGATGTTCAGGAACTCGTTGGCCGCCTTGTCCTGCTCGCTCAGCTCGCCGCCGGTCAGGGCCGGGGAGCCGGCGTAGGCGGAAACGGTGATGTCGCCCGCTGCGGAAAGGACGGAGCCCGCCTCCGTGCAGGCGATCACATTGCTGTTGAGGATGGCGACGGCCATGCCCACGCCCACGCCCGCGGCGCCGCCGCCGGAGAAGGAGGCGGTCACGAGGCTGGCGTTGAGCACGTCCGCGGCGGCGACGGTGATGTCGCCCGCGCTCTCCACGGTCGTGTTACTGCCGATGAAGGCGCTGGTGGCGTCGGTGGAGGCGGGCCTTGTGAAGCCGTCGAGGATGGCGGCGGCCTCGCCGCGGTCGCTCCCGTCGCCCTCAAGCGCGCCGATGTTCAGCTCCGCCCCGGGCTGGCCGGGATCGGTGCTCTGCGGGTCCGACGTATCGACCGTGTATTCCTTGTTGAAATCGTCGCTCAGGTACTGGTCGTTGCCGTCGTAGTAGCCGCCGTCCTCCGAGCCGACGCTGATGCCGCTGTAGCGGTTCCCGCTGCCGGACACGTCCTCGCCGAGGCGTTCGCCCAGGCCCTCGTAGACGCCCGCGGCCGCGGACGGCGCGCTGTCCTTCATGCCCTGCTGGCCGTTCGCCCCGTTGATGAGCGCGTCGGCGTTGAAGTATGCCTGCAGCGCGTCGGCGGAATCCTGATCGAGCTTGCCGCCCACGACGACCGCCATGATGACCGCGCCCACGCCGGCCGAGCCGCCGCCGGAGACGGTGCCCGCATAGGTGCGCACGTCGCGCCTGCTCAGCGCGTCGATGAGCACGTCCGCAAGGCTGGTGCGCACGGCGTAGTTGTCGCCGACGCCGGCGGAGACCGTGTTCTTTGCAACGGTGACGATCGCCGTCACGCCCACGCCGGCCGAACCGGCGAAGGCCGCCGACGCCGCAACGCCGATGAGCTGATAGTCGTCGTTGGCGCGGATCTCGATGGAGGCCGCCTCGATGGCGGGCTTGCCGCCGCCGGCGTTGTCCTCCACCTCGGCGCGGGTGACCAGCTCCGTCACGATCACATCCACCGTGCCGGACACGCCGGCCGAGCCGCCGCCGGAGATGCCGGCGCCGTCCGCGGTGATGAACTCGCGCGAGTTGGCCAGGATGGCGAGCGCGCCGGACGCGTCCACCGCGCTGCCGGAGAGCAGCAGCGCCTCGGTCGTGCCGGTGAAATAGGAGACGATGGCCACGCCGCCCACGCCGGCCGTACCGCCGCCGGCGGCGCTCAGGCCCACGCTGTAGAGCCGGACCACGCTGTCGGCGGCGACCGTCACATCGCCGCCCGCGCTGACGGCGCCGCCCAGGTGCGCCTGCACCAGGTCGCCAAAGAGCAGCACGTTGCCGCCGATGGCCACGCCCGCCGTGCCGCCGGTGACGCCGAACGTGGCGGACAGCAGATACAGCGTGTCGCTGCTGTTGGCGCTGACCGTGACGTCCTTTTCGGCGTGCACGCGCGCGCTGCCGCCGTCGAGGATGGCGCTGACCTGCTTTTCAAAGGAGATGGTGACGACCGTCGCGCCCAGCGCGGCCGTGCTGCCGCCGGACGCCGAGAGCGCGCCGCCAAAGTTGACCGCAAGGGTTTCGCCGTCCGCTTCGACGGCTATCTCACCCTCGCCGTCGGAATCGTCGGCGCTGCCGTCGCCGTCGGCGTCCGTCCCCTCCGCGGCGCTGACCCCGGCGGAGACGGCGGTGTTCTCGCCCACCTGGGCGATCACCCTGTTGCGGACGATGAGCGTATCGACCACACCCGTACCGGTGGCCACGCCGCTGCCCGCGACGGAGCCGCCCACGGCCGCCAGATAGAGCCGCTCGCTGGAGAAGGCGTGGACGACGACGCCGCGCCGCCGCTCGGCCCGGTTGGCCGTCTGGATGCCGGCGTTGACCGCGTCGCTGAGCGCATAGGCCGTCTGCGATCCGTTCTTGCCGACGGTGGCCTCGACCGCGTTCTCCACCAGCAGCGTGCCGACGCTCGCGCCGATGCTCGCCTGGGCGCTGCCCGTGGCGGTCACCGCGCCCGCGCCGACGACGGCCAGGCTCTCGCCGTCGGCCACCACGCCGATGCTGTCGTAGGCGGCGGCGTCCGTATGGTCGCCCATGCGCGCGGCCGCTTCGCTGCGGTAGATCGAGGTGACGACGGTGCCTGCAAAGTTCAGCTTGCTCTGCCCCGACGCCGTCAGCGCCGCGCCGGCGGCTGCGGAGAGGTTCTCCACGTCCGCCTCGACGAGGATGCTGCCGCGTTCGGCGCGGAGCGTGGCGGCGTCGGCGACGCCCGCCTTCTCGCTCACGCCCACGGAGGCGAGCGCCTGCTGTTCAAAGATATGGGTGAGCACGGTGGCGCCGATGGCCGCCGTCGAGCTGCCGCCGGCCGAAAGGCTCAGCAGCGCCGCCACCGCCGTGGACTCGTCAAACGCATGGACGAGGATGTCCCCCGCCGTGGCGGTGAGGGAGACGCCGGCGCCCGCGCGCGCGACGGTCTCGGAGCGGTTGAGGAAGGTGCTCACCGTGGCGGCGATGTTGGCGGTGCTCTCCGGCGCGCCGGAGGCGGAGGCCAGCACGAGGATGACCTTCTCGCTGCTGTCCGCCGTGAGCGAGATGCCGGCGGCCTCGACCGCCGCGCTATCGCCCAGGCGCGCGCCGGTGCGGCCCGTAAACTCCGCATAGGAGACGGTGCCGCCCGCGGCCGCGGTGGTGCTGCCCGTGGCAAAGCCCACGCTCGCGGCGATGATGACGGCCTGCAGATCGTTGTCCGCGTCGATGGCGAAGGCCCCGTCCGCCGCAACCTGCGCGCCGTCCCCCACGGAGGCGAGCGCCGCCGTGCCGCTGAGCACGACGTTGCCCCCGCCGCCGATGGCCAGCGTGCTCGACGCGCCCACGGCGGTGGCGTCCGCCACGGACACGTCCCACACCTCGCCCGCTGCGGCGGCGCGGACCGTAACGTCCCCCGCCGCGTCGATGACGGCGTTGTCGCCGACGGAGGCCGACGCCTCGTCCGAAAGGGATGCGATCGAGACGACCGCGCCCACGCCCGCCTTGGCCGTGCCGATGCTGGCGGAACCGGCGATCACGCGCGTGTTCGCGCCGCTTTCGGCGCGCACGGCGAGGCTTTCGCCGCCGTCGTTTTCACCGAGCGTCAGGCGCGCATTGTCGCCGATTGCGGCGAGGACCTGATTGGCCGCAAACAGCGCCGCGATCGTCCCGGCGACGTTGGCCGCGGCCGTGCCGCCCGGCGCGGTGTTGATGCTGCCGGAGACGGCCTCCACGTAGTAGTTGACCGTGGCCAGATAGTTGATCATGTCGAGCAGGTCGAGGATGCTCTCCGTACCGAGGCCGAGCTCGATCTTGATGTCCTTGATCCACTCCGAATCCAGGTCGGCCAGGCTCTCGGGCGGCGTGATGTGGAACAGACCCTTGTCCGCGCCGGTGGCGCCGGTCTCGAAGGTGAGCAGGTCGTCCCAGTCAAACGGGAACTGATACCGGCTCTCGTCCACGAGCGCGCGCTCGGCCTCGACGGTGAGCGAGCGCGCCTCAACGGTCAGCCCGTCGCCGGCCAGCGCCTTGATGTGGCTCTCGGCGTAGAGGATGGCGGCCGCGGCGCCCACGCCCACCTTCTGCTTGCCGATGTTGGCGCCCAGCGCGCGGATGGCGAGCTTGCTCAGGTCGTTTGCCTGCACCAGCACGTCGCCCGCGGCGCGGATGGTCACGCCGTCGCCAAGCTGCGCGATGGTGTCGGCGTAGGCGGCGAGCACGGCGACCGCGCCCGCCAGGCCGAGCGTGCCCTTGAGGCCCGTGGCGATGGACGCCGCGATGGCCTGCGCGCTCATGTAGGCGGGGTAGTTGCCCGTCATGTTCTGGCTGCTGTGCGCGGTGATGGAAACATCGCCGCCCGCGTCGAGGAGCGCGCCGTCCGCCACGCGCGACTCGGCGCTGTTGCGGTTGACGGTCACCGCCACGGCGGCGGCCGCGGTGTTGGCGCCGGTGGGCGCGGTGGTCACGGTCGCGCCGCTGGCGCGGGTGCGGAAGTTGACGTTGTTTTCGGCGGTGCTCTGCACGTCGCCCTTTGCGGTGACGCTGCAGAGGATCTCCGCCACGGTGCGGTGCTCCGTCAGCGAGATGCCGACGGCGGCCGCCACGTTGATGCTGGAGGTCGGCGTGGTGAACTGCGTTGCGCCCGCGCCGCTCTCCGCAGCCGCGCCGCTGGCGGCGCGCGAAGCGCCGTTGGCCGCGCCGGTGCTCTGGCTGAAATCGACGTTGAACACGCGCAGCAGGTTCGACGAGAACGGGACGGACTTTTCAAACCGGGCCTGCTGCGCCGCGCCGGACTGCGTGAACTTGTCCTGCAGCTTGATGGCGCCCGCCTTGTTGACCGCGCCCGCGATCGTATCGGTGAGGGTGCTCGTCTCGGCCGCGCCGAAGCCCACGTAGTTGAGCCCCTCGCGGAATTTTTCAAGGAGGCGGTCGAGGTCCGCGCCAACGGACGTGGCCAGCGCGTTCATCTCGTCGGTAACGTTCGTGGCGGCGTACACGCGCACGCTGCCGCCGGCCTCGGTGTCGGAGGCGAGCGCGGCGCGGATGTCGCTCTCCACCTGGGAGTAGCCCACCGCCGCGCCCACGGCCGCCCGCCTGCCCGCGGCAAAGGCGGACACGCCGGTGTAGCTGTCGCCGCTGTAGAGCGCCTGCAGCAGCACGTTCGCCTTTTCAAACACGTCCGCGCCCGCGGCGTCCACGCCGGCGAGGATGGCCGTATCGAGCGTATCGGCCGAAGCGGTCGTGGTCAGGCGGCCGCCGGAGAGCAGCTCGGCCTTGACCTCGTTGTGTACGATGGCGACGGCCACGGCCGCGTCGGCCGAGATGTTCTTGGTGTTGGTGCCTTCGTTCGACTCGTTGACGGCATCCATCGGGTTGTCCCTGCCGAGCGTGCGCGCGGCGCGGAACGCCTTGTCGCGGCGGGCGATGGGATCGCTGCCGGCGACGGCGACGGTATCCTCGTCGTCGCGGATCGTGGCCTTGACGGCGAGCGAGGCGGCGCTGATGTTGCGATTGGCGGACGCTTCGACCGTATCCGCCGCGCCGTCCGCGCCGGGCACGACCGTCTCGGTGCCGATGCGGGCGATGACGCGCGCGTCGATGAAGTTGGCGGCAAACGACGCGCCCACGCCCACGGAGCTGCCCGCCGTGCGCGCCGAGGCGGCCTTGGCCGCGTCGCCGAGCGACTTGTCCGCGCTGGCGCTGGCGGTGGTGTAGACCTGCTGCGCCTCGTTCGCCTCGACCAGCAGCGCGCCGCCGGCCTTGATGTCATGCACGGCCGCGTCCATGCCGCCGCGCCCGGCGATGCTCGCCTCGGACAGGCTGTCCACCGTGGTCACGGCGACGGAACCCGCCACGCCCACGCCGGACGCGCCCACGCCGGACACGGCCTGCGTGGAGATGAGGTGGCCCGCGCCGTCGAGCTCGCTGTGGCTGCCGAACTTGTCGGTGAGCAGCGCGGTGAACGCGTCGTAGACGTCCTCAAGACCGATGGCGAGCTGCGCAAACTCCGCCTCCATCGCCTCAAGGATGGGGAGCGTGATCACGCCGCTGGCCGGGTCGAGCACGGGCGTCCAGTTCTTCGCGTCGGCAAAGGCGGAGGTGAGGCCCGTGATCAGCTCCTCCAGCGCGCCGGCGTAGAGCTTTGCGTTTTGCGACGCGGTCTGTTCGTCGCCGGTGAGGCTGGCCTTGATCGCATTGAGCATCAGCTCCTCTGCCGCCTGCGCGCGCGCAAACCGCTCGGCGGCGACGTCCGCCTCGCTGAGCGGGTTGCCCGCCTCGTCCTGCGTGCTCACGCCGAGGTACTCGTTCAGGCTCTTCTTCTGCTCGTCCGTCAGGGTGAAGTTTTCATTGGCCGCCAGCTGCAGGATCAGCGGCATGAGCTCATAGCCGAGCACGGTCTTTTCGGCCGTGTACTGCATCATGGTCCTGATCTCTTCGATCAGCCCGGCGGCATATGCGCCGTAGCCGTAGGCGGCGTCGTAGGCGGCGAGGTGGTTCTCCGCGCCGGTGTACGCCTTCACGATCTCGGCGATGATGTACTGCTCGAGGCCGTAGGCATGATCCATGTTCAGCCTCTCGTCGCCCTGCTCAAACCGGTCGATGATGAGATCCTCGACCAGCTCGCGCAGCGTCCGCTGCCCGGCGCCCTCCACGACGACGCCGCTCACCAGGACCTGCTCGTCCGCCTCGAGGTCCTCCTGCCAGAGGGCGAGGTCGATCATGTCCTTCACCGCGCGGGCGAGGGCCTCCCGGTCGTCCTTCTCGTTCAGGAAGATGTAGGCGGGGCTGGTCTTGAGCGCCGTATCGCCCACGGAATCGATGACCTTGTCGAGGCCGTCCTCGCGGATCAGGTAATCGATCAGGATGTCGTAGGCCTTTTGCAGCGCGTCGGACTGGGCCTTCTCGTAGATGTCGGCCTGCACGGTGATGTCGCCGCTGGCGCTGAGGCGGCCGTTGCCCACATGCGCGATGTTGCGGTGCTCCACGACGTTCACGGCCACGGCCGCGCCGACGCCGATATAGCTGTTGGTAGCGCTGGCGTTGGACTTTATCTGCGCGTCCGTATCGTTGCGGGCCAGCACGGTGAGGTCCTGCCCGGCCTCGGCGTCGCACCCGTCCGCGATCTCGGCGCGGGAGAGGTTGCTCTGCACGTTCACGGCGATGCCCGCCGCCACCTGGATGCTGCCCTCGAGCGTGGAGAAGCTGCCGCGCTTTGCCGACGAGGCCGCCACCTTATCCGCGTTGGTGTTCTTCGTGTTGACGTTTTTGGAGAGCTCCTCGCCGTTTTTCAGCTTTTCGTTGGCGGTCTTATCCGCCTGTTTAAGCGACTCGTCGTCGCTCGACGAGGTCTTGCCGGAGGCTTCCGTTCCACCGGAGAGCAGGCCGTCGGTCTCGCTGTCCGAGGCCGCCGGGGTCGTGCTCTGCCCGCCGCCCGCGCTGCCGGACGGGGAGGACGGCGCGCCCATGACGGAGGCCTTGACCGTCTCGGTCATGCGGCTGACGGAATCGGCCGCCACGACGAGGTTGCCCGCGGCCTTCACCTTGCGCCTGAGATACGCCTCGGCCGAATCGTTGACAACGGCCACGCCCACGGCCGCGCCCATGCCCACCTTGGCGCCGGCCGCCGCCGCGTCCGCGGTGAGGAAGCGCGCGATGCTGCTCTGCGCGCTGACGGTCACGCTCCCCGCCGCGCCGAGGCGCAGCGCGGACGTGCCGATGTTCGAGAGCACATACACGCCGGAAACGCCGGTGGCGGACACCGGTGTGGCGGACGCGCCGCCGTCGGACCCGGCGGCGGCATAGACGCGCTCGCCGCCGTGGAAATAGGCGGAGACGGTGACGTCGCCAAGCGCGGCGTCGGCAGCGGCATTGCCCAGAAGGTCGCAAAAGACCACGCCGTCCGCGATCTCGGCCACGACGTCCACGCCGGTGACGCCCGCGGCGATGCCCGCGCCGACGCCGATGCTCTCGGCGCTGTAGGTCAGCGCCGGCTCGAGCGGCATGCCGGCGAGCGACTCGCGCACGCGCTTGCCGCTTGCGTCGGCCACCGTTTCGAGCGTGCTGTCAAATATTTTGGAAAGGACCTTCACGTCCGCCCCGCTGCCCATGCGGTATTGCGCGCCGGCGCCAAGCCGCGCGGTGGAGCGCACGGCCGCCACGTGCACCGTGATCGCGCCGCCGAGCATGAGCTTGCCCGTGGACGGGATGTGGCCGGATTTGGAGATGGCGGAGGAGTCCACCGTGCGGTTGAGCGCGGCCACGGTGAGCCCCGTGCCGGCGGACACCGTGCCGCGGACGATCTCGGCCGCGGCGGTATGGTTCGTCACCGCGATGCACGCGGCGATGCCGGCCGCCGTGCTCGTGGCCTCGTTTGTGATCTGGAAGCGCCCGTAGCCGGGGATGAAGGCGATGGTGGAGTTGTTGTAGAGCGAGCCGTCCGCGCGCGAGCGGGAGGCCGTCTCGCCATGGCTTTGCAGCGACAGCGCGCCGTTTGCCGCGGATACGCTCCCGGCCGTGTCGATGCGCGCCTCCACGACGTTGTCCGCCACGGCGATGGCGAACGCGCCCACGGCCTGCGTGGACGGCGGCGCGTCGAACGCGTCCCCCTCCTCCGCAGCGCCCTTGTTGAACAGGCTGCCGAGCGAGTTGCTGCCGGTGATCTTGCTCACGAGCTTGGCGCGCAGGCCGGAAACGCCGGTGCTGCGCCGGCCCGCCACCGTCTCCACCAGCGTGATGACCGAGACGGGCGAGACCGTCTGGTCGGACTGCTGGTTGACGCCGGGGCTGCCCGCCTCGTCCATGTAGATGCTGACCGGGGAGGAGACGGCGTAGGTCTTGTTGCGCAGCAGCCCGTCCGCGTTGGCGAGGATGTCGCCGTTTTTGCTCGTGACGGAGGCGGTGCTGCCGGTCCCGCCGTCATAGTTGCCGACGTAGACGCCCGTCTCGGCCAGCACGACGCTGACGCTGACGAACACGCCGCTCTTGGCGCCCTGCGCCGCCACGTCCGTCGGCCCGGCGATGCTCGCGGCTTCGACGCTCACGCGGCTGCGCGCGTCGAGCGTGACGTCGCCCTCCGCCGTGACGGAGGCCGCGTCGGTCACGACGGTCTTGGTCTCGGCGGTGACGATTGCGCTGGAGAGGGAGAGCGAGATCTTGAAGAACGTCCCCACGTCCACGGCGCTGACGTACACCTCGCTGTCGCTTCTGAGCGAGGCGCCGGCCCCGGCTTCGATCCGCGCGTCGCCCAGCAGCATCAGGCGCGTATCCGCCATGGCCAGCGCAAACGCCAGCGGCACGTAGGCGAGCAGCTCCTCGGTATCAAAGTTGACGTACGTCTCGGCCAGCGCGTGCACAAAGCCGCCGGCGCGGATCGTCCCGCGGATCTCCACCAGCGCCGTGGGCAGCTTGACGACCGCCAGGTTGGCCGAATGGGACTGGCCCAGCAGCACGTCCCACATGCCGCGCGTCTGGCTGACGCTGGCCAGCACGTCCACAAGGCCCTCCGCCGTGATCTGCGCCTCCGGCCCGATGACGACCTTCGCCTCGGCCGTCGCGTCGTAGACGGACAGGCCGTAGGCCAGGGACGTGCCGGACAGGTCGTCCTCGACCTCGATGGAGGTGGGGACGCTCAGCGCGCTCGGGTCCTCCGCCCGCGCGGCCAGCACGACGTGCCGCCCCGCCACCGTGCCGTTGACGGTGATGTCCGGCGCGAGGATGAACACGGTCAGCCCATCGGCGAGCAGGTCGCCGATGACGGCGGCGTTCTCTGCGGATACGATGAGGTTTGCAAGGAAGGGATCGCCGCTCACCACGAGCGTGAGCCCGGTCACCTCGACGCGCTCTGCAAGCGGGAGGATATAATCGGTAAAGTCCGTCGCCGCGATGGCGATGCTCGCCGCCGCGCCCGCGACGTACCCGAGGTCGGTCAGGTCCACGACCCGCTTGTTCTCCAGCAGGTCGGTGACGGCCTCCACGCCGCCGGTATAGCGCACCGTCAGCGTCTGCTGCAGCGCGACCAGATCCGTCAGCGGGTCGAGCGCGTCGCCCACCAGGTCGGACGCGACGCTGACGGACGATTGCGCCAGCAGGCTGAGCCCGCCGTCGATCACATGAATCCGCTCGTCGTACGGGATGACGCCGAGGGCGGAGCCGGACGCTTCTTCATATATATATTCCGTCGCCAGCTCGCCCTCCAGGTGCAGCCGGTCGTAGCCGCCGTCCGCATCCTCCACGATGCGCACGTCGAGGTCGAAGAAATCCGCAAACGCCGCGGAGGTGTGCAGCGTGACGGTATCGTCCCCCGCGCCGCCTGCGACGGTATAGCTGCTCCCGGCCGAAACGCCGCCGTACTGCCCGGCGATCAGCTCCGAGAAGGTCTTGAGCAGGTTGCGCCCGAGCAGCATGGACACGCCGCCGCTGAGCGCGGCGCTGTCGTCGCCCTCGCCCAGGTCGAGCGATACGATGGCGCCGCCCAGGTCGATGTCAAAATTGTACTGCGCATACGGCCTGCCGGTGCGCGGGTCGATGGCGCCGGTGTCGCCGGTATAGAGGTCGGTCGCGTTCACCAGGCATACCGCCACCTGGTCCGCGCCGCCGCCGGTGCGGACGGTCACGGTCGTGGTGGGCCGGTTCTGGATGTCGCTGACGATGGTCTGCACCTGTTCGCGGATGGCCGCGGCAAGCGCCTGCGCGCGCGCGCAGATCTCGCCCGCCACGCCGTCGGCCACAACGCCGCCGGTGATGTCGCGGATGGCGTTGATGATGTCGAGCATGGTCGCGGCGTCCACGTTGTTGACGCCGATGGAGGCGGCCGGCACCTGCTTGACGCGCAGGTCCACCCGGTCGTCGCCGCCGCCGGTGTGCACGATCACCTCGGTCACGTTCTCCGTCTCGATGACGACGTTGTCGTCCAGCTCCGTGCCCTCATAGGTGAGGCGCTGCGCGTTCTCGGCCTTGATCCGCTCCTCGTTTGCAAAGTACAGCCCGGCGATGAGCAGCTCAAACCCATCGACGGTCACGTCCCCCTCCATGCTCGCGCTGCCGTCGGACGCTTCGCCGGCGGCATACTGCTGCGTGACGATATTGATATATCCGTAGGGGTACTGGGGGTCCGCCTTGGAGAAGAGCAGCTCCTCAAGGTCGGACGCGGGCTGCGTGCCGCCGTCGGGCGTCTGGTCCGTGCCGAGGAATTTGGCGATGGCCTCGCGCAGCGCCGTTTGCAGCTCGCTGCCCTCGGACAGGTCCAGCCCGCCCTCATAGGTGCCGGCGCTGACGGTGATGTCGATGTGCACCTGCCCGTCGCCGGAGTGCGGGATGCTCGTCTTGAGATAGTCGACGGCCCCGTTGAGCGCGTTGACGATGGCGTTGTTCGCGGTGTCGTTCTCGTACGTCTCGCCGATCTCGGCGCCGTTGATCTTCAGCGTGGCGCTGCCGGCGGGGACGGAGTAATCCTCCTCGCTCTCGACCTCGCCGTTGTCCTCGAGGATGGGCGCCGCCGTCTGCGTGTCGCCGTTGCTGCGGGTGAGCGCTTCGCTCTGGCCGTTCGCCGCAGCGGGGGCTGCCGCCGGCGCGCCGCCGGTCTGTTCCCCGCTGCCGCCGGCCGGAGGCTGGCCGGCGGGATCGCCCGCTGCGGGCGGCTGCGTTCCGTCGCCGCCGTCTGCATACGCGCCTGCGGGCGCGCACAGCAGCAGCGACAGCACGAGCGCCAAAACGGACAGCGCGCGGATGGCGCGCATCCCTCCCCTGAAATTCTCCAAAGCGTATTTCATGCGCTTCATAAGCCTGCCTCCCAGCTTATTATCTGTCATGTGATCCGTCTGCGTTCATTCCTCTGCCGTCAGCAGTTCCAGCAGGGCGAGCGCCTGCGCGGAGGTTTCCGTATCCGCGTCGTCGCCCTCGTAGTTGGCCGCAAAGAGCAGGTCTTCCGCAGCCTGTTCATAATCCGGCGCCGGACGCATCAGCTCCGCCACGCCCCGTCCGTAATGGCTCAGCTGGGGCGATACGCCCCGCTCGATGGCCCTGGTGTAATCCTCCGCCGCCGCGTCGAACTGCTCGAGCGTCAGGCGGCACAGGCCCCGGTAATAGTACAGCGCGTCCATGTCCGCTTCCGACGGCGTTTCGGGCTGCGCCGTATCCGCCGGTTCGTCCGCATCCGCCGCGTCCTGCGACTCATCCGCGCCGGCCTCGTGCAGCGCGATCGCGCCGTCGAGCAGCGCAAGCGCCCGCTCATAGTCCCCCTCGCCGATGAGCGCCAGGCCGATCCCCGCGCTCAGGGACGTCAGCTCCGGCCCGTCCTCCCCCTCGTCCAGCAGGCGCTGCGCCTCGTCCGCCGCGGCCGCGTACGCCCCGGCCGCATAGTGCAGCTGCGCCAGCAGCAGGCGGATGTCGCCCTGCTGCGGCTCCAGCGCGAGATACGCCGTGAGCGCCCCGGTGAGCGCCTCGGCGTCTCCCTGCGCGGAATACACCTGCGCCAGCACCAGATACACGTCGCTCTGCGCCGGGTCGATCTCAAGCGCCTGCTCAAGCGGCGCGACCGCCTCGTCGCCCCGGTCCAGCATCGTCAGCAGGCAGCCCCGCTTGATCAGCAGGTCGGCGTGGAGCTCCTCGCCGTAATCGGCGGTGTAGAGCGCGAGGCACTCGTCGATGTAGGCCAGCGCCTCCTCATAATCCTCCAGCGCGATGCGCGCGCTCGCCCGGCGGTAGTAATCCTCCAGATCGGCGGGCCGGCGCAGGCTGCGCAGCTGCTCCACGAACCGCTCGAACCCGCTGGCGTTGACGTATTCCGTCTCGCCGGCCAGGTAGGTCTCGGCGGCGTTGCCGGCATTTTGGGAGATGCTCACGCGGATCCACAGCCCGCTCAGAAGGGAAAGCAGCAGCGCCGCCGCCAGCACGGCCGCCAACGCGCGCATCCATGGTCTTTGATAGAGCTTTGTCCTTTCCCGTTCCAAAGGGGCGCTTTTCCCCCTTCCGCCGCGCCGGACCGGCTCCGGGCGCGCGTGCTCATGCAAACCGTGCCGCCCGCACGCATGGCGCAGGCATGCCTTCATAAGGGTACATCCATATGATAACAGAAACCAACGCCCCCGTCATCCCCCATTTTACAGGGAAAATCGGGCAGGGGCGGGCGCGTCCATACGTCAGTATATTGCAGGTTGTAATATATTGCAGGTTGTATATGGGGATCCATTGCAGGCCGTCCAGGGGGACGCCGCGGCGGCTATTGCAGCATGAACCGGCCGAGGTCCTGCCGCCTTGTGACGCCCAGCTTCAGCAGCGCGGCGGAGATGTGCCGCTTGACCGTGTGCGGGGAGATGTTCATGTGCGCGGCGATCTCCTGGTTCGTCCAGCCGCGCGCGGCCAGCATGGCGGCGGTGAACTCCGTGGTGGTCAGGTTGTCGGCCACGTCGCGGCCCGTATCCTGCTTATGCACGCGCCGCCAGCCGGCCGAGAAGCGGCAGGTGATGGCGATGATGCGCTTGAAATCCTCCGGATAGCCGGGCTTGATCACCCTCTCGAGCATGCCGCCCAGCAGCCCGTGATGCTCGCCGAAGCCCTCGATCAGGTCGTCCGGCTGCGCCAGCGCCCATGCGGCCAGCAGGTGCCGCTCGGCCGGCTCCGGCTCGCGCAGGCTCATGTGGCTCATCACCGCGACCAGGTGCAGATAGATCGCGGGGATGGGGTATGCCTCCGCGCCCATGGCCAGCGTCGCGTCCACAAGCCCGATGCTGCGGTCGTACGATTTTTGCAGATAGCGCGCGTGCGCCCGCACATACAGCGCGAACGCCCGCAGCCCCGGCGGCAGCAGCGGCAGGTATTCCTCCGCCGGCGGCAGCCCCTCCGGCATGGGCAGGTGCAGCAGCACCGAAGCCGTCGTGGAAACGAACGCCTCCGCCGCGCGCAGCTCCCAAGAGCTGCCCGCCGCGTGCAGCCTGCGCCGGAGCTCTTCGAGCGCGCGCCGCGCCAGCGCGAGCTGCCCGAGGGGCAGGTTGGCGTAGGCATAGAGCAGGCAGGCGGAGAGCTGCACATCCATCTCCGGGCTGTTCAGCTGCCGCCCGGCCGCCTCCGCCGCCTCCGCCGCGCGGCCGCTGAAATACCAGTATTCCGCCTGTGCGATCTCCCGCTGCGGCCCCTCCGGCATGGCGGCGATGCACGCGCGGCACCCGCCCGGCAGGAACGCCGAATTCATCAGCGGCAGCGGCCCCGGGTGCGCGCGCCGCGCCGATTCCGACGCGACCGCCGTAAGCCCCGCGGCCTCCGGCAGCCCCGCGCGCGGGTCGGCGGGCTTGGGCGTGCCGGCCGGGATCTCCCACGAGACGCCGAACTTGCGCGCCCCGGCGATCCGCCCCTGCGCGCAGTACCGCTGCACCAGCCGCTCCGATACGCCCCAGGCCGCGGCCGCCTCCCGCACCGAGATATACGCCATGTCAGCGCCTCGCTTTCCGTTCGTTTCTCCGTACACTTTCTGTGCGCAGCCGCGTACACTTTTGTGCGCGGCCGTGCGCGGCTGCGCCTGCGCGCCGCGCCCGCTCCATCGGGTGCGGCTACGCCTGCTCCTCCTCGCGCCAGCCCTTGCACACGTCCACCCAGCCGTCGGCGCCGCTGCAGCGCTCGAGCTCCCCGCACGTGAGGCGCACGGCGCTGTTGCTGCTGCCCGCGGCCGGATAGACCGTGTCGAAGCGGCGGAGCGACTCGTCCAGATATACCTTCACGCGGCGGCCCTCCAGCGCAAACGGGCACACGCCGCCCACGGCGTGTCCGGTCATGGCCACCGCCTCCTCCGGCGTGAGGAAGCGCGCCTTCTGATGGAACGCGTCCTTGAAGCGGCGGTTGTCCACGCGCGCGTCGCCCGCGGCGACCACGAGCAGGCAGCCGTCCTCCCCGTCGCGAAACGACAGCGTCTTTGCGATGCGCTCGGGCGGCACGCCCAGCGCGGCCGCCGCCAGCTCCACCGTCGCAGAGGACACCGGGAACTCCTGGATGCGCTCCTCCATCCCCAGCGCCGCAAAATGCTCTCTGACCCGTTCGATCGACATCTTTTCTACCTCCTTATCGCAGCGTCCGGCCGCCCGCCGCCCGTTCCGGATTTGCGCCGCAGCGTCCGCGCGGCCGAACCCGCCCATCGATTCAGTATACCACAGCCGCTCGTCCATGCGCCACGGCCGCGGCCAAAAAAGCGCCCCGGCACGGGGCGCGGCGGCGTCAGGATTCCTCCCCGTCCTTTGCCTGCGGGCCGGCGAGGCGGCGCATGAGCGGGCGGAACAGCAGCGTCACGGCAAACGCCGGCCCCGAGAGCCCGCACAGCAGCAGCACGATGAACAGCCAGAGAAAGACCAGCGGCGAGAGGAGGAACACCAGCGGCGCCCAGTAGCACAGCAGCACCGCCAGCAGCACCTGCGGCAGCCGGGCCACGACCAGCCGCGCCGCGTTGAGCAGCGTGGCCGCGAGCGTGTTTTCAAAATTGACGAACAGCAGGAAGGCCATCAGCGCCGTGCCGGCGATGAAGAACGCCGCCAGCAGGTACAGCGCCGTGAGCGCAAGCGGGGGCTGCGCGCCGGGCTGCACCAGCAGCAGGTAGCCGCCGAGCGCGACGAGCGTAAACAGCGGCAGCAGCGGCAAAAACAGCTTCGTCGCCTGACGGAAATCCTGCCGGAAATGACGAAAATACAGCCTTACCGTGCCGCCGCCGCCTACGTCGTTGACCATGTCGCGCACGCTCGAGAGCAGCGCCGCCAACGCCGCGCCCATGGTCGCCACCGGCAGGCAGCACAGGAGCGTGAGCAGGTTGAGGATGATGAGGTCCGCAATGCGGCCCATCCCGCGCATCAGGCCGGATTCCGCATGGAAGATGCCGCTCATGGACGGATGTGCGCCTCCGTTTCACAAATCGTCTCGTGCATAAATATGCGTGTGTATAATTATACACCATCCGCCTGCGCCTGCAAAGCGGTTTCCCGCTCCTTCTCCCGGCAGAGGCGGCGCATGTACACGCCAAACGGGATGGCGACCACCGGCAGCGAGACCGTCCAGGCCAACACATCCGCAAAGAAGATGGCGTCGTTGCCGAAAAAGCGCACCAGCAGCTCCACCGTGCCCATGCGCGCGAACACCTGCAATACGCCCGCGATCATGGCATAGTTCGGGTGGCCGATGGTTTGCAGCGACGCGCGGTAGAGGTACATCGGCGTCATGATGACCATGCCCGTGACCAGGAACAGCGCGTTGCGCAGCGCGACCGCGTACGCCGCCTCGAACAGCGCCGGATCGCGGCTTGAGAGGAAGAAGCGGATCAGCGAACCGCCAAAGAGCCACCCCAGCGCGATCATGCCGAGCGTGAGCAGCAGCGAAAAGAGCACGATGCGGCGCAGCCCCGAGCGGATGCGGTGCGGCTGCGACGCGCCCAGGTTCTGCCCGACGAACACGCTCGCGCCCGTCTGCACGGCCATGATGACCGCTTCGAGCAGGCTGAAGATCTTGCCGCCAACCTCCACGCCCGCGGTAAAGTGCGTGCCGATGGCGTTGACCGCCTGCTGCACATACAGCCCGCCGAAGGTGATGACGAGGCTGTTGAGCATCATCGGCGCGAGCAGGCGCAGCATCTCGCCCATAAGGCGGCCGTCCAGCCGCCAGTGCGCGCGCTGCGTATGGAACAGCGGGTTTTTCCGCGCGGCCAGCAGCGCGACGGTCATGGCCGCAGCCTGCGCCAGCAGCGTCGCCACGGCCACGCCGATCACATCCCAGTGGAACGCGAGCACGAAGACCAGGTCGAGCGCGATGTTCATCACCGTGGCGGCGGTCATGGCCGCGGAGGTCACCGAGCTGTTGCCGGCCGCGCGCAGCAGCGCGCCCGCCACGTGGAACGTCATCGTCGCGGGGATGGCGAGCACGAGCACCATCAGGTACGCGCGCGCGTCGTCATAGATCTCCATCTGCACGTTGAGCAGGCGCAGCGAGAGGTCCAGCCCGCCGAGCAGCACCAGCATCGCCAGCGCGGTGAGCGCGGCGGCCATCATCACGCCGTTGGCGAGGATGCGGCGGAATTCATCATAATTGCGGTTGCCGATGCGGATGGACGCGGCGATGCAGATGGCGTTGGAGCAGTCGCGCGCGGCGGAATTGATCCACCACACGATCCAGCCCGTGCAGCCGATGGCGGCGAACGCATTCACGCCCACGTAGCGGCCGATGACCGCCGCGTCCACAAACGTGTAGAGCTGCTGGAGCAGGTTGCCCACGATCAGCGGCAGCGAGAAGCGGGCAATCAGCCGCACCGGGCTGCCCGCCAGCATGTCGATGTACTGCCTGTCCCGAGAGAACAGATTCATGCGCTACCTCCCCGCGGCCGCGCCGCCCTCCTCCTGTGCCCGTGCCATGCCGTCCTGGGCCCCTGCCGCGCCGCTTTTCTCCTGTGCCGCGCGGCTTTCCTCTTTTTCCATGCCGTCCGCCTGCGATGCACAGCCGTCCGCCGCCCCTGCCGCGCCGCGCTTTTCCGGCTGCGGCAGGCGGTTCTGCCGGTCGCCCAGGCTCGCGCATACGATCGCGGCGAGGATGGCCGCGCATCCGGCCAGCGTGGCGGGCGTCACGTCGTCGTGGAACACGACGGCGCTGAGCGTCACGCTCGTAACCGGCTCGAGCAGGCTCTAAAACGCGGTCATCGTGCTGCCGATGCGCGAAAGGCCCAGCAACAGCAGCAGCGCCGCGCCGGCCGTGATCATCGCGTCCGCGCCCAGCGCCGCGACGGTCCCCGCCTCCAGCGGGATCGACCCGCCCAGCACCGCCACGCCTGCGAGCGACACGGCGATCCAGCCGCCCGCCACATAGACCATGCGCACAAACGGGTCGAGCCTGCCCGCGCCGGAGCGCTCCATCGCCAGCACGTAGAAGGCGAACGTCACGCCCGAGAGCGCCGAGAGCACCACGCCGGTGAACGTCGTCCCGGCCGCGCCCCAGCCCACGAGCGTGAGCCCCGCCACCGAGAGCGCCACGCCCAGCACGTGCGCCGCGCGCAGGCGCGTGCGGTACAGCACGGCCGAGGCGAGGCACACGATCGTCGGATACAGGAAATGGATGACCGTGGACATGCCCACCGGCATGTACTGGTACGAGAGCACCAGCAGCAGCGAGCACAGCCCGCTGCCCACCGCGCCGATGAACACGAGCAGCAGCGCCGGCCGCAGCCCGATGCGCAGCGACCGCCTGCGCGCGGCGCAGTAGAGCAGCATGTACAGCAGCGTGAACGCGCTGCTGATGAGCTGCACCTGCGCAGGCGTGGCGCCGTCCTGCGTCACGATGAGCTGCCGCACGGTCGGCTGCACCCCGTACAGCATGGAGGAAAGCGCGACAAACAGCACGCCCAGCAGCGTCATGCGCGCGCCTCCTTCCGCCGCGCCGCGCGCAGGTCCGCCGCGCACACGCACAGCATGGACGCGCCGATGAGCGCGCACCCGACGATCATGACGGCCGTAAAATCATACCGGAACACGACGGTGCTCAGCACAACGCTCGTCACCGGTTCCAGCAGGCAGAAAAACGCCGCCGTCGTGCTGCTGAGCCGCCGCAGCCCGGCCAGCAGCATCCCGGCCGCGGCCATGCTGAGCAGCCCCGCCAGCGCCAGCGCACCGGCCGCGCCGGCGGGCGGCAGCTCCACCGGTCCGAAAAACGGCAGCAGCGCCAGCGTAATGGCCGCACCGCCCACAAACACATAGAACATGCGCACCGGCAGCGGGACCCCGCCGCACGGGCGGCGGCCCAGCGCGAGCAGATAGAACGCATAGGCAAGCGCCGAGAGCACCGCCAGCACGATGCCGGTGGCCGACGCCTCAAACGAGGTCAGGCTGATGCACGCCAGTCCCGCGATCGACAGCACCACGGCCAGCAGATGAAACCCGCTCAGCCGCTCGTGCAGGATCAGCGCCGACGCCGCGCACACGACCGTCGGATAGAGAAAATGCAGCACCGTCGCGCAGCCCACGGGCATATACTGGTAGGCCAGCACGAGCAGGATGGCCGGCACGCCGCTGCCGAGCGCCCCCACGCCCAGCAAGAACAGCGTATCCCGCCGGCCGATGCGCAGCGAGCTGCGCGTGAGCAGGCAGTACAGCAGCGTATACGCCAGCAAAAACGCGTAGCTCACCGCCTGCGACGTGACCGGCGCCACGCCGCCGCCGGAAACGGCCAGCTGGCGCACGGTGGGCTCCACCCCGTAGAGGAACGAGGAGAGCAGCACGAGAAAAACACCTGTCATGATTTTACTTGCTTGCGGCGCGTGCGCCGCAGGGGGCTGCCCCGCCATACGGCGGGGTGATAAAACGCAAGCCGCAACCGGAAGGTGGAAACACTTCTGATCGCGGCCTGCGCTTCCTTACGGATGGTTCAGCAGAAACGGATCACTTCTTCCACTTGAGCGCTTCCTTCTGCACGAGCTCGTCGAGCTTCTTGTCAAACTCGGCGCGCGGCAGATTCTGCAGGCTGATCTCGCCGTACTCGGTGAGGTCCTCGAGCGTGGAATACTCCACCCAGGTGTAGAAGACTTCCTTGTCCGGCTTGGCGACCAGCTTGTGGTCCTTGCCGGCGAGGATGAACGAGAAGTCGCCCGGGCGCTGCTCGTCGGTGTCGCCCTCGACATCGAGGGTGAAGTCCGCGTTGCCCAGGATGTAGTTCCACTGGTGGACGAACGGATGGCCCTTCTCGTCCGTGCCGGAGCCGACGGCGCGCACCACGCCGATGGTCACATGGCCCAGCTGCTCGCCCTGGAGGATCGACCAGGAGCGCGTGCCCGGCTTCTTGCAGTCGACCTGGTCGTACTCGACGCCGTCGGAATAGAGCTTGAAGAAGGGCAGCGTCTTGTGCCACTTGAGGTAATGGCTCTTATCGTAGGCGTTCATGCCGAACACGCCCATGATGAACTCCACATCCTCCGCGGCGCCGACGGTGTACGCGGTCTTATCAAAGTCCGGGATGAAGAACGCCGGCTCGGTCACATGGTAGGACTCGCACCCGCAGGTGACGAACGCGCGCTTGCCGTTGAAGATCAGCAGCACGATCGAATCGTTGTACAGCGGGGGATGGACGGTCGCGCCGGCCTTGAGGTTGTAGCGGTAAAAATGGATATTGTTCCTCTGGATCTCGGGAAAATCGGCGTCCAGCGGCAGCTCCATGACGGAGACGCCGTTCGCGTCGTACTTCTTCTGGACATCCGCCTTGCACACATACTGATACTGCATGATTCGACAGCCCCCTTATTTGCCTCTCTTGTTGACGTTGAACTCCACCCACACATAGTGGACCTTCTCGCCGACGCCCGCATAGAGCGTATGGTCCGGACCGGCGGGGATGAAATCGAAATCGCCGGCCTTGCGCTGGTAGGTGACGGCCTCGGCGCCGGATCCGACGGTCATGTGGTAGTTGGCGTCGTTGAGGCAGTAGTTCCACTGGTGCACCTCGGGATGGCCCTTTTCGATGGTGCCCGCGCAGTCGGACGCCTCGCAGATGCCCGCGGTCAGGCGGCCCAGGCGGTCAAACTCACCATAGAGCACCGTGCGCGAGATCGTGCGCGGGGTCTTGCAGTCCTGATCGTAGCGGTCGCACTGCGCCTCGGTGCGGAACCACGGCAGGTGCAGGCACGCGCCGCCGCGCTTTTCGATATCGTCGGAGTCCATGTTGGCGCGCACCATGACGAACTCGGCGTCGGTGACGGCCTGGATGGTATAGTTGGTGCGGTCATAATCCGGCGCATAGAAGGCGACGGTGTTGACCACGCGGGTCTTCTCATCGTCGGTGAGGATGACCTCGCCCTTGCCGCCAAACAGGTAGAGCACGCTCTCGGTCGCATACTTCTCGGGCTTGAGGATGGTGCCGGCCTTGAGGAAATACTTGAACGAGCGAACCTCGTCATGGGAGCCGGGGAACAGCTCGATGACGTCTACGCCGTCCTTGTAGTTGCGGATGTGGCTGTCGTCATAATATACGTACGTCATATGTGCCTTTCCTTTCTCAAAATGCGGCCTGGCCCGCCATGTCTGCCGCGCCAGGCCGCTGTCGTTCAGCTTAGAGGCGCGGCTCAGCCGTACAGGCCGGCGGCGTAATCCTTGAAGATCTGCTCGTAGCGCTCGGTGAACTGATCGCGGTCATACTCGCCGGCGACGAACATCGCCCACGCCTGCTCCAGGTCGGGATGCATGTTGACCGGCATCCACTCGAACATGGACTCGGCGCCGCGGCCTTCCTTCATGACGTTGACCACGTCGACGGCCAGCTTGGGCATGTTATCGGAGGCCTCGAGCGTTGTGATGGAGGTCGGGTTGCCCATCAGCTCCTGGTGCCACACGCGCGCTTCCTCGGAGGAGACGATGTAGCTCAGGAAGTCCTTCGCGGCCGCGACGCGCACCGGGTCGCCGCTGTCGGTGACGGAGGCGCTGATGGTCTGCAGCTGCATCATGTTCTTGTCCGCCTCGTTGTAGATCGGCAGCAGGTCCTGCTTCACATAGTCGAGCAGGTCGGGGTTCCTTTCGGCGATGTTCGGCGTCTCCCAGGAACCCTCGCCCACCAGCATGGCGCACTCCTCAAGGAAGAACGCGTTGCGGGCGGTCCACTTGTCGGTCGCGATGGCGCCCTCCTGCGCGTACGGGATCAGGATCTGCTCGTACGTATCGAGGAACGCGTTCCAGTCCTCATCCTCGGAGAGGTTCATGTCCTCGCCCGCGAGCATGGCGTTCAGGAAGTCGAGGCCCTGGTTCTCCTTGGCCGCCAGCCAGGTCGGCCCGACCCAGTTGAGCAGGTTCAGGTACGTCTCGGACCACTGATGCATGAACGGCGTGATGCCCGCATCCGTCAGGTCCTTGCAGAGCTGGAGCAGCTCGTCGCGGGTCTGCGGCGTGGTGGTCCAACCGGCCTCCTCCAGCAGGCGCATGTTGTACAGGATGCCGGTGCCCTCCACGTAGATGGGCATGATGATCATGCCATAATCGCCGCAGGTACCGAGCGGCTTCTGCTCCTCGGTGAGCAGGTCATAGGCCGGGCAGCCGCTGCTCAGGTCCACGCAGTACTGCCACCACTGCTCCATGCCGTAGCCGTACGCCATGCCGATGATGTCCGGCAGCTCGCCGGCGTTGAGGGCCGCCAGCAGCAGCTCCTCGCCCACGTCGCTCGAGGGGAAGTTCGCCTCGATGGCCGCGATCTCGGGATGCTCGGCCATGTAGGACTCGATCAGGGTGTCAAAGTTGTCGGTCCACTGGCCGAGGGACATCTGCACGCGCAGCGTGATGGAGCCCGCCGGCTGTGCGGAGAGGTCGACCTCTTCCGAACCGTCGGCTTCGGGCGCCGTGCCCGGCTCATCCGTTGCCGGCGTCGTGGTACAGGCGACCATGCCGATCGCCAGCACCGCCGCCAGAATGAGGGCAAGCAGTTTTTTCATGTTCCGTTTCTCCTTCTTTTTTGTTTTCGGGCGCAAGCGCCCAAACTGATATTCCTTGCTTCTCGTCCCGCCGCGTCAGCCCTTGACCGAACCGGCGGTCACGCCCTCGAGCACCTGCTTTTGCGCGATCAGGAAGAAGATGAACAGCGGCAGGATGGACAGCGCGACGGCGGCCACGGCCGTATCCCAGGCAAAGAACGCTTCGTTGAAGAGCGACTGCATGGCGATCTGGATCGTGCGCGAGGACGGCTTGGTCAGGATGAACTGCGTCATCAGGTAGTCGTTCCAGAAGTAGATGACCTCCAGCGAGACGACCGTGAACAGCGTGCCCTTGATCAGCGGCGCCACGATGCGCCAGAACGTGGCGAACGCGGAACAGCCGTCGATATGGGCCGCCTCCTCGATCTCCAGCGGCACCGATTTGACCGCGCCGCTGACGAGGAACACCGACATGGGCATGGAGAACACCCAGAAGCTGAGGATGACGCCGAACAGGTGGCCGCTCAGGCCGAGCTTGCCGATCATCTGCGCGTAGGCGATCATGAAGCCCTGGAACGGCACGCACATGCAGCTGAGGATGAGCACGTTGAAGAGCTTTGTGACCCTGCTGCGCCGCCGCTCGATCCAGTAGCCCGTCATGCCGGTGAACACGACCAGGCCGATCGACGAGAAGATCGTGATGATCAGCGTATTCTTGAGCGCGTTGGGGAAGTTCAGCCGCCGCCACGCCTCGGCGTAGTTCTCCAGCGTCGGCTCGATGGGCCAAGCGCCGATGTCCGCGGCGATCTCCGGGTAGGGCTTGAAGGAGTTGAGGATCACCAGGTACAGCGGGACGAAGATGATCACGCAGGTGATGGTGATCAGGATCAGCCGGATGGCCGTATCGATGCGGTCGCGCGTTTTCATTACAGCTGCACCTCCTTACGGGAAGTGAGGCGGATCTGCGCAAACGCGATGGCCACGAGGATGACCACGAAGATCATGGACTTGGCCGAGCCGTAGCCGATCTGCTTGCTGCGGAACGCCGTCTGGTAGATGTTCATCGTCACGCCCTCGGAGCTGCGGAACGGGTTGCCGCTGGTGAGGGAGATGTTCGTATCATACAGGCACATGGCCCAGTTGATCGCGATGAACAGGCAGCGCGTGATGGTCGCGCGCATCATGGGCAGCGTCACATCCTTGAGCTGGCGCAGCTTGGACGCGCCGTCGATGGTCGCCGCCTCGTAATACCCGCGGTCGATGGAGGAGAGGCCCGCGCTGTAGATGAGCATCAGGTAGCCCGACAGCGTCCACGTCATGACGATGACCAGCGCCCAGAACGAGGACTCCGGCGTGGTGAACCAATCCTGCGCGAACCAGGCAAGCCCCGTCGCGTTGCCGAACTGCACGAACGCCTCCTGGAAGATGAAGCGCCACAGATAGCCCAGGATAACGCCGCCGATGATGCGCGGCACGTAGATGGCCGCGCGGAAGAAGTTGCGAAACGGTATGTCCTTGGACAGGATGTAGGCCCAGAAGAAGGCCAGCACGTTGGACGCCACCACCACGCACACGGAGAACTTCACCGTGAACCACATGGACGTCCAGAACGTCCCGTCCTGGAAGGCGCGCCGGTAATTGGCGAACCAGAGGATGTCGAACGTCGGGTCGACGCCGTTCCAGTTCGTGAACGAATACAGGAATTCGCTCACGACCGGGATGAGGAACAGCAGCACGAACATGACGCAGGACGGCCCGATGAACACCGCCCCGTCGATGAAGCGCTGCTGCCGGATCGTCAGGACAAGCCGCTTGTTCCTGCGCGAAGAAGCATCTGTTTTACAATCGCTTTTTTCCATTTTCCCGTTTTCCGTTTATCTGTTCGATCTTGATGCCGCCGTCCGGCGGGGTGTGCCTGCAATATGCGGGTCGTTTTGAAACCTCAACTGTAATTTCATTTTACCGTCCCCTCCCCCGCTTGCAAACCCAAAATCCCGACCTATGCGGGGGGAAAATATTGACCTTTTGTCAAGATCGTTCACACCCCCGGCAAAATGTTTGTAAAATCGTTTCGCAAGCGCATGAAAAAAACCGGCGCCGCAGCGCCGGGGCGGGACGCCCGCGCGGCCTACCGGCCGTTGCGGGCGCGGTATTCGGCGGGGGTCATGCCCGTCTTCTGCTTGAACTGGCGCGCAAATTACTTGCTGGCGGATATGCCGACCGCCTCGGCGATCTGCTGGTAGTGCAGCGCCGTGCCGGAGAGCAGCTCCTGCGCCTTGCTGATGCGGATGCCGGCCAGGTACGTCATCATGCTCACGCCGTACTCCTGCTTGAAGCGGCGGCACAGGTAATCCTTGTTCAGATAAAACAGGTCCGCCAGGTCCTGCTGGGTGATCTTCTGGCTGTAGTTGCTCTCAAGGAAGGCGGCCACCAGCTGCATCGTGTCCGGCCGGCTGCCGGGCTGCTGCTTGTTGAGCTCCTGCAGCGCCAGGATGCGCTCGATGAAGAACGACGCAAGGTTGTGCACCGTCTGCGCCCAGCTGCCCGCCAGGAACGACGCGAGCGCGGCGCTGCGGTCAGCCGCCTCCTGCACGGCGGAAGCCTCCTGCGCCGGGCAGTAAAACTTGAGCTTCTGGTAAAAGCCCAGATAGACGCGCCGCAGCATGTGCAGCGCGCCGGCCGTCTGCGGCAGCGCGGCGGCCACGGCGGCCGTCCAGGCGCTCGCCGCCTCATTGAGCTGCAATGCGCTGCCGACGAGGAAGGCCGAGAGCATCTGGTTCTCCAGCCGGTAATCGGACGGGTAGGGCAGCGGCTCCATGTCCTCGCGGTAGGGCACGATCACCGCATGCTCGCCAAAGCCGGCCGCCCCGGCCGCCAGCACCGCCTGCCGGGCCGCGGCGTCGATCGCGCCGGGAAAGGCGCAGCGCGCGCTGCACCCGAGCGTGAGCGGCGGGCCGGACGCGGCAAGCTGCTCGAGCGCGCCGCGCACCAGCGCCACGCCCTGCTCGAGCGAGGCGTACAGCAGCACGATCACATCCGGCGCGGGCGAGCTGTGCTGGAAGAGCGTGCCGCAGTTGGCCGCCTCCAGGCGCGCCTGCAATTCGTTCAAAAACGCGCTCAGCCGCAGCGGATAGCCGCTCACATGCAGCGGCAGCAGCATCCCGTCGCCGTGGAGGATGACGCACTCGCTCGCCGAAGCGATGTTGCGGCTGACGCGGCACAGCTCCTCATAGGCCACGGCGCGCAGCTTTTCCGAGAAGAGCTTGCGCAGCAGGCCGTGCACGCGGTCGGGGAAGAGCTGCTTGCCCATCTGGTCGATGCCGAACGCGCCCTCTGTGCGCGGCTGCTCCGAGCGCACCAGCGCGATGGCCTTTTGCAGCGAGCGCAGCACGTCCTCCGGCTCCAGCGGCTTGAGCAGATAGTCGATGCTGCCCAGCAGGAACATCGCGCGCACGTATTGATAGTCATCGTGCCCCGAGACGGAGATGACCTTGGTGCCGTAGCGGCGGGCGTTGATGTGGCTGAGGATCTCGCTGCCGTCGCGGTCGCCGATGACCACGTCCACAAACGCGATCTCCGGGCGCTTCTCGTCGAGCAGGCGGACGGCCTGCGCGACGTCCTGCGCCGTATCGACCTCCGTCACGCCGTACTCCTCCCAGGGGATCAGCAGGCGGATGGCCTCCGCCACATGCTTTTCGTCGTCTACGATCAGGACCTTCATGGCTGCTGTGCGGCGTCCTCCTCGCCTTGGCCGTCTGCGCGGCGCGTGTTCATCAGGATCGGGATGGAGAAGCGGACGGTCGTGCCGTCCAGCTCGTTCGGCGCGATGGTAAAATCGCACTCGCCAAAGAACAGCATCAGCCGCGTGAACACATTGCGCACGCCGATGCTGGCGTATTCCCCGCCGCCGCCCGCCGCCGGATCGGCCTGGTAATGCCGGTCGCTCCGGAAGCGCTCGCGCAGCTCGTCCATCATGGCCGTCAGCTCCTCCACCCGCGCCTGCGGGATGGGCGCGCCGCTGTCCTCCACCGCGACGAAGAGCCATTCCGCCTCCACGCGGGCCGAAAGGCGCAGCAGCGCCCGTTCCTTCTGGAACAGCCGGCCGTGCACGACCGCGTTCTCCACAAGCGGCTGGATGGTCAGCTTGGGGATCATCACATGCGCCGCATCCGGCGCCACGTCGATGTGCAGCTCGATCTCGCGGTCAAAGCGCATCGATTGCAGCGACAGGTAGCGCTGCACATACTCGACCTCCCTGTCGAGCGGCATCATCGGCGGGTCGGTGATCATCGAATAGTGCAGCATCTTGCCAAAGCTCGTCAGCAGCTGGTACTGGCGCAGGTCCTCGCGCCGCAGCGCGTTGGTGGCAAAGCACTGGATGGTGTTATAGATGAAATGCGGGTTGATCTGCGCCTGGAGCATCTTGAGCGTGGACTCCGTGTTGGCCAGCTCCAGCTCGTACTGGCGCACGGTAAAGCCGTGCATCTGCTGGAGCATCGTCTCAAACACCTGCACGAGCGTGCCGATCTCGTCGTTGCGCGAATAGCGGATGTAGTCGGACAGGCGCAGGCGGCTGCTCCATTCGCCCGAGGCAAGCTGCGCCTGCATAAAGCGCGTGAGCTGCACCAGCGGGCGCGTGTAGCGCGAGATCTGGAACACGTTGAACGCCAGCAGCCCGCCAAGGCCCAGCGCAAACACCAGCACCAGCACGAGCGTCTGGCTCCAGGAGAGGCTGTAGACATTGGGCAGGGGCGTGGCGCGCACCACGCTCCAGTCCGCAAAGTGCTCCGACTGCAGTTCCGCCATGGCGTAGATGCTGCTGCCGCTGACGATGGACGTCTCCTCGTCGAGGATGCCCGGCGGCAGGTCGAGCGCGTCGGCGTTCTGCATGACCGCCTCCGGCAGGTTGGAGGCGATGATGAAGCCGCTGCTGTCCACGATGTAGACCAGCTCGCCGTTCTCCTCGTCGATCTGGCAATTGTTCATGATGAACTCGAGCGGGATGTCGATGGCCACGTACGCCTCCGACGCGAGCGACCACGGGATGTTGGAGATCGGCAGCCAGATGGTGAACACGAGCGTCTTTTCCGTGGGCGTGGAAAAGGAGACGATGTGCCCGTAGGTATCCATCTCGTGCGTGGGCTGCAGATACGTATCGTACAGCGTGAGCATGCGGATGGGCTCCTCGAGCGAGTACGGCTCATCCGCGTTGAACGAGAGGCGCAGCGTGGACGGGATGTACAGCACGGAGACGCCCTGGCGCGGGATGGCCAGATAGATCTGCTCGGCGTAGGGCATGGTCAGGCTGATGGTGTGCAGGTAGGTGAACAGGTCGCGCCGCACCTCGGTGGTCTGGTAGCCGGCCGTATCCGCCATGACGCGCTGGAGCAGCTGCTGGTCAAAATAGATGGATTTTGTGGCGGAAACGGTGTTGCCCAGATAATAGTCGATGTTTGTGGCGGTGACCTCCGCGTCGGCGCGCGTGCGCCGCTCGTACTGGCGGAACGCGTCCGCGCGCGTGGAGAGCAGGTAATACAGCGCAAAAAACAGCATGCACAGGCACCACGAGAAGATCAGCGCGTTCAAAAGCTTGCCGTGTATGCTCCTGTAGCCGTTCTGTTTGCGGTGCATCGCCGTTCCGTCCGAACCGCCGCCTGCGCGGGGGAGATACGTTATTCTATCATACCGCCCGCGCGCGGCGCAAGGCGAAAGATGCCGCCGGGGCGCCGGGCGGGGCGTCCGCCGCTTTGCGCGGGCGTCAATGGCGCGGCCGCGCGCCCCTGCCTGTGCGCGCCTGCCTGCGCGGCATGGCTGCTCCGCCCCGGCCCGTGCGGCATGCCGGCGAGGTCCCTGCGTTTGCCGCTTCAAACGCTCGATTTGCCCGGGTTTTCCGCCGTGCAGGCACCGCCGGCGGGGTTGACAAGCGGCGCGCGATGGGCTACCATGATAGACGGATCCGCGTGTCCGGCGCCCCGGCCGCGGAAATACCGGCGAAGAAAGGATTTTTATGTTTACGGTCAAACGCATCCCGGCGCGCCGCGGATGCCGCGAAATCTTCACCCCCACCCATCACTCGCTGTTTCTCACCCGGCGGTCCTCCCGCATCGAGCAAAACGGTTACGCTTGACTGCATGGCGCTTCCCACAGGGCGCGGGCATATCTGCCGGGGCCTGTTCACGCTGCCGTAAAGCGGGCGTTTGCGCCGGTCGTGCGCTTCTGCCCGGCCGGAAAGAACTATTTCCAGTGCTGCCCCCGTCCGCCGTTTGCCGCCTGATCCAACGCAGCAGACGACGAAACGGAGGTTCCCATCATGAAACTGGATCTTTTGTCGGATAACACCGGCAAGCTTTTTTGGCGTTACCTGTTTTCGACCATACCGGGGTCGGTCATCATCTCGCTCAACTTCCTGGTGGACACCATCTGCGTCGGCCAGAGCGTCGGCGAGATGGGTCTGGCCTCGCTCAACGTCGCCGTCCCGGTGACGGGCCTGCTCTACGCGCTCGGCTACCTGTTCGGCTATGGCGGCGCGAACCGCTATTCCGGCTGCCTCGGCGAGGGCGACGAGCCGCGCGCGCGGCGCATCTACGGCGCGGCGCTGGTGTCCTGCACGCTCACGGGCGTGCTCATCTCCGTATGCGGCCTGACCTTCCTCGAGCCGCTGGCAACGTTCCTCGGCGCGGTGGGCAGCTACCGCCAGGGCACCATCGACTACCTGCGCTATGTGTTCGTGCTCGCGCCGTTCTTCCTGTACAGCACGTTCTTCATCGCGTTTTTGAACAACGACAAGGCGCCGCGCCTGTCCACCATCGCCAACATCACGGGCACGCTGCTCAACGTCGTGCTCGACGTGGTGCTCATCACGCTGCTGGGCTGGGGGCTGCCCGGCGCGTCGGTGGCCAACGGCGTGGGCCTGGTCGTCACGAGCGTCATCCTCTTTTGCGCCACGTTCCGCAAAAGCTCCGGGCTGCACCTGTGGCGGTGCCGGCCCGACTTCCGCGAGCTGGGCGGCATCCTGCGCGTCGGCTCGTCCAGCTGCCTGCGCGAGGTGGCCGGCGCGCTGATCGTGCTGGTGATCAACATGATCCTCGTCGCGCTGCCGGGCGCGGGCGAGACGGCCGTGGCGGCGTACGGCGTGGTGGCCAACTTCGGCACCATCATCCTCAACACGCTCAACGGCGTCTCGCAGACCATGCAGCCGCTCATCAGCATCAACGACGGCGCCGGCAAGAACCACCGCGTGCGCGCCTTCCTGCGCACCGGCGTGCTCACGGCCATCGGCGTGATGGGCGTGTACGTGCTCATCGGCGAGCTGTGGCCGGACCTGCTCATCCGCATCTTCGTCGATTCGACCGATCCGTCGTTCCTGGCCATGAGCCGGCTGGGCATCCGCATCGTGTTCCCGTGCTACCTGGCCACGGGCGTGACCGTCGCGCTGAACGTGTACTTCGAGGCCGTGCAGGCCACGTCGGAGGCGTTCTGGCTCTCGCTCCTTCGCGGCATCTTCGCGCCGGTGCTCTCGGTGTTCGTGTGCGCCTTCTTCTGGGGGACGCAGGGCGTGTGGATCTCGTTCCTGGTGAGCGAGTGCCTGTGCATGCTCGTGGCGCTGCTCATCTCGCGGCGCGTGCGCGCGCGCATCGCCGCGTGGAACCTCGACCAGCTCGACTTCTACGACAGCGACGGCGTGGACGATTCCATCGAGGACGTGTTCCGCCGCATCGGCGCCGACGAGCTGAGCTCCTTCAAGGAGCGCATCCTGCGCTGCCGCGAGGAGAACCCGGAGGAGATCGGCGTGCCGCTGTACCTGGGGCTGGAGGATTTCGGCCTGTGGGACAAGGACCCGTGCGAATCGCCGGAGGCGGACCCGTCCATGGGCCTGCTGCTGGCGGTGGGCACGGCGATCTACGCCAACCTCTACGAACAGGAGGAGGACGCGGACGCGGCGGACGAGGCGCCCATCGAGCGCGCGGTGCGCGCGCTGGCGTCGCACTGCTTTTTGAGCCTCCCGCCCGAGGCGGAGGGCGACGAGCCGGAGCTCAAGACCCACTCCGCGCTCATCCGCCTCTATGCGGACGCGGCGCAGGCGGAACCGGAACAGGCGCAGGAGGAGGCGCAGCATGAGTAATCTCGATATCAAAAAATTTGCCGAATATCTGACGCGCGACCGGCGGACGCTGGAGATGTTCCGCTACCTGGTCACCAATTCGTTCATCCGCGTGGTCAAGTACCACAACACCGCCCCGGCCGACGCGGCGCGCTTTGAGCGCGAGCTCTCCGCCTACGCCAAATGCTTCTGCCCGGTGACGGCGGACGCGCTCAACCGCTTCTATGAGACGCGCAAATGGCCCTACGACAAGCCGGGCCTGATCATCGCGCTCTACGACGGGCTGCGCAACCAGTACGACGTGATGCTGCCGCTGCTGGAGCAATACGGCTTTTGCGGCTGGTTCTTCATCCCGTGCGGGTTCATCGACACGCCGGCGCAGCAGCAGCATGCCTACACGCTCTCGCACGATCTGGCCGACGTGCAGCAAGGCCAGTATCCCGACGGGCGCTATGCGCTCAGCTGGGAGGAGATCCGCCGCATCGCCGCGCGCCATGAGATCTGCTGCCATACGGACAGCCACATCGCCCTCTCGCCGGACGTGTCCGCCGAGGCGCTGCGGCGCGAGATCGTGGACGCCAAGCGCACGCTCGAACAGCGCGCGGGCAGGCGCGTCGACGTGTTCGCCTGGAAGTCCGGCGCCGAATACAACGCGGACCTGCGCGCCCACCGCTATTTTGAGGAGGCGGGCTACCGCTTCCTGGTCAGCTCCGTGAAGATCGAAAAGATCGGCTGACGCGCAGCGCGCGCCCTGCCGGCCGGCGGATCACCGCCGGCCGGCATTCTTTTCATTTGGTGCGCGAGCGCGACAGCAGCGAAAAGAGATAGCCAAACAGGATCGCCGCGGCGATGCCGCCCGCCGAGGCGCGCAGCCCGCCAAGGAACGCGCCGAGCGCGCCGTGCGCCCGCGCGCCCTGCAGCGCGCCGCGCGCGAGGGTGTTGCCAAAGCCGGTGAGCGGCACGGTCGCGCCCGCGCCGGCAAACTCCACCAGCGGCTGATACCAGCCCAGCGCGCCGAGCACGACGCCGAGCGTGACGAACAGCACCAGCACGCGCGCGGACGTGAGCCGCGTGAGGGAGAGCAGCAGCTGCCCCGCCACGCAGAGCAGCCCGCCCACGGCGAACGCCTTGAGATACAGCAGCGGTTCCATGCCTACGCCTCCCGCTCCAGCACGACGGCGTGCGCGATGCCGGGGATGCTCTCCCCCTGCAGCACGGCCGTGGGCGAGAGCAGCGCGCCCGTGGCGAGGAACAGGATGCGCCGCGTGCGCCCGCGCTCCAGCTCGTCCAGCAGCAGCGCGGCGAGCGTCACCGCGCTGCACCCGCAGCCGCTGCCGCCGCATTTGACGTCCTGCGCCGGGGCATAGATGCAGCTGCCGCAGTCCATATGCCGCTCCGCGATCGAAAGGCCGCGCTCCTTGCACAGCGAGAGCAGCATCTCCGTGCCGAAGCGTCCGAGATCGCCCGTGACGATGCGGTCGTACGCCTCCGCGCCGCGCCCCATGTCCGCAAGGTGCGTGAGGATCGTGTCGCACGCGGCGGGGGCCATGGCCGCGCCCATGTTGCTCGCGTCCGTGATGCCCAGGTCCACCACGCGGCCGATCGTCGCCGCGCGCAGGCGCACGCGGGAGAACTGCGCGCCCGTGCCGGCCTCTGCCGAAAGCAGCGCACAGCCCGCGCCCGTGACGGTGTGCTGCGCCGTCTCCGGCGCGGTGGCGCCCATCTCCAGCGGGAGGCGGTACTGCCGCTCGGCGGAGGAGAAGTGGCTCGACGCCACGCACGCCGCGCTTGCGGCATAGCCCGCGTCCACGAGCACGCCGCCCAGCAGCAGCGATTCGGCCATGGTCGAACACGCGCCATAGAGGCCGAGAAACGGCGTTTCGAGCGCGCGCGCGGCGTAGTTGGCCGTGATGATCTGGTTGAGCAGGTCGCCGCCGAGCAGGCAGCCCAGCCGTCCGGGGGTCAGGCCGCCCTTTTGCAGCGCCAATCGCACCGCCGCCTCGAACATGCGGCACTCGGCGCGCTCGAAGCTGTCCTCGCCCCAGGTGTCGTCGTCGAGCACGATGTCGAACCGGCCGCCGAGCGGCCCCGCGTCCTCAAACGCGCTCACCACCGACGCCGCGGCGAGCACATGCGGCGCCGACGGGAACAGCAGCGTGCGCTTGCCCGTTCTTCTGTGTGCCATGCGCGCCATCCTCCCTTCAGACGAACAGGAGCGAGAGCAGCCCCGCCAGCACCGACGCGCTCACGCCAAAGACGATCACCGGCCCGGCGATGGAGAACATCTTCGCCCCCACGCCCGTCACCAGCCCCTCCTGGCGGAACTCGATGGCCGGGGCGACCATGGCGTTGGCAAACCCCGTGATCGGCACGACGGAGCCCGCGCCGGCGTACTTGCCGATGCGGTCGTACACGCCCAGCGCCGTCAGCAGCGCGCCCAGAAACACCAGCAGGATCGCCGTCCAGGCGGCGACCTCCTCGGCCGTGAGCACGAACAGCGCGCGCAGCGCGTCGCCGATGCCCTGGCCCACGCAGCAGATCAGCCCGCCCGTCCAGAACGCGCGCAGGCAGCTTTGCAGCGTCCTGCTGCGCGGGATGCGCTCGTTGACCCGTTGTTGATAGGCTTTTGCGTCAAATCGTTCCATCGCCGTTACTCCTTGCTCTCCCGGCTGCTGTCATAGCCCGCGTAGCGCGTCTCCCGGTCGCCGGGCACGCCCGCGCCGCCGCCGCCGTGCAGCGTGCTGCCGGGCCGGCGGATGCGCCCCTCATCCGGCATGGAACCACCCGCCCGCCACGAAGCGGACGCCGTTGCCCGTCACGCCCGGCGTGCGCAGCAGCAGCATGATGAGCAGCGCCAGCATCATCAGCAGCAGCGCCGCGCATACGCACCAGAGGATCATCCGTTTTGTCGCCATGCGTTCACCCGCTTTTTTTCAGCTTTCCTGCGTAGTATGCCCCGCCGCGCAAAAATAATCATGCGGCGCGCAGCCGTTCACGGATTGTTTCATGGACGGCGCCGCGCGGCCGTGCTATCCTGTTTTCAGGGACGGCCGGGGCCCTTCGTTTGCAGTTCTTTCATCTATAAAAGGAAGCGTCCGGATGGCGCTCCCGCCGGGCTTCCTGCTCCACTGCGCCGCGCCGGCCAAGCTGCTGCTCGTCCGGCGGCGGCTCTCCCGCGCGGCAAGGCGGCTGCCGGCCGCACCGCTCGTCCCGCCCGCGCTCTGTTTTTCGTTCGCCGCCATCGTCCCGCTCGCCATCGGCAGCCGCCCGGCGCGCAGCCCCCCTCCCCTCGCGCCCTGCCCGGGCGGCCGTCCGCGCCACGAGCCCTCTGCGCGCGCACGCATCGCGGGCGCGGGAAAAAATTTTTTCCGGCGCGTAGCATCGGCCGCCAAAACCGTAGTATCTCCATGAAGCCGCAAAGGAGGGACGCGATGGACGACGAGCGCATCATAGACCTGTTTTTCGCACGGTCCGAGCAGGCCATCCACGAGCTGGACGCCCGCTACGGCGCGCTGTGCCGCCGCCTTTCGTTCCACATCGTGAACGACCGGCAGGACGCGGAGGAATGCGTCAACGACGCATACCTGGGCGTGTGGAACGCCATTCCCCCCGCGCGGCCGCATCCGCTGCTGTCCTTTGTGGCGAAGATCGTGCGCAACATCTCGCTCAACGCCTACTGGAAAAAGCACGCCGCCCGGCGCGGCGGTCCCGGCGCGGAGGCGCTCGCCGAGCTCTCCGAGAGCTTTCCGGATGCGCGCAGCGGCGTGGAGGACGCGGTCGGCGCGCGGGAGCTGGCGCGCGCCATCGAGCGCTTCCTCGATACGCTGTCCGCTGAGAACCGCGCGATCTTTTTGCGGCGCTACTGGTTCGCCGACCCCTGCCGGGAGATCGCCCTGGCCGTGGGCCTGTCGGAAAAGGCGGTCACCGTCCGGCTGGTCCGCCTGCGCCGCAGGCTCCGGCAATATCTGGAGGAAAAGGAGGGGCTGCTGTGAACGCAAAGCTGCTGTTCGAGGCACTCGGTGAGATCGACGGCGCCTACGTCGAGCAGGCCGCCCAGTACCGTGGGATTGCGGCGCGGCGCGGCCTTATGAAATGGGGCGCGCTGGCCGCCTGCCTCTGCCTGCTGGCCGCCGTCCTCTTCCCGGCGCTGGCGGCCCGGCCGGAGCCGCAAAGCGGCGGCGCGGCGGGGAGCGCGGGCGGCGCGGCGGACGCGCCGCCGTGCGTGAGCGCCGGCGGCCGCCGGTACTATGAGTCCACCCACCCCACCGTTTTGGACGCGCTGCCGGAGGGCTTTTCCCAATCGGGCACGACGGACGCGGGCGGCGCGGCGGACTGCCCGTACTACCTGAACCCGGATGCGCCGTACCTGCTGTACGTCCGTCAGCCGGTGCGCCAGGACGGGGCGGCGGACGGCGGGACGCGCACGGCCTTTGTCCGCTATGTGGACGAGCGGCTGCGCGGGCGCGACCTGCTCTGCATCGACGGCGCGCTCTACATCTCGCTCTGGAGCGCGGACTGCGCCGCGGCCGAGCCGGACGCGGCGCAGTCGCTCTGCGACGGCGCGATGGACCGCTACGGCGTGCGCCTTGCGGGCGCGGCCCCGGAGGGCTTCGCCTCCGTGGGCACGGCGGCTTTTTCCGGGTACGACACCGTCCCGTCCGGGGCGCTTGCGAGCAACACGGGCGCGGCGGAGGTGTACCGCTCGGCCGCCGAGCCGGAGGTGGCGCTCGTCAAAACGCACTGGTATACCGCCGCAGAGGGCGGCCAGGCGCGGCACGACGGCTTCGACGTGTATGTGCGCTACAGCGGCCCGCTCTGCGGCAAAGCGCAGGCGCACTCGCAGCCGCCGGCCGCGGACGGGCGCGCGGAGGGATGACGCACGGAACGGAACGCCGGGGAAGCAATGCCGGGGAAAGCGAGGGCATGATGATGGAACGGGCAACGGAAGCGGGACGGACGGCGCGCAGCGCGCGGCGCAGGCGCTGGGGCGCGGCCGCGCTGGTCGGCCTCGCGCTGCTGGTATGCGCCGCGGCGGCGCTGCTGCTCATCGGGCGGCGGCCGCTGCGCGGCCTTGACGCGGCGCAGGTCGCGTTTGCCACGGTGCGCCTGTCGCCGCCGGACCAGGGGGCGGAAGCGCCGGATCTGGAGCGGCTCGTGGCCCTGCTCCGCGAGGTTCGAATCTACCGCGCCGATCAGACGTTTGACGAATACGCCGGGCAGGCCGCCATCTTTCACCTGACCATGACCGACGGCACGCAGCGGGAGATCGTGGCGTTCAGCCCGTTCCTTGTGATCGACGGCGTGGGCTACCGGGCGGCGCACGCGCCCTGCGAGGCGCTCAACCGCTATGCAAACGAGCTGCTCGTGTCATAAAGCGCCCGCACTTTAGCGGAGTGAAAACTGCCCGTTTGGGGGAGATGCGCGTCTGCATCTGCGGTAATGCGAACGGGCGGTGCTTCGCGCTCTGTGATCCGCTCAATTCTCCTGTTGTGCCACGGTAAAATTTCCGATACGGAAATCTCGGCGTCCTGCCTCTTTTCTCCAAGCTGACCGCCGCCTTTTCCCATAACAACGGCCTCATCCGGCGTCTTTTGGCGCCCGGATAATACCGTAAGCGTCGTGAGCGCCGCAGGCATGATGTGGATTCCCTTTCCATATATTGAATCTCAGTTTTCCCGCATCCTTAGTATCCTCTGCTTATGTCAATGATCGTGCCGTCAACAGCGTTGACCGACAGCAATATCATTTTGCTTTTCGTATCATGGTTCTCTCCGGATTGCCGTATTCTGGTTCCGTAAAAATTCCATACAGGAACAAGCAGGCCCTGCCGCTCATCGGCGTTTTGTTCTATAATGCACAGACTTTCCAACCGAATATCTGTAACATTCAGAATAAGGGCATCTATAGCGATTTTACGCGGGCAAGTCTATGGTCTGACCCGCGCCGGAATAGCCCGGAATGGCTGCTGTTTCCGACCACATGTTGCCGATAAAGCTCTGCCGCATGCAGACGAGGGAGGTGGCATAAGGATAAACGCCAGATAGAAGAATGTTGCGAGGACGATATACAGCGCCGTGCCTATAGTGCCTGTAAGAAAGCCACGGCTCAGCATGGCCTGCCGGAGGCTGGCATGCAAAGCTTTTTCATGCGGTTTGTCTCTTTTCTGCGGTTTTGGGCAATAGGAAAGCAGGCATGGCGGCTTCCTGTGCGGTCATGCCTGCTTTTTTCATTCAGCCGTTCAGTAACCCTTGGCAGAATCTATAACAGCCCCCGTAACAGCGTTGACGGAAAGCATGACTCCGGGAATTGTTTCGTCTGTCTCGCCATTTGTAAAAGTTCGCTGCCGCGTGCCATAGAAGTTCCAGACGGGGATCAGCAGTCCGTTCTCCGTAGAGCCCTGTTCCAGCACGCGCATCAGCTCCAACCGGGCTTCCGTAATATTGCAGGTAAGGTTCCGGTAATCTTGAGACTGGTATTGCCAGATCACCTGCATCATCTTTTCGAATATCGACTGTATTTCGGCAAAAGGCAACAGTTTGCAGGAATCCACCCTAATATCGCCGATTTCCAACGGAGAGTCCCATTCGGCGTATACAATTCCACTGTCGTTTACAAGAAATACCAGCCGCTCATAGATCCATGCCGAGCCAAACTCGCTGTCGCTACCCGGAGTTCCGGAATAGCCGAATATTGCCGCGCACGCATATTGCTCCACCATACGCTGACAGGTGACGAGATAGCACCAGTCCGATGCGTCCTTCGCCGCATCCCCCTCCATTGCGGCGTTATCATATAGCGCAATGCGCTCCACCCGCATCGGAACGTCCAACTCTGAAACAAACTGCCGCACGATCTCCGCCGCCTGCTTGGGCTGCATGGACAAGCCCGGGTACGCCGTATTGTCGAGGGTATCGTTCTCTTTTACTTCTTTTGTGCTGTTTTTTCCGTGCACGACGCCGTTGTGTCCCGGTGTGCAATATACAAACTTGCTGTTTTGGATTCCCCCTTTTCCAAGCGGCTCATACCACGATTCGTTGGATACACGGAAGACGGTTCCGGCGTTGTCCGTTGCATCCACCCCCATAAAGCGTCTGGAAGGATTACCGGAATCCACATATTGCTCGATTTCCGGTGTAACAGCCGTCGGCTCATAGGTATCCGGCGCCGTGCTGTACAGTTCCCGCAAATGCGCAAGTTCAGCCTCCCGCAGGGCCTTGTTCTCCTCGTAATACTCGTTCTGTTCAATTCGTTCCATATCGCCCTGAAGGGTGAGAATCGCCTGCTCAAGCTCTGTTTTCGTCCTGTCGGCCTCTGTACGCGGCTTGTACATGTTCTTATCTCCTATGAGCAAATCCCACAGCCTGTTTATCAGTTCCTGCGAAAAAGAGCCTGCCTTTACAGTAATTATGGGAATGGTATCTGTTTCCGGTAGACGGACAGCAGCATGCGCAAGGATTGTAAAATGATCTTCCTCCACCGTGACGTCCATCATGTCCGGTGCGGACAGCTGCTCCCGAAGCGACAATGCCACCGATCCGTCATCGGCCGTCGCCTGCTCGATCAGATTTTCCGCATTTTTTCCAACCACAATCGGGCTCTCCGGCGTCTTTTGGCATCCGGAACATACCGCAAGCGTCATGAATGCGGCAAGTAATATGCAAATTGTTTTTTTCATATGAAAACCTCGCTTTCCTGTTTTACCACCATTATGAAAGCTGCCGCAAAGGATTTTGTTATCAAGTTGTTTTCAAATTGTTTTCGGAAAAAATAATTTTTACAACCGTACCCTTGCCGACTTCACTCTTGATGGATAATGTTGCGCCGTGCGCCCGGACGATCTCCGCCACAAGGGCAAGCCCCAGGCCGCTTCCGCCTTTTTTCTTGCTGCGGGAGGGATCCGACATATAAAACGGCTCGGTAATCCGCGAAATTTCGCTTTCGGGGATACCCTCGCCGCTGTCTGCGACTTCAATCGTGCTGCCGTAAGCGCGAAGAACTACAACTTGTCCCTCCGAAGAGGCTTTGGAGGCGTTGTCTACCAGGTTGATAAGAGCGGAGCGCATAAGATCTGCGTCCATAACAAGAATATCTGTTTTGCACTCGGTTTTGAGGGTCGTGTGACGCTCCTGCATGGTACCAGCCGTACTCTCGATAACAATATCAAATAACTCGGATACATCCGTTTCACATAGCTTGATATCTTCCTTTAAGGTGATAAGCCGCAACAGCTTTTGCGTCATGCGCTCCAGCCACCGGCATTGATTGTTGATGTGCTTAAGCGAAACATCCATCTGCCGACGGTTCACATTGGCATTCAAGAGCGTATCCGAATGGATCAGCATCGTGGCAAGCGGCGTTTTGAACTCATGCGTCACGCCGCCGATGAAAAGCTGCTGCCGGTCTGCCGTTTCGATAAGCTCTGCAATATGCGTTTCTACGGCGTCCGCCATAACATTGAAATCCGCTGCAAGGGAGCCGACTTCATCATGGGAAGTCACCTCTGCCCGCCGGGCATATTCGCCGCCCGATATGCGCTTTGTCGTTTCGGAGAGCGCATTAAGGGGCTTTGTAGCTTTGCGTACCAGCAGAACGATAAGGGCAACGCCCACAAGAGTGCCCGCTGCGCTGATAGCGATAAAACTCCATGCCATCCGGGCGATATCGTGATAGACGGAGGAAACATCCTCCACAACATAGATCATAGCTTCCTTGTCGTTTACAACAGTACTGCTTCCTACGATAAGAATGTGGCGTCCGTCTGTTTCTCCAAGATAAGTTTGCTGCTCATGACCTGTGACCGGTAATATGGCTTCCGGCCGGAGGCTTATGTTGGAATAGACCGTTTCGCCGTCCATGATGAAAACGGAAGTATTGTCCGCAAATTGAGAAAAGCAGTAGACGGCGAGGGAATATTCCGTGACGGGCGAATCATTCTTGTCGCCATAATAGGAGAACATCTGAGAAAACGAGGTTTCAAGCGTCAGCTGCTTCTCCTCAGCCTGCTTTACCGTCAGATTCAGAATGTTGCTTTTCGATTGGAGTAAAAGAAGCGTGCAGCAGAACGTGACGATACAGATAAGAACGCAAACGCAGACAAGGGATATTTTCTGCCATAATTTCATGTCAGTGTTCCTCCAATCGGTATCCCGTTTTGGATACCGTCTTGATTTCATCCGTAAGGCCGAGTTTTCTTCGGATGTTTGCGATGTGCACATCTACGGTGCGCGGGCCGCCGAAATAATCGATGCCCCATATTTCATTTAACAGCCGGTCGCGGGGAACGGTACGGTTTTTATTGCGTACCAGCATGACGAGTACATCAAATTCCAAAGGCTTTAGGGCGATTTCCTTTCCCAGGTGCGTTACAGTACGGTTTTCGGTGTCTACGGTGTAGTCGGAAAAGCGGAGCACCCGATTGAGCTTTCCCGTGCGCGCAAGCACCTTTTCCATTCGCACCAGCAGTGTAACCACGTCAAAAGGTTTTACGAGATAATCCTCTGCGCCGTCCCGAAGCCCTTTGATCTCCGAGGCGGAATCCGTCTTTGCCGTCATATAGATGACAGGGATGTTATACTTTTCCATATGGGAAAAAAGCGCAAACCCGTCGATGCCGGGGAGCATGATGTCAAGAAGGGCGAGATCAAAGGAATGATCGTTTTCAAGATACTCCGTCGCGCTTTTGCCGTCGTCAAATATCATGTATTCATAGCCCACATATTGCAGGTTGGCGGCGATACCGTCCGCAAGAGCCGCGTCGTCCTCCACGACTATTATCCTGTTCGCTGCCATTTGCCGAATCCTCCATTTTGGTATGCCTGTTTGTATTTTAGCATTTCTGATTCATAAAAAGGTTATCGAAATATTAACGGTAAAAGATACCTCTGTCTTAAGAATGAAGCAGGCGACATCTGGCGTCAAAGATATGGATTGCAGATAAAAAGAAGGCCAAAGAGGTTCCCGGCTCCCCTGAAAATCGGTGTTGTAAACTTAAGGCTTAATGGCCTGTACCAAGTCAATCATGCCGCCGTTATCCAAGTCAATCATGCCGCCGTCGACGGCGCGATTGCAAATAGCACATAGGGGCCTCCGGCTGGCCTTTGCCGCCGTGCGGCAGCGCCAGGCCCGAGCGTCCGCGGGAGGTGCGACATGGGCCTGCGCATCATGGCGGACTGAACCGCGCGGTCTACCCCGCCTGCGGGGGTTGACCACCTTTGCCTGCGCGTCGGCGAACAGGTTCGATCTTCCCCGCCTGCGGGGGTTGACCGCATGGCGGGGCGTACAATGTAACGGAAGGCACAGATCTTCCCCGCCCGAGGGGGTTGACAGAGAGGATGAGCGGTAGTATACTCTTTATGGTTAGTTGTACCTAACTATAGTGAAGCCGCCGCCGGCCGGCGGTGTGCGTAAAAGGAGGCGGAAGCGGATGACCACACGCCCGGCAATACCCGGCTGCGAACCGGCGCGGCCAGGCCCGGCGCATACGGGCCTGTACGGATGCCGGCCGACGGCCGCGCGCAGGGCGCGGCGGCTCCCCGCGCCGGATATGGATGCGGCCACACGCCCGGCAGCGCCCGGCTGCGATGCGGCGCGACCGGCCTGCGACGCGCTGCTCGTGCGGCATGCCTCCCCCACGCTGGCGGGGCTCAAAACGGGGAGCCTGTTCGCCTGCCCGTTCGCCTGCGCGGCCGAGATGCGCCGGTGCCTGCGCGGCTGGAACGCCGTACTGCGCGGCAAGGGCCTCTGCGCGCTGCCGCTGCGCCTGCGGGACGGGCGGGCGCTGCTCTACGTGTGCCGCATGTCCGCGCTTGCGCGCGACCTGGACCGCGGGGAGGCGCAGGCGCTTCTGCGCGGCGCGGGCTACCGTCCCGCCCATCCCGCGGCCTGCATCCGGCATCTGATCGGCCGGCTGCGGCAGGGGGCGGATTTTCCGCATGAGATCGGTCTGTTCCTGGGATATCCGCCGGAGGACGTGCGCGGATTCATCCAGCGCGGCGCCTGCGGCTGCAAGTGCGCCGGCTGCTGGAAGGTATACGGGGACGAGGCGGCGGCCAGGGCGCAGTTTGCGCGGTTTGAGCGGTGCACGCGGGACTGCTGCGCCCGCTACGCCGCGGGCGTGCCGATCGAACGGCTGGCCGTCGCCGGTTGAGCGGCGGCGGTGCGAGAACGGGAAACATCAACGGGAAAGGAAGTGTACGGTATGAACAGGGTTGCCGTTGTCTACTGGAGCGGGACCGGGAACACCGGCTCCATGGCCGCCGCCGTGGCGGAGGGGGTCATGGCGCAGGGCGCGCAGGCGGATGTATGGCAGGCCGCCAAATTCGACCCGGCGCTGCTGGACGGCTATGACGCCGTCGCCTTCGGCTGCCCGGCCATGGGCGCGGAGGAGCTGGAGGAGGAGGAATTTGCCCCCATGTTCGCCGCCTGCGAGGGGAAGCTGCGCGGCAGGCGCATGGCGCTGTTCGGCTCCTACGGCTGGGGCGGCGGCGAGTGGATGCGCGCCTGGGAGGCCGCCTGCCGCAGCGCCGGGGCCATCCTCGCAGCGGACAGCGTGACCTGCTGCGGCGCGCCGGACGGCGCCGCCCTCGCGGCCTGCCGGGCCCTGGGCGCGGCGCTGGCCGGATAGACAGGCGGCGCGGATGCGGGCGGCGCTCCCCCCGG
>URSN01000003.1 GCA_900550525.1 uncultured Eubacteriales bacterium
CTGTGGTTTCGGCTTTGTCGGGGATGAACATGCCCTCCGCGTCGTGGATCACGGGGCAGCTTGACACTTAGGTGCCGGAGATGCCGCCGCTGTTGTAGATGTAGTTGTCGTAATCGGACGGGCGGGACATCTCCTCGCGGATGATCGCGCGCTCCGCGGGCGAGCGCAGCGCGTCGAGCAGCCCCGGCAGGCCCTATGCAAAATAGCGCGGCGGGATGGATACGTTCAGCGACGTGTTGCCCGCCGCGTAGGGATAGCAGTCGATCAGGGCGTCGAGCCCGTCGTCCACGGCCCGGTCGATCAGCTCGAGCACCCGGTGCGGCTTGCCCCAGTTGGCGCGCCCGGCGGCCTTGAGGTGCGAGACGCACAGCGGCACGCCCGCCTCCATGGCCAGGCGGTTTGCCTCGGCGCGCGCCTCGATCACGGTGTCCGCCTCGTTGCGCGGGTGCGTGGCGTAATAGCCGCCCTCCTCGTGCACCACGCGCAGCAGCGCGAGCAGCTCGTCGTTGTCCGCATAGCAGCTCGGCGCGTAGACCAGCCCCGTGGACAGGCCCATCGCGCCCTCGCGCAGGCAGCGCCGCAGCATGGCCTGCATCCGCTTGAGCTCGACCTCGTCCGGGCGGCGGCTCGCATACCCCATCGCCCACAGGCGCAGCGTCCCGTGGCCGACGAAGCAGCGCGTCGTGAGCGGGCTTTGGAGCCGCTCCATCCAGTCAAAGAACGTCCCGGCGCTCTCGCATGCGGCGGCGGGATCGTCCGGCAGCTCCGGATAGGGCGCGATGCCGGCGACAAAGCGCCTGAGCTGTTCCGTCTCCTTCGGCGCGCACGGGAACAGCGACACGCCGCACTGCCCGGCCACCTGCGTGGTGATGCCCTGCGTGAGCTTGCTCGCCGCCGCATAGGGGGAGACGAGCGTCAGGTCGCCGTGCGAATGTGCGTCGATGAAGCCCGGCACGGCCGTGAGTCCCGCGCCGTCGATGTGCAGCGCCGCCGCGGGCGCGCCCGCGCCGCGGAAGATGCGCAGCCGCCCCTGCTCCATGCCGACGCTGCCCAGGAAGGCGGGCGCGCCGCTGCCGTCGATGATGCGAACGCGTTCGATGATGATATCCATATTTCTCATTATAGCACAAGGATGGTATAATGGGTATGAGAAACGGGAAGGAGTTTGTAGAAAATCGTATGGAACGAAGCTGCGGCATCCTGATGCACGTCTCCTCGCTGCCCGGGCCCTACGGCATCGGCACGTTCGGGAAGGCGGCCTATGCGTTTGCGGACTTTCTCGCCCGCGCCGGGCAGCGCTACTGGCAGGTGCTGCCGCTCGGCCCAACGGGCTATGGCGATTCGCCCTACCAGTGCGCCTCCACGTTTGCGGGCAACCCGTACTTCATCGACCTCGACCTGCTGGCCGAGGACGGGCTGTTGCTGCCCGGCGAGGCGGCGGCCGACCGGGGGAGCGACCCGGCGCAGGTGGACTACGGCCGCGTCTACGCCGCGCGCAGCGGCGTGCTGCGCCGCGCGTTTGAGCGCGGCTTTGCGCGCGACGGGGCGCAGGTGGCCGCGTTCCGGCAGCAGCAGCGGGACTGGCTCGAGGGCTATGCGCTCTTTGCCGCGCTCAAGGAACACTTCGGCATGCGCCCGTTTGACGAGTGGGAGGAGGACATCCGCCTGCACCGGGAGGAGGCGGTCGCCCGCTATCGGGAGATGCTGCGCGAGCAGATCGATTTCCACGTCTATGTGCAGTATCTGTTCTACCGCCAGTGGGACGCGCTGCGCGCGTATCTTGCCCAAAAGGGCGTGCGCGTGATCGGCGATCTGCCCATCTATGTGCCCTATGATTCGGCCGACGTATGGGAAAACCCGGGCCTGTTCCGGCTGGACGCGGCGCGCCGGCCGCTCGAGGTGGCGGGCGTGCCGCCGGACTATTTCAGCGCGGACGGGCAGCTGTGGGGCAACCCGCTCTACGATTGGGACGCCATGGCGCAGGACGGGTACCGCTGGTGGATCGCGCGGCTGCGCGCGGCCGCCCGGCTGTACGACGTGGTGCGGCTGGACCATTTCCGCGGCCTGGACAGCTATTGGGCCGTCCCCTTCGGCGAAGCGTCTGCGCGCTGCGGCGTCTGGCGGCAGGGGCCGGGCATGGCGCTGCTAAACGCCGTGCGGGCCGCGCTGCCGGGGCTTTCGGTCATCGCGGAGGATCTGGGCTATTTGAGCGACGGCGCGCGCCGCCTTCTTGAGGAATCCGGCTATCCGGGCATGCGCGTGCTGCAATTCGGCTTTGAGAGCCGCGACGGCGCCTCGCGCGACCTGCCGCACAACCACCCCGTCCACAGCGTGGCCTATATCGGCACGCACGACAACATGACCGCCATGCAGTGGATCGCCGACACGGCGCCGGAGCAGGTCGCCTTTGCGGTGGACTATCTGAACCTGACCGAGCGCGAGGGCTATGCGGCCGGCCTGATCCGCGGGCTGTACGCCTCGCCGGCGGCGCTCGCCATCGTGCAGATGCAGGACCTGCTCGGCCTGGGGGCCGGGGCGCGCATGAACCGGCCCGCCACGTCCGAGGGGAACTGGCGCTGGCGCATGACCGGCGAGCAGTTCGCCGCGGCGGATCCGGCACGCTGGCGGTATTACGCGGCGCTGTTTGGCCGCGCGCGCTGACGCGGCGGAGGAGGGGAGGAAAACGGGAAACGCCTGCGCGGCCATGCCGCGCAGGCGTTTGTTCAGCGTAAAGCGGGATTCAGCGGCCCGGCTGCGGCACCGGCTCGATGAACCAGGTCTCCCGCGCATACTGGCCGATCGTGCGGTCGGAGGAGAACTTGCCCGCCGAGGCCACGTTGACAAGGCACTTGCGGCCAAAGGCGATCGGGTCGCGCGTGTCGCCGATGGCCTGCATCTTGCGCTCCAGATAGGGGAGGAACTCCAGCAGGATGAAATAGCTGTCCGGCCGGTAGCCCTCCAGCAGCGAGCGGTGCAGGTCGGCAAACGCACCCGTGTTGTCGTCCGATACGGTGCCGTCGATCAGCGTGTCCACCACGCGGCGCACGCGCGGCTCGCGCTCGTAGATGGCGCGCGGGTCGTAGCTGTCGCGGCGCGCGTTGAGCTCCTCCACGCGGTAGCCGAAGATGTAGTTGTTGTCCTCGCCCGCCTGCTGTACGATCTCGATGTTCGCGCCGTCGTAGGTGCCCAGCGTCACCGCGCCGTTGAGCATGAGCTTCATGTTGCCCGTGCCGGAGGCCTCCGTGCCGGCGGGCGAGATCTGCTCGGAGATGTTCGCCGCGGGCATGATGTGCTCGGCATAGGAGCAGTTGTAGTTCTGCACGAACACCACGCGCATCAGCTCGTTCACGGCCGGGTCGCCGTTGACCAGGCGGGCGACCTCGTTGATGTACTTGATGATCGCCTTGGCGCGGATGTAGCCCGGCGCGGCCTTTGCGCCAAAGAGGAAGGCTGTCGGCGCAAAGTCCTGGACGCGCCCGTCCTTGATGCCGAAATAGATGTCCAGTATGGCGAAGGCGTTGAGCAGCTGGCGCTTGTATTCGTGCAGGCGCTTGACCTGCACGTCGAACACGAACTCCGGCGGCAGCGGCACGCCCTCAAGCCGGCCGATCACCTCGGAGAGCTGGCGCTTCTTCTCCTGCTTGACGGCGTTGAACGCGCGCACGTCGTCGTCGCTCAGGTGCTCCTTGAGCAGCGCGAGGCGGTCCAGGTCGTGCATGCAGCCCGCACCCACGCGCTCCTCGATGAAGCGCAGCAGCTCCGGGTTGCACAGGCCCAGCCAGCGCCGCTGCGTGATGCCGTTGGTCTTGTTGTGGAAGCGCTCCGGGAACAGGCGGTACCAGTCCCGGAACACGCTGGTTTTGAGGATCTCGGTATGGATGGCGGCCACGCCGTTGACAAAGCGCGCGCTGTAGACGGCCAGGTTCGCCATGTGGATGAGATGCCCCTGGATGATGGCCATATGGCTGCAATCCATGCCGCGGGCCATCAGCTCGCCGCACAGGCGCGCGTTGATCCGATAGATGATGTCGAAGATCTCCGGCAGAACGGACTTGAACAGCTCCACGTCCCACTTCTCCAGCGCCTCGGCCATGATGGTGTGGTTGGTGAAGTTGAACGTCTCCGCAGCGATGGAGAACGCCTGTTCAAAGCCGAGCCCCTCGCGCATGAGCAGCCGCACCAGCTCCGGCACGCTCACGACCGGATGCGTATCGTTGAGCTGGATGGTCACGTATTTGGCGAACTGCTCGATGGGCCGCGCCTCGCGCTTGTAGCGGAACAGGATATCCTGCAGCGACGCGGAGGAGAGGAAGTACTGCTGCTTGAGGCGCAGCTTCTTGCCCGCCGGCGTGGAGTCGTTCGGGTAGAGCACGCGCGTGATGTCCTCGACCGAGTTCTTCTCCTGCACCGCCAGCGCGTACTCCTGGTCATTGAAGAGTTTGAAGTCGAACTCCGTCAGCGGCGCGCTCTCCCACAGGCGCAGCGTGCCGATGTTGCGCGTGCCGTAGCCGATGACGGGCATGTCGTAAGGGATGGCGCGCACGGTCTGGTCGGCGAAGGTCACCGTCACCTCGTGCGTGTCGCGGCGGCGGCTCCACGGGTCGCCCAGGCGCTGCCAGTCGTCGGCCGCCTCGTTCTGGAAGCCGTCCTGGAACGTCTGCTTGAACAGGCCGTATTTGTAGCGCAGGCCGTAGCCGTCCAGCGGCAGGTCCATCGTCGCGGCGGAATCGAGGAAGCACGCCGCCAGCCGGCCGAGGCCGCCGTTGCCCAGCGCCGCGTCGTCAATATCTTCAAACATGGCCAGATCCAGTCCGCGGTCGGCAAACGCCTGCCGCACCTGCTCGAGGATGCCCAGCGCGAACAGATTGTTGTAGACCATGCGGCCCGTGAGGTATTCCGCGCTGAAATAGTAGGCGCAGCGCGCGCGCTCGTGCGCGTGGCGGCTCTCATACCAGTCGTCCGCGATCGCGTCCATCACGACGCGGCCCAGCGCCTCGTGCAGCTGGCCGGTCGTCGCATCCTCCAGGGTGACCTGGTCGTCGCGCTTGAGCACCAGCTCGATCTGTTCCATGATCCGATCGATCGTCATGAGTCTGCTCCTTCCCGTCCTGTCACGCCGGCAGCCCGGCGACGGGCAATGCCAACAATTCCTTAGTATACAGTATAGCACGTTTCGCGCCGTCGTGCAAAGGTTCGACTCGCGCGGCGCGCCCGTGCGGACAGAAAAGCGGCGCCCGCCGGCCTGGTGGGCGCCGCAGCGGGCGCGGTCAGTACTGTTTGAGGATGTGCTGCTGGAGCTCTGCCGCCGCGCGCGCGGCCTGCGCCGCGCCCACGCACAGCTCGATCTTCGTCTCGCTCGTGGTGATGAGCCGCACGGCGATGCCGGCGTCCTCGAGCACGCCCAGCACCTCGGCCGCCACGCCCGTGCGCAGCGCCATGCCGGGCCCCTCGATGACGAGCTTTGTCATGCCGCCCTCGGTGAACAGCTCAAACGGCACGCTGCCGCTGAGCGGCAGCAGCGCGTTGAGCGCGTCGGAGAGCTGCGCCTGCGGCACGGTAAAGCCCAGACAGGCGGCGGCGCCGCCCGGAAGCGAGAGCGAGATCATGTCCACCACCACGCCGCGCTCGGCCACCAGCGCGAGGATGCGCCGCACGAGCCTGCCGTCCGCCGGCAGGCCCGACAGGTTCAGGATCGCCTGATCCTCCAGCGCCGTGACGTGGGACGCCACGTTCCCCTCGGTCACGATGTCCTGCATGCTGTACAGCCCGTGCTGCTTTTGCAGCAGGTAGGCCGCGGCGCGCAGCGCGCCGGTGGCGAACACCTGCTTGGAGTAGGCGCGGTGGTTGATCTCCAGCACCTCGTCCCGGCCGAGGAAGAGCACTTCGTGTTCGCCCACGATGGTGCCGCCGCGCACGGAATGGATGCCGATCTCGCCGTCCGTGCGGCGGCGGTTGGTCTCATGCCGGCCGAACACCAGCTCGGTTTCGGCCGTGGATTCCTCCTCGATGCAGCCGGCGAGCATCAGCGCGGTGCCGCTCGGCGCGTCGATCTTGCGGCGGTGGTGCCGTTCGATGATCTCCACGTCGAACCCCGCGCCCAGCGTCGCCCGCGCCTCGCGGATGAGCGCCATCTGCAAATTGACGCCCAGCGACAGGTTGCCCGTCTGGAAGATGGGCACCTGCGCCGCCGCATCCGCGATGAGCTGGCGGTGCCGATCGGTCAGGCCCGTGGTGCCGATGACCGCGGGCGTATGCCGCTCGCGCGCAAGGCGCAGCACGCCGGCAAGCGCCGCGGGCACGGAAAAGTCGATGATCACGTCGAACGCTTCCTTCACCTGGCCGCACGCGGCGTATACCGGGATGTCGCCGACGCTCTGCGGCGCGGCGTCCACGCCGGCCACGACGCAATAGAGGCCGCTCTGGTTGCGCGCGGCCTCAAGGGTTGCCCGGCCCATCTGTCCGCCGATACCGTTGAGCAGGATACGGATCATGGGGGCTCCTTTCTTCGGTTGTCAGATCAGCTCGTAGGCGCGCAGCGTGTCCTCGATCAGGCGCAGGCTCGCCTCGGCGGGCGGCACCAGCGGCAGGCGCACCTCCGGTTCGCACAGCTTCATCATGCCCATCATCGTCTTGATGGGGATGGGGTTGACCTCGCAGAAGGCGGCGCGCCAGAGCGGGATCATCTGGATCTGCATCTCGCGCGCGGAGGCCAGATCGCCCTTGAAGAACGACTCGCACAGGCTGTGCATCGCGTCGGGCATGACGTTGGCGATGGTCGAGATCACGCCCTTGCCGCCGATGCTCAGCACGGGCAGCACGTGGTCGTCGTTGCCGGCGTAGATGTCGCACTCCGGGCACAGCGCAGCCAGGTTCACGATCTGCTCGATGTTGCCGCTCGCTTCCTTCGTGCCGACGATGTTCTCGTGCTTGAGCAGCTCCGCCATGGTCGCAGGCTGGATGTTCAGCCCCGTGCGCGAGGGCACGTTGTAGGTGATGATCGGCAGGTCCACGCTGTCGGCCACGGCCATGTAATGCGCGATCAGCCCCGCCTGCGTGGTCTTGTTGTAATAGGGGGTGACGACCAGCAGCGCGTCCACGCCGATGGCCTCGGCCGAGCGGCTGTTTTCGATCACCGTTTCGGTGCAGTTGCCGCCCGTGCCGGCGATGACCGGCACGCGCCCGTTCACGCGCTCCACGACGAACTGGATGACGGAGAGCTTCTCATCCAGGCTCAGCGTGGACGATTCGCCCGTCGTCCCGCAGACCACGATCGCGTCCGTGCCGCTTGCGATCTGCAGCTCGATCAGCCGCGTGAAGGCCGTGAAATCGACCGCGCCGTTGTGGAACGGCGTGATGATCGCAACGGCGCTACCCTGAAATACGGACATGCGTTACGCCTCCCACTGGCGGATGAGCTCCTCCGCGATCTGCACGGCGTTGGTCGCCGCGCCCTTGCGGATGTTGTCCGCCACACACCAGAAATTGATGCCGTTCTGTACGGAAAAGTCGCGGCGGATGCGGCCCACGTAGACCGGGTCGGTATCCGCGGCGGTGATGGCCATGGGATAGAGCTCCCTGGCCGGGTCGTCCATGACCACGAGGCCCGGCGCCTTCTCGAGCAGGGCGCGCAGCGCGTCAAGCTCGAACGGGCGCTCAAACTCCACATTGATGCTCTCGCTGTGCCCGTGGAACACCGGCACGCGCACCGTCGTCGCCGTGACGGGCAGCTCGGGCAGGGAGAGGATCTTGCGCGTCTCGTCGATCATCTTCTGCTCCTCCTTGGTGTACCCGTTGTCGAGGAACACGTCGATGTGCGGCAGGCAGTTGCCCGCGATCGGATGCGGGAACTTCTTGGGCGCTTCGCCCCTGAGGCCGTTCTCCAGGTCGAGGTAGCCCTGCAGGCCCGCGCCGGACACGGCCTGATAGGTCGAATAGATCACGCGCTTGAGCCCATAGGCGTCCTGGAGCGGCTTGAGCGGGACCATCGCCTGGATGGTCGAGCAGTTGGGGTTGGCGATGATGCCCTTTTTGCGGTAGCCGCCGATGGCGTCCGGGTTCACCTCCGGCACGACGAGCGGCACGTCCGGATCCATGCGCCAGCAGCTGGAATTGTCGATCACCACGGCGCCGGCCGCCGCGGCGATGGGGGCGAAGTGCTGCGAGGTGCCCGCGCCGGCGGAGAACAGGGCGATATCGATGTGCAGCCCGTCGAACGCGTCGTCGGTCAGCTCGCGCACGGTGTATTCCCGGCCCATGAAGGGCAGCGTCGTCCCGGCGCTGCGCTTGGACGCGAACAGGAAGTACTCCGAAACCGGGAGCTTGCGCTCCTCGAGCACCTGCAAAAATTTTCTGCCGACCATGCCCGTCGCACCGACGACGGCGACCCGATACTGTTTCATAACCTTCTCCACCACTTCCATAGTATACGACCATTACAGTCCACTTGATTCTACTGAAAAAAGGCAGGTTTGTCAATGAAAACCATCCCGGCCGGCGGCGCGGGCGGGCGCAAAAAATTTGCATTTGCCGCAGAAAAGGGCTTGACGGCGCGGCCAGGAGATGTTAATATAATATCGATATTGGCATATCAATTCATTGGGAGGTGCGCCATGTCATACGTTCCGGTACCAAATCCGACCCTTCAGCGGCTGCCCGCCTACCTTCAGTTCCTCAAGCGGCTGCAAAAGGAGGGCAGCAGGACGGTATCCTGCAACTACATCGCGGCTGAAATGAACCTCAACCCCGTGCTCGTGCGCAAGGACCTTGCGGCGGTCAGCTCCGTCGGCGGCCGGCCGAAGATCGGCTATCTGCTGGATAATCTCATCGTCGACGTCGAGCACTATCTCGGCTATGCGGAGACGTGCAAGGCCGTGCTTGCCGGCGCGGGGCATCTGGGCTGCGCGCTGCTGGCGTATCCGGGCTTCCCGGCCTACGGCGTGGAGATCGTTGCGGCGTTCGACCAGGACCCGACGCTCGTGGGCACGAAGATCGGCGACAAGCCGGTGCTCAGCTCCATCGAGCTGGCCGGCTGGTGCCGCGCGCATGACATTGAGCTGGGCATCATCACCGTGCCCGCGCCGCGCGCCCAGTCCGTGTGCGACGCGATGGTGGCGGGCGGCATCCGCGGCATCTGGAACTTTGCGCCCGCGCATCTGCGCGTCCCGCCGGATATCCTGGTGCAGAACGAGGATATGGCCATCCCGCTGGCGCTGCTGTCCAAGCACATCAAGCAGCGGTAAGCGGCCGCGCATCGCGCGCGCCCCTGCCGGGCCGATCCAAAAAAACGGCCGGCGCCGCCCGCATCATGCGGGCGGCGCCGGCCTGTTTTCGTTTTCGCCTGCGCGCGTCAGTCCTGCCGCGCGCCGAGCAGCCGGTCCATCAGGCGGAATCCCTCCGGCTCGAACAGGCCCGTCGCCTGCGCGGCGGATTCGGTAAAGCGCGCGTCGCGCGCCGCGCCGTCGCCGCGGCGGTAGAGGGCGAAGGGGACCGGGTCGCCCGTGTGCGTACGCAGGCACAGCGGCGTGGGGTGGTCCGGCAGCAGCAGCGCCGCATAGTCCTCGCCCGCTGCGTCGAGGTAGGCGAGCACCGGCTGTACGATCTGCGCGTCGATCTGCTCGATGGCATACACCTTCTCGCGCACCTGCCCCTGGTGGCCGCACTCATCCGGCGCCTCCACGTGGATGTAGACCAGGTCGCATCCCGTCCGCAGCGCCTCGATGGCCGCCTGGCCCTTGCCGCTGAAATTGGTGTGGTAATTGCCCGTCGCGCCCTCCACATGGATGACGCGCATGCCGGCGCACTTGCCGATGCCCTGGATGAGATCGACCGCGGAGATCACGCCGCCGCGCACGCCGCGCATCTGCGCAAACGGCTTGAGCGCGGGCTTTCTTCCCTCGCCCCAGAACCAGACGGCGTTGGCGGGCCGCTTGCCGGCGCGCATGCGCGCGGCGTTCACCGGGTGCTCCGCGAACGTGCGGTAGGAGAACTCCATCATCTCCCTCAGCAGCGACGCGTTCTGCCCCTCCGGCAGGCGGCCGCGCACGCTCCGGCCGGAGATGTCGTGCGGCGGCGTGAGGCGCGCGCCCGTCTCAGCGCGGCGCAGCACGAGGCACTGGCGGTAGGAGACGCCGGGGTACAGGCGCACGGCGTCCGAGCCAAAGCGCGCGTTGACCGCCTCGACCAGCTCGCGCGCCTCGGCCGAGGAGATCTCGCCCGCGCTGTAATCGACCATGTCCGCCGCCTCGAGCGCGGGCGCGTCCGACAGCGTGACCAGGTTGCAGCGGTAGGTCACGTCCGCCGCGTCCAGCTCGATGCCGATGCTCGCCGCCTCCAGCGGCGAGCGGCCGGAGTAATAGACGCGCGGGTCGTAGCCGAACACGGAGAGGTTCGCCGTGTCGCTGCCGGGGCTCATGCCCTCGGGCACGGTGCGCACCATGCCGAACGCGCCGTACTGCGCCATGCGGTCCATGCCCGGGTGGCGCGCCGCCTCCAGCGGCGTTTTCCCGCCCAGCTCCGGCACCGGCACGTCCGCCATGCCGTCGCCCAGGAAAATGACGTATTTCATCGCTGTTCCCCTTTCTCTTTGCCATGCCTTGCGGCCGTGCGCGCCCCGCGCGGGGCGTAGCGGTACAGGCAGCAGGTCATGCCGCCGTTGCTCAGCTTGCGCCGCTGGTCCGCGCGCCGGCCGTATGCGCGCTCAAAGTCGCGGTAGCCCGTGATGATGTTGACCGACCAGCCGTCGAGCAGGTCGAACCGCCCGCGCATCAGGCGGTACAGTTCCTCCGCCGCGCGCCGGTCGAGCAGGCGCTCGCCGTAGGGCGGGTTGCACACGAGCACGCCGCCGCTGCGCGCGTCACAGAGCGTCTCCACGCGCCGCACGGCCCACTCCACCGTCACGCCCGCCTTTTGCGCGTGCCGCCGGCACAGCTCGATGCAGCGCGCGTCCGCATCGCTGCCGAGGATCTCGAGCCGCGCGGGGCGGATGCTGTCGCGCGCCTCCTCGCGTGCAAGGCGCCAGACGGCGCTTTCCACAAACGGCCAGCGCTCCGCCGCGAACGCGCGCATCAGGCCGGGCGCGCGGTTCTCGGCGATCATGGCCGCCTCGATGGGCATCGTGCCGGAACCGCACATGGGGTCGATGAGCGGCAGCTCCGCGCGGTAGCGCGCAAGCGTCACCACCGCCGCGCCCAGCGTTTCCGACAGCGGCGCGGCGACGTTGTAGGTGCGGTAGCCGCGCCGGGCGAGGCCCGCGCCGCAGCAGTCGAGCGCAAGGGTCGCCTCGTCGCGCAGCAGCCCCGCCTCGACGATCACCTCCGCGCCGGTCTCCGGCACCACGTCGGTATGGTAGGCGGCCTTAAGGTTCTCCACGATCGCCTTTTTTACGATGCTCTGGCAGTCGGATACGGAAAAGAGCGTGCTCTTGGCCGATTTGCCGTTGACGTGGATGCGCGCGTCGCGCGCGAGGAACGGCTTCCAGTCGAGCGCGCGCACGCCGTCGAACAGCTCGCCGAACGTTTCGGCGCGGAACGAGCCCACCACGAGCAGCACCCGCTCCGCGGTGCGCAGCCACAGCAGCGAGCGCGCCATCGCGTCGAAGCCGCCGGTGAAAAAGACGCGCGCGTCCTCCACGCGCTCCACATCGAGCGCGAGCTGCCGCAGCTGCCGCGCAACGGTGGATTCCAGGCCGAGTTTGCACGTGGCGATAAACCGCATCAGGGCTCCTTTGCAAACGGTTCGAATTTGCTCACCGCGTTGTGCAGCCGCAAAAGCGAGACGCGGTAGCGCCGCGCGATCTCCGCCTCGTCCGGCGTCTCGCCGGCGCAGCGCCGGCCGAGCAGCTCGAGCGCCGCGGCAAAGGAGGCCTGCTGGTTGGTGGAGATGCGCGGGTATTTGCCGCCGCACGCGTCCAGATAGCCGCGCAGGATGCGGATCGCGCTGAAGATGGCGTCCGGCGAGGCGGAAACGGCCAGCCCGGCCTCCATCTCGCCGAGCAGCCCCTGATAGTCGGCCGGGAGCTTTGGCGCGCGCACGCGCACGTTGACATAGCCGCTGATCCACCGGTCGCTCAGGTAGACGCAGTACGGCTCCTTTGCGCCGAGGTATTGCAGCATCAGCAGCGCCTCGCGCTTTGCGGCGTCCGGCTGATCGGTGCGCAGCGCAAAATCGCGCAAAATGCGCTCCGCGTCCGCATCGCCGATGGCCGCCAGCCGGCGCAGCAGGACGGATTTCGGCTTGCCGTCGGGCAGCGTCAGCGCCCAGACGAACAGGCTGCGCAGGCCGCGGTTCTCCTTCCATTTGCGCAGAAACTCCGCGGCCGGCTCCTCAAACAGCGCGTTCAGCCGGCGGAAGCGGCGGAACGCCTCGGCCGGCGGCACGCGGTATTCCGCCGTCCAGTGCCGTGCGGCGCCGTCGCGGCGGCCGCAGGCGTTGAAATAGTAGCGCGCCACCGTATCGTCCGGGTCGATGCTCAGCAGGCGGCGGTAGCAGGCGCGCGCCCCGTCTGCATCCCCCAGCCGGAAGCGGCAGCAGGCGTAGCGGTGCACGCGCTGCGCGTCGTAGGGCGTCAGCTGCACAAGGCGCTGGAGCGTCCTGCCCGCTTCCTCATGGCGCCCGCACGAGAGCTGTAATTGCGAGAGCGCGTCGAGCGCATCCTCGTCCTCCGGCAGGCGGGCGGCCAGCGCGTCCAGCCCGGCGTCGAGCGCCTGCTGCCGGCCGCTGGCGGAGAGCGCCCCGAGCTCGACGCAGCGCGCGGCCACGTCGCCCGGCGAGACGGTCAGCACCTCGCGCGAAAGCTCGAGCGCGCGTTCGGCGTCGCCCGCGCGCAGGCAGAACCCGGCAAGAAGGCCGCGCGCGCTTAGCGCGTGCGGCGCGGCTGCAAGCGGCGCAGTAAGCAGCGAGCGGGCAAGCGCCAGGTCGCCCCGCGCCGCGGCGCGGCGCGCATAGGCGGCGGCGGTCAGCGTGGCGGGCGTCTCGCCCGGCGGCGCGCCGGCGGCTTGCAAAAGCGCTTCCTCGTCGCAGAGCACATCGAGAAATTCCGCCGCGTCGTAGGCGTAGTAGCCGTCCGGCTCGAGGCGCAGGTATGTCTCCAGGTTCTCCTGCGCAAGGCGGAATTCGTGCATCCCGAAGTAGTTGTGCGCAAGGCCGAAATAGCTCTCCGGGTCCGGCTCGTTCATCGAGATATCGACCAGCAGCAGCCGGTTGCTCTCCTCAAAGCGCATCATCCGGCTCAGCAGCTCGGAGAGCGCAAGGCAGGAGTCAAGGTCGGCTGGGTCGCCGGCGTACGCCTTGCGGTAGGACTGCACGGCGGCGAGCAGGTCGTTCTTGTCCAGATCCTTTGCGCCGCGCCGCAGGAAAAAATCCGTATCCTGCTCAAAGGGGAGGATCTTACCCTTCTTTGGCTGTTTCGTTTCCATGCACATTCCCTTTCGCCCGCTCCAGCAGCGCGCCGAGCTGCTCTGCGGTGAACCGGTAGCAGGCGTTGCAGAAGTGACAGCGGATCTCCGCACCCCCGTCGCGCTCGATCATATCGGTCAGCTCGTCCGCGCCCACGGCGATGAGCGCGCTCTCCACGCGCGCGCGCGTGCAGTCGCACCTGAGCGCGGGGACGGATCGCTCCGTCACGGCAAAACCGAGCCCGTCGAACATCGCGGCCGCCGCGTCCTCCAGCGCGGTCCCGGCGTCCAGCCGGCCGGCCAGCGTGGCGATCGCCGCCGCGCGCGATTGCAGTTCATCGATCACCGTGTCCGGGCAGCCGGGCAGCGGCTGCACGAGCATGCCGCCCGCCGCGCGCACCCGTCCGCTCGCCGCGTCCATGCGCACGCCGAGATAGACCAGCGACGGCTGCTGCTCGCTCACGGTAAAATACTGGGCAAAATCCTCCGCGACCTCGCCGGAAACGAGGTTGCAAACGCCCACGTACGGCTCGCCGCCGGGCAGGTCGCGCACGACGGTCAGCCGGCCGCTGCGGCCGACATAGCCGCCCACGTCGAGCTTGCCCGCCGCCGTGGGCGGCAGCTCCACGGCCGGGTTGGCCGCATAGCCCTTGACCACGGGGCCGGGCGCGCCGGTGCAGACGAGGCTGCCGGCCGGCCCGTCGCCGCGCAGGATGGTGGAGATGCGGTCGCCCTCGTTTTTGAGCTGGGAGGCCATCATGGCCGTCATCATCAGCTGGCGGCCCAGCGCCGCCGTCGCCACGCGGGAGAGCCCGTGCAGCTCCCTTGCCGCGGCGACGAGTTCGCCGCCGCTGCTGGCCGCCGCGCGGGCGGCGCCGTCGGCGATGAGCGCGTGAATCAGCGTATCCATAGCGTTAACATCCTTCCCGGTCAGCCGTCCAGCCGCCGGCAAACGTATTGTGCCCGTTCCGTCCGCGCGCCCGCAGGCGCGTCCGTCAGGCCGTCGTATACCCCCTCGACGGCAAACCCGCATCCGGCCAGCGCGCTTTTGAGCTCCCGGTCGGAGTGGGCGCGCTGCACGTGCACCTCGTCAAAGCGCGCATAGCGGCCGTCCGGCTGCGGCAGGAAACAGTTGAGCCGCATCTCGAGGAGCTTTTGCTCCGGGTCGTAGGCGTTGCGCCAGAGATAGGTGCACGCGGGCAGGTCCTCGCCAAAGCAGTTGCCGCCCAGCACCTGCGCCAGCTTGTAGCGCGTGGACACGTCGAACAGCAGCGCGCCGCCGGGGCGCAGCGCAGCATGCGCCGCGCGGAAAAAGGCGGTGAGCGCCGCGCGCGAGGTCAGGTAATTGACGCCGTCGCATGCGCACACGATCGCGTCCATCGGCCGGTGGAAGCGCAGCGCGCGCAGGTCCATCTGCACAAACGGGATGGAAAGCCCGCTCCGGCGCGCCTTTTCCTGCGCCACGCGCAGCATGTCGGCCGACAGGTCGGCGCCCGTCATGCGGTAGCCGCGCTGCGCCAGGCGCACCGTCAGCGCGCCCGTGCCGCAGGCAGCGTCCGCCACGGCCGCGCCCGCCGGCGCGGCGAGCGCCGCACGAAGCAGCGCGTCCAGCCGCTGCGCCCAGCGGTCGTAGGGCACGTCGTGCATCAGCGCGTCATAGACCGCTGCAAACGCCGTATAGGGCGCGTCCATGGCCGCTCCTTTCCCGGCAGAGCCCGAGGTTCGTATTGGCATCATTGTACACCCTTTTGCATGGCCGTGTAAACCCTGCCCGCGCCGCCGGGGAAAAACGGCGGGCCGCCACGCGGGCGGCCCGTTCGCGGTGCGGCGCAGCTGCGCCGCGGCTCATTGCGCCTTGGTGACGAACAGCACGCCCAGCGTGTTCGGCCCGCAATGGGCGCTGATGCTGCAGCTGGCCTGCGTGATGAACGACTCGCGGAACGGCTGGAGCGAGAGCACCAGGTCGCGGATCTCCTGCAGCAGCGCGTCGTCCATGCCGGAGTGCGTGACGAACACGCGGTCGAGCTGGATGTCGTCGCGGCCCTCGAGCTGGTCGTGGACGTACTTTTTGAGCACGCGCGGCAGCTTGCCGGTATATTTCTTGCCGACGCTCATGCGCCCGCATTCGGCCACCTGCACCACGATGCCCGGCTTGAGGCCGAGCAGGTTGGCGCCGATGTGCGCAAGCGAGGAGCAGCGGCCGCTTGCGTGCAGGAATTCGAGCGTATCGAGCACGAAGCTCGCGCTGATGCGCGGCGCAAGCGCCTCGAGCTCCGCTGCGATCTGCGCGGCGTCCATGCCGGCGCGGATGCGCTCGCCCGCCTCGCAGACCATGTGCCCAAAGCCCGTGGACAGGTTGCGCGAGTCCACCACGTGCACGCCGCCGCCGAGCGATTCGCCGGCGAGCCGGGCGTTCTGGAACGAGCTGGACAGCCCGGACCCGAGCGAGATGTGGAGCACCTCGTACCCCTGCTCCACAAAGGGGCGGAAATAGGCCGCGTACTCCGCCGGGTTGCTGGCGGCCGTCTTGGGCAGCGCCTTGCGCTCGTACCAGGCGCGGTACAGGTCCTCCGGGCAGATATCGACCCCGTCGGTATATTGCTTTCCTTCCAGCAGCACATGCAGCGGATATAGCGAGACGTGGTAGCGTTCTTGCAGCTCGGGGCCGATGTCGCAGGACATGTCGGCGCTGAGCAGGATCGGTTTTTCCATTTTGACTTGCCCTCGCTTTCAGAGTCTTACTTATCCTATCAGGTTTTTTGCGGCCCGTCAATGCGTCCGCCGCCGGGCGCGGGGTTTGACAAGCGCCGCGCTTTCCTGTATATTTTTACATTATACGCTTCCACAGCCGCAGATCGCAGGCCGCAGCGCCGGGACGCCTGGGCCGGAGAAAAAACTGAATTGAGGATGGGTGTATACGTTGGAGCAGAAAATGCATAAAAAGTACGGTCTGCTGACGGCCATCGCCATGGTCGTCGGCACGGTCATGGGTTCGGGCGTGTTCTTCAAGGCGGAGGCGGTGCTCACCCGCGCGGGCGGCGACCTGTTCGCCGGCGTGCTCGCCTGGGGCATGGGCGGCCTCATCATGGTCGTGTGCGCGTACACGTTTTCCATCATGGCGTCCAAGTATTCCTATGTCAACGGCATCGTGGATTATGCGGAGATGGCCGTCGGCACGCGCTACGGGTACATGGTCGCCTGGTTCCTGACGACGATCTACTATCCGGCCATGACCTCGGTGCTCGCCTGGCTCTCGGCGCGCTACCTGTGCGTGCTGCTCGGCTTTTCCATCGCCGGGGCGGAGTGCCTGTGCCTGAGCTGCCTGTTCCTGGTCGGCAGCTACGCGGTCAACGCGCTCTCGCCCAAGCTTGCCGGCAGGGTGCAGGTGTCCACCACGGTCATCAAGCTCATCCCGCTGCTGCTGATGGCGTTTGTGGGCACCGTCGCAGGGCTCAGCAACGGCGTGCTGGTGGAGAACTTCACCGCCCCGCTCACCTCCGCGCAGATTGCGGATGCGTTTGCCGCCGCCGGCAAGACGTATACGCCCGCGGCGGACCCGCTGCTCTCCTCGCTGGTGGCGACGGCGTTTGCCTACGAGGGGTGGATCATCACCACGTGCATCAACGCGGAGCTGCACGATTCCAAGAAGAACCTGCCGCGCGCGCTGGTCATCGGCACGCTGATCGTCGCAGCCATCTATATCCTCTATTACCTGGGCCTCAACGGCGGCATCGACAAGCTGCGCCTCATGGTCAGCGGCGAGGCGGGCGCGCGCGAGGCGTTCGTGCAGGTGTTCTCCCCGGTGGGGGGCACGCTGCTGGGCGTGTTCATCGTCATCTCGTGCCTGGGCACGCTCAACGGCCTGATGCTCGGCACCACGCGCGGGGCGTATGCGCTCGCGGTGCGCGGCATGGGGCCAAAGCCCGAGCTGTTCAGGCAGGTGGACCCGGTGACGGACATGCCCACCAATTCCGCCGTGGGCGGCCTGCTGCTGAGCGCGGTGTGGCTGGTCTATTTCTTCGGCGCGAACCTCGCCCCGTCGTCCTGGTTCAGCCCGGTCACGTTCGACTCGTCCGAGCTGCCGGTCATCACGATCTACGCCATGTATATCCCCATCTTCGTGCTCTTCATGCGGCGGGAGCGGGAGCTCAGGCCCTTCAAGCGCTTCGTCATGCCGGCGGCGTCCATCGCCTGCTCGCTGTTCATGGTCTATGCGGCGGTGGTGGCGCACGGCGTCGCGGTGGCCTGGTATCTGGCGCTGTATGCGCTCGTCATGGCGGTGGGGCTGCTGCTGCTGCGCGGCCGCCGCGCCGCGCCGGGCGCCGGACGGTAGAAAAACGCGCGGGTGCGGTCCGCCCGGCGTCGGGCCGCGCCCGGCCGCAAGCGCAAGCCATGGAACCCAAAAAAGCGGCGCAGGCCGCTTTTTTGCTGTTCAGAACCGGCGCTCGCCGCCGCGCGCGCCGGCTGCATGGCCGCCTGCGTCAGCGGAAGCTGTTCAAAAGCTCCGCCAGCGGCGCGACGGTGTCGTTGAGGTTTTTGATCGCGTCGTTGAGCGTCGCAATGTCCAGATTGGCGATGGTCTCCACCGCCCCGTCCATGTCCTCCAGCACGGCGTTGAGCGCGGCAAAGTCGAGCGCCGCGATCTGCTCGAGCACCACGGCCGCGTCGCGCGCCACGGCGATGCTCTCGCCCGCCACGGTGTCCAGCTCCTCGAGCATGCGGCTCACCACCTGCATGTCCAGCGCGGCGATCGCCGCGTCGGCCTGCGCGAGCGTATCGGCCGCCTTTGGCAGCAGCACCGCCGCGGTCACGACGGCGGCGAGCGCCACGATGGCCGCCGCCGCGGCGCACAGGCGCAGCAGCGCGGTCTGGCGTTTTTTGTGCGCGTTCTGCGCAAGCAGCAGGTCGCGGATCTCGGCAAGCAGCGCCGGCTGCCCGGCCGCCTCCGTCTGCGCGCCGTCCCCGGTTTGCGCGGGGCCAAGGCCCGCCTCTTCCCGCAGTTCCATGTTCGTTCCTCCCGTATCGTAAAATGTTCCCCGCATCCAATCAGGCGTTCATGCTGCGCGCCGGCGGCCTTATTCGCCGCCGGGCGCGCCGCCGCCTGCGCCGTCCGCGTCCGGCGGCGCGCCGTCTGTCCGCGCCTCAGCCTCGTCTGCCGCGCGCCCGTGCGCGCCCTCCGCCGCCTGCGCCGCGCCGGCCTCCGGCAGGTCGAGCGGGCCCGTCAGGCCCATGACCTGGTCGACCGGGAGCGAGAAGCAGATGCCGTTGCCGGCCACCTTGAGGTCGGCGTGCTTGCAGATGGCGGTCATGATGTCGTTCTTCTTCTCCCGCTCGGTCAGGATCAGCACCAGCTCCTTTTCCGGCTGCACGATGATGCCGAAAAACTTTTCCGCCTCGTGCACGCCGGTGCCGCGCGCGTGGACGACCGTGCCGCCGGACGCGCCGGCGGCCTTTGCCGCGTCCATGACGAGGTCGGCAAAGCCGCGGTTGATGATGGTCAAGATCAGTTCATGGCGCATGTCGTTGTCCGCGCTCCGCCGTGCGGAGCCTTCCTTTCTGAGGTCTGTAAGGCCGGTCGTGCCGGCCGGGATGCGGCGCTTTTACGCCGTCAGCCGGAGAAGCCGGAGAGCAGCTCCAGCGTGCGGCGCTCCGCCACGCTCGAGAGCGGGATGCTGAACGCGATGCCGGGGCCGGGCCGGTCCAGGTGCAGCGCGTCGGCGAGCCGGCGCAGGAAGGCGTCCGCCGCGCTCTCGCGCACGCACAGCAGCACCACGTCCTTCTCCGTTTCGCCAAGGCCCAGGTAGTCGAGCACGTCGGAATCGGCCGTGCCGTAGCCGTGCAGCGTCAGGTGGAAGGCGATGCGCTCGTGCAGGCACAGATCCGTGATGCGCTCCGCCCTGCCGCGCTCGATGATGCACACGATGAGCTTGATCGGTTCGATCGCTTCCGCCATCTCAGGCCACCTCCACAGGGAATTCGAAGATCTCGATCTCGGCCGGCTCCGCTGCGGGCGCCTCCGCCTGCGCGGCGCGGCGCAGCTTGACGCTGTACAGCACGCCCAGCAGCTGTATGGTGATCAGCGGCGTCATGGCGACCATCGCCACCAGGCCGAACGCGTCCAGCAGGATATCGCCGCCAAGCGCGTCGCACGCGCCCATGGCAAACGGCAGCATGAACGCCGCGGTCATCGGCCCGGAAGCGACGCCGCCGGAGTCGAACGCCACGGCGGTGAAGATCTTCGGCACGAAGAACGACAGCCCCAGCGCAACGGCATAGCCGCCCACGAGGAAATACCAGATGGAGACGCCCGTCACCACGCGCAGCATGGCGATGCCGATGGAGACGGCCACGCCGACGGACAGGCTCAGCAGCATGGCCCGCCCGGAGATGGCGCCCACGGTGATCTCCTCCACCTGCTTGTTGAGCACGTGCACCGCCGGCTCGGCCATGACGACGAAAAAGCCCATCACCATCCCGACGGGGATCAGCCAGCCGGCTGCCGCGCCGCCCAGGCGGCTGCCCAGCGCGTAGCCCGCGGGCAGGAAGCCCGTGTTCACCCCCGTGAGGAAGAGCACCAGCCCTGCGAAGGTGTACAGCAGGCCCACGGCGATCTTGAGCAGGCTCCGGCGCGACAGGCGCAGGAACAGGATCTGGAACACCAAAAAGAACAGCACGATCGGCAGCAGCGCCACCGCCACGTCGGACAGGTATTCGGGGAAGTTCTCGCCAAAGAGCGCCGCGATCTCGGAAAAGCTGCGCGGGTCGTGCGCCGAGACGGGCGTGTAGGCGTTTTCACCGGAGGGGTAGATCATGCCCAGCACCAGCATGGAGAGGATCGGCCCGATGCTGCACAGCGAGACGAGGCCGAAGCTGTCGTCCTGCGCGCTGTTGCCGCCGCGCACGGCGGCCACGCCGATGCCCAGCGCCATGATGAACGGCACGGTGATCGGCCCGGTCGTGACGCCGCCGGAGTCGAACGAGGCGGCGACGAAGCCCTCCGGCGTGAACGCCGCCAGCGCAAACACCGCCAGATAAAAGACGATCAGCAGCGTTTGCAGCGGCCGGCCAAAAACGATGCGCAGCAGCGCCAGCACGAGGAACAGCCCGCCGCCCACCGCCACCGTGAGGATCAGCACCGCGTCCGGCACGGTCGGCACCTGCGCGGCCAGCACGGTCAGGTCGGGCTCGGCAATGGTGATCAGCACGCCGATGAGGAAGCACACCGGCACGAGGACGGACAGCTTTTTGGATTTGGTCAGGTGCGCGCCCACGCGCTCGCCCATGGGCATCATGGCGATGTCCGCGCCGAGCGTGAACAGCCCCATGCCCAGCACCAGCATCGCCGCGCCGATCAGGAACAGCCAGAACGTGCCGGCCGGCAGCGGGCACAGCAGCAGATGGATCAGCACCACCAGCCCCGTCACCGGCAGCACGGAGGAGAGCGATTCCTTGATTTTTTCGAGCAGCTTTCGGTTCATCCGTCGTATCCGCCGTTTCGCTGAAGATGTGCGCCGGGCGGCCCGGGCGCGGCGGCAAAGGGCGCGGCCCTTCTTAATGCCATCTTTATATGTATGGTATCTTACCATACCGCCCGGCCGCCGGTCAAGGCGGCGGGGGAGACGTGGAACGGGCCGGAGGGGATGCCGCCGGCCCGTGCCGGCCGTCATGTGGGGGGAAAGCGGCGGTTACTGCGCGGTGGTGGAGACGCCAGCATCGCCCTTGTAGTAGAGCTTGTCGACGAGGAAGTAGATCACGCCCGCCACGACCATGGCGTTGACGGCCGAGATGCCCCAGCTGAACGTGGGGATGATCGTGCCGCCGGTCAGGTTGCCGACGATCGCGCCGGCGACCACGCCCGCGATCGCGCCCCAGTTGATCTTGCGGTGGACCACGGTGTCCGCACCGTAGCTGGCGCGGTGCATGAAGTAGTCCATCATGATGATCATGCCGATGGGCGGCAGCGTCGCGTTGAGGAAGTTCAGCCAGCTGACGAAGTTGTTGTACAGCCACACGGCCAGCGCCGTGCCGAGCACGCCGGAGACGATGACCATCGGGCGCTTGCGCACCTTGGTGATGTTCGACAGGCCGAGGCTGCCGGTGTAGAGCGCGTTGTCGTTCGTGGTCCAGATGTTCGCGCCGAGCACGATGATGGCCGGGATGGCCAGGCCCTGCGCGATCATGACGTAGAAGATGTCGTCCTTGCCCGTGTACGCGCCGCCGACCGCGCCGAAGCAGAACATCAGCATGTTGCCGATGGTGAACGCGATGACCGTCACCACCGTGACGCTGAGCTTCGTGCGGCCAAAGCGCGCGAAGTTCGGCGTGGCCGTGCCGCCGCTGATGACCGAGCCGATGACCGCCGCCACGCCGCCCAGCAGCGTCATGGTGCCGGTGGACTTTTCAAAGATCGTGACGAGGCCGCCGCCGTCGATGACCGCCGTGACCATCGAGTAGATGCCCAGCACGGCGATCAGCGGCACGGAGACCCAGCTGACGATCTCAATGCCCTTCACGCCGAAGTAGGCGGATGTGGTCATACACGCGCCGCAGGCGATGATCAGCACCCACAGCAGGTGGTCGATGCCGAACGTCGTGGCCACCGGGTAGGCGAACATCGCCGCGCCGACGCCGAACCAGCCGATCTGCGTGACGGCGATGAGCACCGAGGGCAGGTAGGAGCCGACCGTGCCGAACGAGCGGTGCGCCAGCAGGTCGAAGGACAGGCCGGTGTCGCCGCCGATCCAGGCGAGCAGGCCCGTGTAGATGCCCAGGAAGATGCTGCCGATGATCAGCGCCCACAGGAACGTCCACAGGTCCATGCCGTTTGCCATCTTGGCGCCGGCGCTCATGCTGGCGGAGAAGAACGTGAAGCCCATCATGATGACGAACATCGCGCCTGCTCCCTTGCGTGCCGATTGCGGAACGACTTCCAGTGAGTAATCCGGGTCTACATGCTGCTGTTTGACTTCTTTGACTTCTTCCATGCTTTGACCTCCCTTTCTGTACTGTTGGCTGTTGGGAAACGCCGCTTACCATTCTATACTATAAGGGCGCAGTGATGGCCGATGCCTGTATGTGTGTCCTCCGGCGCCCGCGCGGGCGGCTGTGGGCAAAATGTCGCGCTGCGCCGCAGCTGCGTCCGTGCGCGCCGGCGGCGGGGGGCGGATATGGCCGCGTCGGGGCCGGGATGCAAATCGTCAAGGGCCGTTGGGTTCGGCCGGACGGTACAACGCGTCCGGGTGTCGTATCGGATCCTGCAACGGGCGGTTGCGGGCAGATCAGGTCGTTGGGGTGCGGCTGCGGCGGATGTCGGTAAGGTCGTTGCGGCCTGTGCGCCGCGCGCTGCATGGTTTGTGATGGTCGATCGTTGATCGGTGTGGCCGGCGGCGCCGGCCTTTGCTCTCTGCCGCTGCGGCAGCTGGCGATGTAACCAGATACATTTATGTTATTTTTATACTAACGCATGGCGACGCGCCTGTCAATCCCTTCCGACACATTTTTTTCATAATTCGCGCGGCGCCGGTGCGGGCCGTCCCGCCTTGCCGCGGACGTGCCGTCATGGTATAATCCCTGTACGGGCCGCTCCGGCGGCCGACAGGGGGGAGGGGCACGCTTGAACATCAAGGAGATCGCCAGGGCGGCGGGCGTATCGGTCGCCACCATATCGCGGGTGCTCAACCACCCGGAGCAGGTGCTGCCGGAAACGCGCGAGCATGTGCTCGCGGTCATGAAGGAGCATCATTACACGCCCAACTGGTTCGCCCGCGGGCTGAACCTCGGCCGCACGAACACCATCGCGCTGCTGGTGCCGAACCTGGAGCTCAACCGCTTCCAGCAGCTCATCTGCGGCGTGGAGACCGTCGCGCGCAGCAAGCAGTACGCGGTCATCCTCTGCCATACGGAAAACGACCCGGCGCAGGAGCTGGCCTATCTGGAGATGGTGCGCACGCGCCACATCGACGGCGTGATCTTCGCGCCCTCGTCGCTTTCGCGCCAGCAGCGCGAGCCGCTTCTTTCCGACGGCGTGCCCTGCGTGCACGTGGGGCGCGGCGCCGAGAGCGGCTTTGACGCCATGTGCTATATCGACCAGGAGGAGAGCGCCTTCCGCCTGACGCAGCACCTGCTCTCGCTCGGGCACGAATCGATCGGGCTGCTGCTGGATGACCGGCTGCGCCTTGAGGCAGCGCAGGTCGAGGCCGGGTGCCGGCGCGCGCTCGCGGGCACGCAGGCGCGCTTGATGCTCTGGTCGTGCCGCAGCACGATCCCGGACGGCTTCAACGCGGGCTACCGCATCCTGCGCGCCGGCGGGAAGCCGCCGCGCGCGCTCATCACCTCCAGCGACCGGCAGGCGTTCGGCGTGCTGCGCGCGGCGGAGCGGCTCGACGTCGCCGTGCCGGAGGAGCTGGCGCTGGCCACGCTTGCGGATTCGCCGCTGTGCCCGATCGTCTCCCCGGCGGTCACGGGCATGGAGCAGCCGACGGCGCGGCTCGGCATGCTGGCCGCGCGCATGCTCTTCGACCGGATCGAGAGCGGCGCGCCCGCCGCCGCGCAGGAGATCGTCCTGCAGCCCAAGCTGAAGATCCGCCGCTCCTGCGGCAACCGCAAGCACATTTACGAACTGTTCGATTGAGGAGGACGGCATGGATCTGTCTGTGGATCTGGGCGAACTGAAACTGAAGAACCCCGTCATGGTCGCCGCCGGGCCCTGGGCGCGCGACGCGGCGTCCATCCGCCGCTGCGTCGAGGCCGGCGCGGGCGCCGTCATCACGGAGACGCTCTCGCTCGAGGCCAACGCGAACCTCAGCCCGCGCCTGTATGTGGGCGGCAACGGGCAGCTGTTCAACACGAAGCTGTATTCGAACATCCAGCTCGAGCAGTGGGAGATGGAGCTGGAGACGCTCGAGCGCGGGGACTGCCGGCTCATCGTCAGCATCTGGGGCAGCTCCGCCTCGGAGTTGTCGTACCTGGCGGAGCGGGCGGAGCGCATGGGGGCCGACGCGGTGGAGATCAGCGTTTCCGCGCCCATCGGCACGCGCAACAAATCGCTCAGCTACCATACGCCGCACCTGCTCGAGTGTGCGCGCGCGGTTGTGAACACCGTGGGCGTGCCGGTGCTCGCCAAGCTCTCCTACGAGGTGGGCAACTCGCCGGAGATCATGGACGCGCTGTATCAGGCTGGCGTGCGCATCGTCAGCGCGATCGACGCGCTCAAGGGCATCTCCGGCGTGGATGTGGAGCGCCGCCGCGCGCTGATGCCGACCTACGGCGGCTACAGCGGGGAGAACATCCGCCCCGCCGCGCTGGCGACGACCGCGGCGCTGCGGCAGTATACGCCGTTTCGCATCTGCGGCTGCGGCGGCATCTTTACCGCGGAGAACGCGCTCGAATACCTCATGCTCGGCGCGGACGCGGTGCAGCTTGCGTCCGTCATCCAGCTGCGCGGGTACGAGGCCATCGCGCAGGTGCTCGAGGGGCTTGCCGCATGGCTGTCCGCCCACGGGCATGAGGATATCTCCCGCGTGCGCGGCGCGGCGCTGCCCTCGCTCATGCCGTTTGAGGATGTCCGGCCCAAGCCGCTCACCGTCGTGCTGCGCGAGCCGTGCGAGGACGCCGCCTGCGACCTGTGCATCCACGGCTGCCTGTACGGGGCCGTCTCGCGCGACGAAGCCGGCTGCATCCGCATCGACCCCGCCCGCTGCGACGGCTGCGGCCTGTGCAGCGCCCGCTGCCCGCAGCGGCGCATCATGCTCTGCTGGCAGCAGTGACGCGCGTGGCGGCGCCTGCGCCGCGCATCCCCTGCGGGCCGGGGCGCGGCGGACGGATGCAGGGGCGGGGCGGAACGAATGGACGGCGGGGGGAAGTATGGAAAAGAACGGCAGGCGCTGGCGCGCCTGCCGTTTTCGCATGATATTTTGCGGGGCCCGCAGCGTCAGCCTTCACCGAACGGCGCGCCGCACTCCGGGCAGAATTTGGGCGGATCGGCCGGGTCGTCCGGCGTCCAGCCGCATTTGCCGCAGCGCGCCTGCGCCGGGCGCGGCTTGCCGCATTCGGTGCAGAATTTGCCGCTGTTTTCCGCGCCGCACGCGCACGTCCAGCCGCCCGCCGCCGGGCGCGGTTTGCCGCACTCGGCGCAGAATTTGCCGGCGTTGCGCGCGCCGCATTCACACGTCCACCCATCCGCCGGCGCGTCCGCCGGGGCCTGCTGCTGCGCCATCTGGTAGAGCGCCTGCGCGTTCACGCCGCCGGCGTTTTGCGCCATGTTCGCGCCCATGAAGCCCATCATCGCGCCCATGCCGCCCTCGTTGGCGGCGGCGGTTTTCATGGCCTCGGCCTGCGCGCCCACCAGGTGCGCGGCCGCCATGGCCGGGTTTTTGAACACGGCGTTGCGCTGCAGCTCGCGGATGGCCTCCTCGGCCTCCTCGTCCGCGGTGAGGGAGCTCACGCCGAACGAGGCCACGCTGATGCCGCGCAGCCCGCTCCACTTCTCCGAGAGCTCCTCGTTGAGCGCGTCCGCCAGCTCCTGCGTGTGCGCGGGCAGCTCGCTGTAGCGCACGCCCATGGCGCTGATGCGCGCAAAGGCGGGCTGCAGGGCCGTCAGCAGCTCGCTTTTGAGCTGGCCGTCGAGCTCGTCGCGCGTATAATCGGCGGAGACGTTGCCGCACACGTTCTTATAGAACAGCAGCGGGTCGGTCAGCCGGTAGGAATATTCCCCGAAGCAGCGGATCTCGATGACCATGTCCAGCCCGTAGTTCCGGTCCACCACGCGGAAGGGGACGGGGCTGGGCGTGCCGTACTTGTTGCCGACGATCTCTTTGGTGTTGAAATAGTACACGCGCTGGTCCTTGGCCGTGTCGCCGCCGGCGGTGAAGCGCTTTTTGAGCGTCTCCCACGAGGCCTTGAGCCCCTTGCCGAAGCCGCCATAGAGGATGGTGGGCTCGCTCGAGCTGTCCCACACGAACTCGCCCGGCTCGGCGCAGAACTCCACGATGGCACCCTGCTCCACGATCATCATGCACTGGCCGTCGTTCACGGCGATGATCGAGCCGTTGGAGATGATGTTCTGTTCGCCGCGGGTGTTGGAGCTGCGCGCCGAGGTGCGCTTGCTCCCCTTGCGGGCGAGCACCTCCTGCGGCATGGCCTCACAGTAGAAATATTCCCGCCACTGGTCGCCCAGCACGCCGCCGAGCGCGCCCGCGCCCGCCTTCAAAAGTCCCATAGCTGCGCCGTCTCCTTTCGCGCGCGTCCCCTGGCGGACGCGCTGCGCGTTTTTTTCATTTTACGCCATCTGGCGCCGGTTGTAAAGCCGCGCGGCGCCGCGCTGGCGGCATCGCTTTTGAACGGGCGCGCCATGCCGGACCGCGGGAGGGCTGCGGGCAGGGGAGCCCCTCGCGGTGGAAGAAATATTTATCGTAGAACAATAAATAATTATTGACAAACGACAGAAGCAATGCTATACTCAGGCAAAACTCAGACAGAGGTGACGAGATGGATCAACGGAAACTTTCCCGATGGCTCAGGTGTATCCTCGCCGCGGCGGGCGTGTGCGGGCTGATCGTCTACGCGCTGGTCGTCCCCCGGTACGGGCTCGGCCTGCGCCAGGCGTATCCGGAGTTTGCAAACCGGTTTTACCCCTGGCTCATCTTCATATGGCTCTCGGGCGCGCCCTGCTTTGCGGTGCTCGCCCTCGGCTGGCGCATCGCGGCCGGCATCGGCGCGGGCCGCGCCTTCACCCGGCAAAACGCCCGGTATCTTCAGTGGATCTCGATGCTGGCCGCCGCGGACGCCGCCTTCTTCTTTGCCGGCAATCTCCTGCTGTTGCTGCTCGATATGAGCCACCCGGCCGCGCTGCTGGCCTCGCTGGCCGTGGTGTTCGCGGGCGTCGCCGTCGCCGTGGGGGCCGCCGTGCTGTCCCATCTGGCGCAAAAGGCGGCCGCGCTGCAGGAGCAGAGCGACCTGACGATCTGAAGGGGGGCATACGATGGAAGGCGAGATCATCTTCAACATCGACGTCATGCTCGCAAGGCGGAAGATGAGCGTGACGGAGCTGGCCGCGCGCGTCGGGATCACGCTGGCCAACGTGTCGGTGCTGAAAAACGGCAGGGCGAGGGCGCTCAAGATCTCGACCCTCGCCAGGCTGTGCGAGGCGCTCGATTGCCAGCCCGGCGACATCCTCGAGTACCGGCGGGCGGACGGACGGGCGGAGACGGGGGACGAAAGGACGGTGGCTGCGGATGCGTAACAGAAAGGCCCCCGCGCCGGGCGCGGCCCGCGCGCTGCCGGCGCTCGTGCTGGCGCTGGCGCTGTGCCTGTGCGCGTGCGGCGGGCCGGACGCGGCGCAGCTCGTGTCGCGCGCGCTGGGGATCGACGCCGCCGGCGCCGAGGTGCTGCGCTGCGAGGACGGGCACGGCGGCTTCCACGGCGACGGGACGGAGTACATCGTGCTGCGGTATCCGGACGCCGCGCTGCACGACCAGCTCCGCGCGGACCGGGCCAGGCGCGCCCTCCCGCTGGACGCGACGGCGCAGGCCCTCGCCTACGGGCGCGAGGAGGAGGACGGGCGCACCGGTCCGTATCTGGACGGCGTGGCGCTGCCCGCGATCGACGAGGGGTACTACCGCCTGAGCGACCGGCAGGACGGGGCGGAGGGGAACATCCTCTCGCGCGCGTCGTTCAACTTCACGCTGGCGATTTACGACGCCGCCGCGCGGACGCTGCATTTTGTGCAGGTCGATACCTGACCCGCCGCCGGCAGGGGCGGCCGGCACGGCGGGGCGGGAAAAAGGGCGCGGGCCTTTTCGGCCCGCGCCCGCTTTTCGTCCTTCGCTGCCCGAGGGGGACTCAGTACAGCATGTTCTTCCCTTCCGCGTCGAACAGGTGCATGACGTTGCCGCCGAAGGCGAAGTTGACCGTATCGCCAAAGCGGAAGCCCAGGCGGTGCTCCTGCGGCAGGTCCACCGTTGCCAGCACGAGCACCACGTCCTTGCCGTCGGCGTTGACGTGCAGGTGGATGGAGGAGCCCATCATCTCGGACACGTCCACCTTGGCCTTGATGTGGCTCTCGCTGGCGTCCTCGGCGCAGAGCATGATGTGCTCGGGGCGCACGCCGAGCGTGATGTCCTGCGGCGCGGCGTTCTTGTCGCGCAGCAGCTGCTGCTTATCCGGCGCAAGGCCGAAGTCCACGCCCTGCACGGTCACATAGTAGTCGCCGTTTTCGGCCTTTTGCAGCCGCGCGTCGAAGAAGTTCATCTGCGGCGTGCCGATAAAGCCCGCCACGAACAGGTTCGACGGCGTGTCGAACACCTGCTGCGGCGTGCCGATCTGCTGGATGAAGCCGTCCTTCATGACCACGATGCGGTCGCCCAGCGTCATGGCCTCGGTCTGATCGTGCGTGACGTAGATGAACGTGGTGTCGATGCGCTGGCGCAGCTTGATGATCTCCGCGCGCATCTGGTTCCTCAGCTTGGCGTCGAGGTTGGAGAGCGGCTCGTCCATCAGGAACACCTGCGGCTCGCGCACGATGGCGCGGCCGATGGCGACGCGCTGGCGCTGGCCGCCGGAGAGCGCCTTGGGCTTGCGCGGGAGGGATTAGGTGATGTCGAGGATCTCGGCCGCTTCGCGCACCTTCCTGTCGATATCCTTCTTGGGGGTCTTGCGCAGCTTGAGCGCGAAGGCCATGTTCTCATACACGGTCATGTGGGGATACAGCGCATAGTTCTGGAAGACCATCGCGATGTCGCGGTCCTTGGGCGCGACGTCGTTGACCAGCCGGTCGCCGATGTACAGCTCGCCCTCGGTGATCTCCTCGAGGCCGGCGATCATGCGCAGCGTGGTGGATTTGCCGCAGCCGGAGGGGCCGACCAGCACGATGAATTCCTTGTCGGCAATCTCCAGGTTGAAGTCCTGCACGGCCACGACGCCCTTGTCGGTGCGCAGCAGGTTCGGCTTGTTTTCTTCTGCGGGATGGTCGTCCTTTTTCTTCTTCTTGGCTTTCTTCTCGTCGTTGCCGGAGTAGGGGTAGATCTTCTTGATGCCCTTGAGTGTGACGCTTGCCATGTGCTTCGGGCTCTGATGGGCACGAACTTCATCAACTGCCCACCTCGCTTCCGCCCGCATACGTGGCGGAGGCATTACGACAGGTCTCCACACTGCCGCACCGCGAGCCCCGCGGTTTCCACTGTACCTCCTTTATTGAGCGTGACCGGGCTAAGAGAAGTGGAGTAGACCCGGCCCGCTTTGCTACACGTTTATTATGACAAAAAACAGCGCGCTTGACAAGGGGGAAGATTCCGACGGCGATGGGGGAAGATTCCGGCCTTGCGCATGAAGGGCGTTTTGCGGTACAATGCTACCGTCATGTGACGAAATACGGCGATGGGCGCGCGCCCTGCGCGCCGCGCGTTTTGGGGGACTGACCATGCACCTGGCGGCGATTGCACATCCCCGGCGGACGAGGCGGACGGGGGCGCTCCTGCTTGCGCTGCTGCTCCTTGCCGCGTGCTGCGCCGGCGCGCGCGCGGCGGACGAGGGGACGGCGCAGCCGGGCGATCTCGACGGCGACGGGCGCGTCACCGCGGCCGACGCGGCGGGCGCGCTGCGCCTTGCCGCGGGCGCCGTGGCGCCAAACGCCGCTTCCTCGGCGGACGTCACGGGCGATCTTGCCGTCACCGCGGCCGACGCGACGGCCATCCTGCTGTGCACCGCCGGGCTCGCGGACGATTTTTTTGACCTCGTCGGCACGCTCGACGGCCCGCTGCGCGGGGCGCGCTATGCGGGGCGCTTCTCCTATCTCGGCACGCTGCTGACGGACAATTCCTACCGCAGCGACACGGTCAGCGTCACCATCCATTCCTTCCGCCATGAGGAAAGCGCCTGCTATCTTGCCGACATCTACATCCGCGACATCACCGCCTTTGCCACCGCCTTTTCCGGCGGCGAATACCGCGGCGGGCGCGAGACGGTGCAGCAGATGGCCGCGGACAACGCGGCGGTCGTGGCCATCAACGGCGATTTCTATTCCTACCGCAGCAAGGGCCCGGTCGTGCGCAACGGCGTGGTCTACAAGGATTCCGTGGACGAGCGCGTGGACATCTGCGTGCTCTACCGCGACGGGCGGCTGGTCACCTATGAAAAGGGCGTCACGTTCGAGCAGATCCTCGCCGGGGGAGAGCCGTATCAGGCGTGGGCCTTCGGCCCCATGCTGCTCGATGCGGACGGCCAGCCGCTCACGGAGTTCAACTGCGGCACGAGCATCCTTGCCACCCACCCGCGCGCGGCGGTGGGCTATTACGAGCCGGGGCATTACTGCTTCCTGCTCGTGGACGGGCGGCAGGGCAGCTATGCGCGCGGGCTGAGCATGGAGCAGCTCTCGCAGCTCTTTTATGAGCTCGGCTGCACCGCGGCGTACAACCTTGACGGCGGGCAGACGGCCGTCATGGCCACAAAGGACGCCCTCGTCAACCAGCCGTACCGCGGCGGCCGTTCGACAAGCGACATCCTCTACATCGCCGATCCGTCCGCCCCGGCGGCGCAGGATGCGGAGGCGCAGCCATGAGCGCGCGCACGCGCCGCATGGGGGCGCTCGCCCTGTGCCTGCTGCTGTGCGGCGGCCCGGCCGCGCTGGCCGCGCCCGGGCCGCAAGCGGAGACGCTGCCGTTCATGCTCCTGACGGACGATGGGGCCGGGGGCGGCGCGCCGGAGCAGGTCGCGGCCACCGCCGCGGACGCGGCCGCCTGCCTGCGCGGCGAGGCGGGCGCGCTGGACGCCACGGGCAACGGCGTGATCGACGCGCACGACGCGGAGGCCATCCTGCTGCACGCCGCCGGCGCGCTGCCGGACCTGACGGGCCTGCCGGGCGTCCTTGCGCACAGCCTGCTCGGCGAGGAGCACATGACGGATTTCTGCTACACGGGCGTGCGCCGCGGCGAAGGGTATTACCGCAGCAAGACCGTCAGCTATACGCTCACCGTCGTGGAGGAGGAGGATCTGACCTATTACGTGGCGGACATCCTGCTGCGCGACCTGCGGCATTTCCGCACCGCCTTTGGCGAGGATACGTACAAGCGTTCGGAGTTCGTGGTGGACATGGCGCGGCGCAACGACGCCATCGTCGCCATCAACGGGGATTATTTCACCGGCCGGGAAAACGACGGCCCCGTGATCCGCAACGGCGAGCTCTACCGCAACAGCGTGGACAAGGCGCGCGACGCGTGCGTGCTCTATCGCGACGGCACGGTCAAAACCTACGCCCCGGACGAGATCGACGCGGCCGCCTTTCTTGCGGGCGGCGCGTACCAGTGCTGGACGTTCGGGCCCAGCCTGCTGGATGAGAACGGCCAGCCAAAGACCGAGCGCAGCCAGTTCCGCAGCACCGTGCAGGGCGCCAACCCGCGCAGCGCGCTGGGCTATATCGAACCGGGGCATTATCTGTTCGTCACGGTGGACGGCCGCGGCCGCGGCGGTTCCGACGGCATGACGATGAAGGAGCTCTCGCAGCTGATGTACGAGCTGGGCTGCACCGTGGCCTACAACCTCGACGGCGGCGGCACCGCGATCATGGCGGATGCGTCCGGCGCGATCAGCCGCCAGTCCAACAGCGAGCGCCGCTGCAGCGACATCCTGTTCATCGTCGAGGACTATACCGCCTTCTGGACGCGGGCGGGGGAGGAGGACGGCGCATGAAACGGGTGCTCGGCTGCATCCGCCGCGCGGACGAGCGCTACCGCATGATCGAGGATGGCGACCGCGTCTGCGTGGGCGTGTCCGGCGGCAAGGATTCGCTGCTGCTGATGGAGGGCATGAAGCTCTATCAGCGCTTTTCGTATACGAAGTTCGACGTGTGCGCCGTCATGCTCGACCTCGGGCTCAAGCCGCTCGATACGTCGGCCGTCGAGGCGCACGCCGCGCGCATCGGCATGGATTTCTCCATCGTGCGCACGGATATCGGCCGGGTCGTGTTCGAGTACCGGCAGGAGCGCAGCCCCTGCGCGCTGTGCGCCAAACTCCGCCGCGGCGCGCTCAACACCGCGGCCGTGGCGCGCGGCTGCAACAAGGTCGCGCTCGGGCACAACCGCGAGGACGTGCTCGAAACGCTGTTCATGAGCATGATGTACGAGGGCCGCATCAATACCTTCGCACCGGTGACGCACCTGTCGCGCCGGGATGTGACGATCATCCGGCCGCTGCTGTTTCTGCCGGAGCGGTACGCCCTTTCGCTGGCGCGGCAGCTGGCGCTGCCCATCCTGCCGCCGCAGTGCGACATCGCCGGCAGCACCAAGCGCGACGAGGCGCGCGCGCTGCTGCAGCACATCGCCCGCCTCGTGCCGGACATCGAGCAGAAGCTCATGCACGCGCTCATCCACACGGAGACGTACGGCCTGTGGGACCGCATGAAGCTGCCGCCCGGTCAGCAGGCCGTGGAGACGCGCGAGGGCGGGCGCGTGGTGCGCCGCGCGATGCAGGCGGAAAATGATTCACAGACTGTTTGCACAAATCCGGGCGCATCCTGTGGTATAATGGCTGAAGATGCTATGACGCCCGGGGAGGCCGGCCGCAGGGCCGGCGCAGAGGAGCCATGAAAAGGAGACTGCCGATCATCCTGTCGCTGTGCCTGCTGGCGGCGCTGCTGTTGCCGGCCTGTTCGCTCATGCCCGCGGAGGATGGCGGCGCGCTGGTGATCAACGAGGTCGTCTCGAGCAACCGGCGCTGCCTGGTGGACAGCGCCGTGGGCACGCCGGACTGGATCGAGCTGTACAACGGCACGGACGAGGACATCAACCTCGCCGGCTACGGCCTGTCCGATAACGTGCGCAAGCTGTACAAATTCACATTTCCGGACGTGACCATTCCGGCGGGCGGCTATCTCATCGTCTATGCGGCGGAGAACAACGGCGTGGAAAAGACGGACGTGATCTGCACGGGCTTTGGCGTATCCAAAAACGGCGATTCGCTCTACCTGTGCGACGCGTATTATGAGCTGGTGCAGGAGCTCAACGTCCCGGCCATGCTCACCGACGCCTCCTATGCGCGCCGCAGCGACGGCACCTACGGCTTTTGCGGCACCCCCACGCCCGGCGAGGCGAACACCACGGACATCGCCGCGAGCCTGGACGAGCTGTACGTCGAGCAGGACCTCACGGCGCTCTCCATCACCGAGGTGCAGCCCGACGGCAACGGCGAGACGTGGCTGGAGCTTTACAACGCGTCCGACGCGGACGTGCGGCTGGACAATTTCTACGTGTCCGATTCCGCGTCCAACCTGCTGCGCAGCCAGCTGCCCGAGAGCACGCTGCCGGCGGGCGGGTATGCCGTCGTCTACCTCACGGGCGATACCGGCGCGGACCGGCTGGAGGTCTCGTTCCGCCTCGGGCGCGCGGATACGCACGTCTATCTGACCAACTATCAGGGCGTGCTGGTGTCGGAGCTTGCCTGGGAGGCGGATGTGCCCGCGGGGCTGACGGTCGTCGCGCAGCCGGACGGCACGGCCGCCTATACCGCCTACCCCACGCCCGGCGAGGAGAATTCCGGCGAGACGTTCGCCTCGTTCGCCGTCACGCCCATGGACGCGGCGGACCCGGTGCGCATCAGCGAGGCGCAGCGCACGAACAAATACAGCATCGTGGACGCCGACGGCGACCGCAGCGAATGGATGGAGCTGTACAACGGCTCGGACCAGGCGGTGCGCCTTGGCGGCTATTATGTGTCCGACGATCCGGAGGACCCGCTCAAATGGGCGCTGCCGGATGTGGAGCTGCCCGCCGGCGGCTATGCCGTGGTGTTTCTCTCCGGCAAGGACCGCGCCGACGGGGCCGAGATGCACGCCTCCTTCCGCCTGTCCGACGACGAGGAGTCCGTGTACCTGACGCGGCTGGACGGCATGCGGCAGGACAGCCTCGCGCTGCCGCTCACCCTGCCGGACAACGCCACCGCCGGGCGCGATGCGGACGGCGCGCTGCGATATTACGCGCAGCCGACGCCGGGATACGAAAACGCGTACGGGTATGAATCAGCCGAGTCGATCGGCTTTTTCAATGTGGACGGCGTATACGTCAGCGAGGTGTGCGCCGTCAGCGAGGCAAAGAGCGGCGGCAACGACTGGATCGAGCTGTACAACGGCTCGGACCAGGCGGTGGACCTGACCGGCTGGTACCTGTCCGACAGCGACGCCGAGCCGCTGCGCTACCGCATCGAGGGCGTGACCATCGAGCCGGGCGGCTACGCCGTGATCGAGGCGTCCTCGCACCCGACGCGGCAGGCGCAGGGCGTGGCCACGTTCGGCGTCTCGCCCTCGGGCGAGACGATCGTCCTCTCCGATGAGAACGGCCTGCGCGTGGACACGTTTGAAACCGGCGCGCTCTCGCTCGGCGTGACGAGCGGCCGCATCGAGGGGGACACGCACACGCAGCGCGTGTTTTTTTCAAAGGCCACGCGCGGCGCACAGAACGGCAGCGTTCATACGGCCGGCTATGCCGCGCAGCCCATCCTCTCCGAAACGGGCCTGTACCAGAGCGAGCCGTTCGCGCTGACCATGACCACGGCCACGGCGGGCGCCGAGATCCGCTATACCACCGACGGTTCGGAACCCACCGCGGATTCCGCGCTCTACGAGGGGCCCGTCTCCATCTCCGGCAATACGGTCGTGCGCGCGGCCGCCTTTTGCGCGGGGCTCCAACCCTCGCCCGTCACGACGTTCACCTACCTGTTCGAGCAGCCGCACACGCTCCCGGTCGTCTGCGTCAACGGCGACCCGGCCGACATCGCGCGCGTGTTCGCCGCCACGAAGCGCTCCGAAAAGGTGGAGCGCGAGGCGTTCATCCAGTATTACGAGCCGGGCGGCACGCTCGGCGTCCAGTTCCCCTGCGGCATCAAGGCAAAGGGCGCGGGCACGCTGACCTACAAGCAGAAATCGCTCGCCATCCACCTGCGCGCCGCCTATGGGCAGACGGAGGTCACCTACCCGTTCTTTTCCGATACGGAGCTGACTACGTTCGTCTCGCTCGCGCTGCGCAACAGCGGGCAGGACTGGGGCGACCATACGACCGACGCGCGCATCCGCGATTCGTTCGCCGCGCGCGCGGTGGTGGGCATGAACATCGACTATGCGCTCACCCGCCCGGTCATCATGTACCTCAACGGCGAGTATTACGGCATCTACGACTTCAACGAGGACCAGAACAAGGACTACCTCGTGAACCACTACGGCGTGGACGGCGACGCGGTGGATATCATCCAGCGCAACACCACGGTGCTCCAGGGCAGCAACGCGGACATCAAGCGCGTGTTCAGCTACGCCGTCAACCGCGACCTGTCCGACGACGCGGTGTTCGCGGAGTTTGCCGAGTGGGTGGACGTGGACGCCTTTACGGACTATTTCATCGCGCAGACGTATTTCATCAACTCCGACATGTTCAACCAGAAGTACTGGCGCTCGCACGATTATACCGTCAAATGGCGGCCCATCTTCTACGATCTGGACTGGTGCTTCTTTTCCGACAACGGGTATAAGCGCAGCATCATCGGCGCTTACTTCAGCAAGGACGGCGTGCCCTCCAACGACGGCTCGATCACGCAGATGAACATCTACGTCGGCCTGCGCAAGAACGCCGCCTGGCGGCAGGCGTGCGCCGAGCGGTATGTGGAGGTCGTGTGCACCTTCTTCAAGCCGGAGCGGCTGATCTTCATCCTCGACGAGCTGGCGGATCAGATGCGCCCGGAGATGGAGCGCCACATCGCCCGCTGGGGCCGCCCCAAGAGCATGGAGCTGTGGGAGAGCGCGCTGGAGCGCATGCGCGAGATCATCCGCAACCGGCCCGAATACGCGCTCGAGAGCGTGCAGTCCTATTTCGACATATCCGACGAGCAGATGGACGCCTGGATCAGCCAGTACAGCGCCTGAAGCGTGCGGCACGGGGGGACGGCGCCCGCGCGCAAGGTTTTTTCGCATCGGCCGCGGCGGCGCATGCGCCGGTAAAACCGCAAAACCGGCGGGCAAACCGCTGAAATTTCTCCGAAAAAAACGGCGGCCCGGCCGCCGTTTTCCACTTCTTGCGCGGCGGCGGCGCATATACTGTTTCGGGGGCGTCCCCCCAAGGAGGATATGCGTTATGGCAACGGCAGACGGCAACCGGCTCATCCTGTGCGGCACGGCCGCCGGCGCGCCCGCGTTCAGCCACGCCGCGCACGGGACGGCGTTTTTCTGCGTGCCGCTCATCGTACCGCGCCGCAGCGGCACGGCCGACCGCCTGCCCGTCATCGTGCCGGAGCGTCGGCTCCCGCCGGGGCTTATGGAGGGCGGGCGGCTGCGCGTGCAGGGGCAGCTGCGCGCCTACCGCTGGTTCGACGAGGCGGGCAGGCACCTGCGCCTGTTCGCCTACGCGAAGGAGGCGGCGCTGGCCGCGCCGGACGACGGCGCGCAGAACGAGGTGCAGCTCTCGGGCACGGTCTGCCGGCCGCCGGTCTATCGCGTCACGCCGCTCGGGCGTGAAATCGCGGACGTGCTGCTCTGCTGCGAGCAGCCGTTCGGGCGCAGGGACTTCCTGCCGGTCATCCTCTGGAGCGCGCTGGCGCGCAGCGCGGCCGCCTGGCCCGCCGGGCAGCGCGTGCGCCTGACCGGGCGGTTCCAGAGCCGTCCGTACGACAAGGCGCTGCCGGACGGCGCCGTGGAGCGCCGCACCGCCTACGAGGTGTCCGCCGCGTCCGCGTGCGTGCTGAACTGAGCCTTTGCAGACAGCAACACCCCCCGCATGGCCGCGTCCGCGCACGCTGAACTGAGCGGACAGAGAACGACCGCCAACCCATGGCGCGGGCCGCGTCCGCATGTACTGAACCGACCGATCCCCATCCGCAGGGAGCCCGCCGCGCCGGGCCGCGTCCGCGTGCGCGCCGCGCCGCTTTTTGCCGCGCGGGCCGGCCGGCGCTTGTTTACACGCCCTCTGATCCATGCTATACTGTACGATAAGAATTACCATCGGGCTCTATGGGCCGCCGGTGGGAACGGGTGGTGCGCTGTGCGCATTTTGGGCATCGATCCCGGCTATGCGATCCTCGGCTACGGCGTGATCGACGCCGCCGGCACAAGGACCGCCGCCGTGGACTATGGCGTGATCGAAACGAAGGCGGGCGAGCCGTTCCCGGAGCGGCTGGAGCGCCTGTATGCGGGCGTGCGCCAGCTCATCGGGCAGTACAGGCCGGATGCGGCCGCGTTTGAGGAGCTGTTCTTCTACCGCAACACGACGACGGCGTTCGCCGTGGGCGCGGGGCGGGGCGTGGCGCTGCTGGCGGCGCAGCAGAGCGGCCTGCCGCTCTACGAGTATACGCCCATGCAGATCAAGCTGGCCGTGACGGGCGACGGGCACGCGGACAAGCACGCCGTGCAGCAGATGGTGCGCGTGCTGCTCTCGCTGCCGCGCGTGCCAAAGCCGGACGACGCGGCCGACGCGCTCGCCTGCGCGCTGTGCCGCGCGGGCACCAGCGGCCCGGCGGCCGAGGAATACCGCATCAGATAGGCGGGGAAAGCGGGGATGGGATGTACGCATACATTCGCGGCAATGTGGAGCAGGTTCTGGCCGACCGCGCCGTGGTCGAGGCCGCGGGCGTGGGCTATGAGCTGCTCTGCAGCGGCGAGACGCTCAAGCGCCTGACGGCCGGGCGGGAGGCGCGCCTGTACGCGCACCTGTACCTGGCCGAGGGCGTGATGGCCCTCTACGGGTTTTACGACACGGCCGAGCGGGATATGTTCCGCCGCCTCATCGGCGTCACGCGCGTGGGGCCGAAGGTGGCGCTGTCGGTGCTCTCGCTCCTCACGCCGGCGGATGTGGCGGCCGCCGTGGCCACGCAGAACGCTGCGGCGTTTGCGCGCGTGCCCGGCATGGGCAAAAAGACCGCCGAGCGCGTGCTGCTGGAGCTGCGCGAGAAGGTGGCCGAGGCCGCGCCCGCCGCGGCGGAGGGCGCGCCCGCCGGCGGGGACATCCGCGCCGAGGCGGTCGCCGCGCTCGTCTCGCTCGGCTACGACGGGCTTTCGGCCTCGCGCGCGGTCGCGGCGGTCGCGCAGGCGGAGAGCGTCGAGGCGCTCATCACGCAGGCGCTGCGCTCGCTGGCAAGGCTGTAGCGGAAGGGGAGGATCATGGAAGACAGGCTCATCAGCTCCTCCATGCGCGAGGACGAGGCGCGGGCGGAATACAGCCTGCGGCCGCACTTTCTCGCCGAATATATCGGGCAGGACGCGGTCAAGGAGCATATGCGCATCTACATCGCGGCGGCCAAAAACCGCGGCGCGCCGCTCGACCACGCGCTGCTGTACGGCCCGCCGGGCCTTGGCAAGACGACCCTCGCCGGCATCATCGCCAACGAGATGGGCGTCTCGCTGCGCGTCACGAGCGGCCCGGCCATCTCGCATGCGGGCGACCTTGCGGCGCTGCTGACCAACCTCGCCCCGGGCGACGTGCTGTTCATCGACGAGATCCACCGCCTCAACGCGAGCGTGGAGGAGGTGCTCTACCCGGCGATGGAGGATTTCGCGCTCGACATCATCATCGGCAAGGGGCCGTCCGCGCGCAGCATCCGGCTCGACCTGCCGCGCTTCACGCTCGTGGGCGCGACGACGCGCATGGGCATGCTCACCTCGCCGCTGCGCGACCGCTTCGGCATCAAGGAGCAGCTGGCGCTCTATGAGCCGCAGGCGCTCATGCAGATCGTGCTGCGCAGCGCCGAGATATTGAAGATCGACGTGGACGAGGAGGGCGCCATCGAGATCGCCTCGCGCTCGCGCGGCACGCCGCGCATCGCCAACCGCCTGCTGCGCCGCGTGCGCGACGTGGCCGAGGTGCGCGGCAGCGGCCGCATCGACCTGGCCGCCGCGCGCGAGGGGCTGGAGATGCTCGAGGTGGACGAGCTCGGGCTCGACGCGGTGGACCGCCGCGTGCTCGAGACGATGATCGTCAAGTTCCAGGGCCGCCCGGTGGGGCTGGACACCATCGCCGCCGCGACCGGCGAGGACGCGACGACCATCGAGGACGTATACGAACCGTACCTGCTGCAGCTGGGGTTCCTTGCGCGCACGCCGCGCGGCCGCGTGGTCATGCCGGCCGGCTATGCGCACATGGGCTACCGCGCCCCGGACGGGCAGGCGGCCGAACAGATCAAGCTGGAGGTATAGGCCATGCGCAAGAAGGAACTCCTTTCCCGCCTTGCCGAGCGGGAGGCGCGCATCGCGCAGCTCGAGCAGCGCGTGGAGACGATGGACGGCCTCATCGAGGGGTATCACTCCCGCGAGTCGGCCATCGTCAGCGCGCTCACGCATGCGCACGAGACGGCCGCGGACGTGGTGGCGCAGGCCGAGGCGCGCGCCGCGCGCATCCGGGAGGAAGCGGAGACGGCGGCGGCCGCGCTGCGCGCGTCGGCCGAGGCGCAGGCGCAGGAGCGGCTCGAGCAGGCGCGCCGGCAGAGCGCGCAGCTGCTCGCACAGGCGGAGGCGGCTGTCGCGGAGTACGAGACGACCATCGCCGCGTACAACACCGCGCTCGAGCGCGCGGCGGCGGAGGCGGCCGAAAGCGCGGAGCGCTTCGCCGCGTTCAGCCGCAACCGGCGCATCGGCCCGTCCGGTCTTTCGGAGGAGGTCGAGGGATTGCACGAGCTGCCGTTTGCAAAGCGGGAGGAGCTGCCGGACCCGTCCGGCGATCCGGCGCAGCTGATGCGCAACATCTATCAGCTGCAAAACCGCGTCCCGCCGGAGGGCGGCTTCCCGCCCGCGCCGCAGTCGCCGGAGCAGGACGCGCCCGAACCGCGCGAGCCTGACGCGGCCGCGCCGGAGCCGCCCGGGCAGGAGCCGCCCGCGGCCGGACCGGAGCCGGAGCAGCCCGGCGCCCGGGAGCCGGAAGGCGGGGGGCCGGAGGCCGCAGAGGCGGCCGCCCCTGCGGACGGGGAAGGAGCCGAAGGTCCGGTGCCGACGGAGAACGGCGTGCTGCCGGGGAGCGGATGCGGCGTGGACGACGCGACGCTCGACGAACTTTTGGAGGAGATCATTCAGGCGGGAGAACGAAACGATGGCTAAAGGGAACAACAAAAACGAAGGCTTTGTCACACAGATCGCATCGCGGCAGGAGAACTTTCCGCAGTGGTACACCGATGTGATCCTCAAGACCGACATGGTGGACTATTCCGACGTGCGCGGCTGCATGGTCATCAAGCCCTACGGCTACCGCGTCTGGGAGCTGATCCAGCAGGACCTCGACGCGCGCTTCAAGGCGACCGGGCACCAGAACGCGTATTTCCCGCTGTTCATCCCGGAGAGCCTGCTCAAAAAGGAGGCCGAGCACGTGGAGGGCTTTGCGCCGGAGGTGGCGTGGGTCACCCAGGGCGGCGACGAGCCGCTGACCGAGCGCCTCTGCGTGCGCCCCACGAGCGAGACGATCATCTGCTCGATGTACAGCCGCTGGATTCAGTCCTACCGCGACCTGCCGCTGCTGCTCAACCAGTGGTGCAACGTCGTCCGCTGGGAAAAGACCACGCGCCCGTTCCTGCGCACGAGCGAGTTCCTCTGGCAGGAGGGGCATACCGCGCACGCCACGGCCGAGGAGGCGCAGGCGGAGACGATCCAGCAGCTCAACACCTACCGCGCGTTCATGGAGGACGTGCTGGCCATCCCGGTCATCTGCGGCCGCAAGAGCGAGCGCGAGAAGTTCGCCGGCGCCTACGCCACCTATACGCTCGAGGCCATGATGCAGGACGGCAAGGCGCTGCAAATGGGCACGAGCCATAACCTTTCGGATCATTTTGCAAAGGCGTACGACATCAACTACCTCTCGCGCGAGGGGCGGCTCGAGCCGTGCTACACGACCTCCTGGGGCGTGTCCACGCGCATGATCGGCGGGATCATCATGGTCCACGGGGACGACCGCGGGCTCGTGATGCCGCCGCGCGTGGCGCCCATCCAGGTCGTCATACTGCCCATCGCCATGCACAAGCCCGGCGTGCTGGACAAGGCGGGCGAGCTGCTCGCCGCGCTCAGGGCGGCCGGGCTGCGCGCCGAGCTGGACGACCGCGACCAGAGCGCCGGCTGGAAGTTCAACGAGTGGGAGATGAAGGGCGTGCCGGTGCGCGTGGAGGTCGGCCCGCGCGACATCGAGAACGGCCAGGTCATGGCCGTGCGGCGCGATACGCTCGAGAAGCAGGCGCTGCCGATGGAGGGCCTCGCCGCCGCGCTCAAGGCGCTGCTGGATGAGGTGCACGCGGGCATGTTCCAAAAGGCACTCGCCTTCCGCGAGGCCAAGACGGTCAACGCCGCCACGTTCGACGAGCTGGCGGCGGGCGTGCAGAACGGCTTCGTGCTCGCGCCGTGGTGCGGCTGCACCGAGTGCGAGGAGCAGATCCGCGCAAAGACCGGCGCCACCACGCGCTGCATGCCGCAGGGCGAAGCGGACGTGCCGGAGGGGGCGGTGTGCGTGCATTGCGGCAGGCCCGCCGTCACGCGCATGTACTTTGCAAAATCCTATTGACCCGGCCTGACGCGGCGCGCCGCGCGCAACCGCGGCCGCCGCGCCCGGCAGAAGGAGGCGATGCGACGTGGACCGGCGGACAAAGCGCTATCTGGCGGCCGTCGTGCTGCTGCTGTTCACCGTGCTCGTCACGGCGCTGCTGCGCGTGAGCGTGCCGCTCGGCGCGACCGGCGGCGGGCGGGACGCCGGCGTGTACGTCACGCTGGGGGACGCCTGCGCGTTCCTTGCGGTGCTGCTGCTGGGCGCGCCGTGGGGCGCGCTGGCCGCGGCGCTCGGCATGGCGCTGGCGGATCTCATCGTGGGCAGCTATTCGTACATCATCGGCACGCTGCTCATCAAGGGCGGCATGGCGCTGTTCATCGGCACGTTCGGCGCGCGCTGCGCCGGCTGGCGCTCCTGCCTGCGCGCGGCGCTGCTGGCCGAGGCGATCATGGCCGCCGGGTATTTTGTGTACGACCTGACGGTGTTCGGGCAGTATCTCGTCGCCGCGTATGAGATCCCGCTCAACCTCGCGCAGGGCCTCGTGTGCGGGCTGATCGGCGCCTGGCTGCTACACCGCCTGCCGGAGCGGCTGCGCGGCGCGTTCGACCCGTCCGGCCGCGGCCTGCCCGCGCGGGCCGGGCAGCACAGGAGGGTGCGCTGAGATGAAGCTGACCGTTCTGGGCCGGTACGGCCCATACCCCGCGCCGGGCGGCGCGACCTCCGGCTATCTGGTCGAAAGCGGCGGTACGCGCCTTTTGCTCGAGTGCGGCAGCGGCGTGGTCTCGAACCTGCTGCGCGTCTGCCCCGCGACGGCGCTTGCCGGCGTCATGCTTTCGCACCTGCACATGGATCACGCCGGGGACCTCGGCGTGCTGCGCTATGCGCTTGAGGCGGCGGGCGCGCAGCTGCCCGCGGTCGCGCCGGATGCGCCGGAGGATGCGGCGGCGCTGCTGCTGCGCCCTGCGGCCTACCGGCTGGAGCGGGCGGAGGAGGGGCGGGAATACCGCTTCGGCGCGCTGACGGTGCGGCTCTTTTTGGTCCATCACCCGGTGCCCACGTTCGCGCTGCGCGTGAGCGACGGCGCGCGCACGCTGTTCTATACGGGGGATACGGGCTATTTCCCGGCGCTTGCGGAGGCGGCGCGGGGGGCGGATGCCGTGCTGGCGGACGCCTGCTTTTCGGAGGCGGACGCGGCGGTGAAGCCGCCCGTGCACATGACCGCCGCGCAGGCGGCGCGCCTTGCGCGCGAGGCCGGAGCCGCCCGCCTGCTGCTCACCCACGTGCCGGGCGCGCCCGGCGCCGCGGAGGCGATGGAAAAAGCCGTTGCGGCGGGGATTGACTTTACCCCCGCATTGGTGGTACAAGATATGGGGACTTATGAGTTTTAGCGCGCCGCCCGCCGGGCGCGCGCTGGAAGGACTATTTGGAAAAAAGGAGATAGAGAGACATGGCAAAAAAGACGATCGAAGATGTCAACGTGACCGGCAAGCGGGTCCTTGTCCGCGTCGATTTCAACGTGCCGCTGACCGAGGACGGCCGCGTGGCGGACGATAAGCGCATCGTTGCCGCGCTGCCCACCATCCGTTACCTGCTCGAGCACAAGGCGAAGGTCATCCTCTGCTCGCATCTGGGCCGCCCCAAGGGCAAGGCCGACCCGAAGTATTCGCTCGCGCCCGTGGCCGCGCGGCTGGCCACGCTCCTGCCGGAGACGAAGATCCGCTTTGCGACGGATACCATCGGCGAGAGCGCGCATCAGGCCATCGACGATATGCAGCCCGGCGAGATCGTGCTGCTTGAGAACGTGCGCTTCTACAAAGAGGAGACGGACAACGACCCGGCGTTTGCAAAGGAGCTGGCGTCGCTGGCGGAGCTGTATGTGTCCGACGCGTTCGGCACCGTGCACCGCGCCCACGCGTCCACGGCGGGCGTGGCGGCGTACCTGCCGGCGGTGGCGGGCTTCCTCATCGGCAAGGAGCTGGGCGTGATGGGCGCCGCGCTCGAGCATCCGGTGCGCCCGTTCGTGGCGATCCTGGGCGGCGCGAAGGTGGCCGACAAGATCGGCGTGATCACGAACCTGCTCAGCAAGTGCGACAGCCTCATCATCGGCGGCGGCATGGCCTATACGTTCCTCAAGGCCAAGGGCTATGAGATCGGCGACTCCCTGCTCGACGCCGACAGCGTGGAGCTGGCGGGTTCGCTCATGCAGCAGGCGAAGGACCGGGGCGTGGAGCTGCTGCTCCCGGTGGACAACGTCGTGGCCGACCGCTTTGACGCCGAGGCGGCGCACAAGGTCGTCAAGTCCAGCGAGATCCCGGCCGGCTGGCAGGGCATGGACATCGGGCCGGAGACGGTCGCGCTGTTTTCCAAGGTCATCATAGCCGCAAAGACCGTCATCTGGAACGGGCCGATGGGCGTGTTCGAGTTCCCGGCGTTTGCCGAGGGCACCAAGAAGATCGCCGAGGCCTGCGCCGCGTGCGAGGGCACGACGATCATCGGCGGCGGCGACTCCGCTTCCGCCGTCAAAAAGCTGGGCTTTGCCGACAAGATGACGCACATCTCCACCGGCGGCGGCGCGTCTCTCGAGTTCCTCGAGGGCAAGGAGCTGCCCGGCGTCGCGGTGCTCAACGACAAGTAAGCCGGCAAAGCGCCAAAAGGGACGGACAGGAAAGTCGGAGGAAGAACAGGTATGAGAAAACCGATCATTGCGGGCAACTGGAAGATGAACATGACCCCCGCCGAGGCGGAGGCGCTCGTGTCGGCGCTGCTGCCGCTGGTGCGGGATGCGGCGTGCGAGGTGGTCGTCTGCCCGCCGTTTGTGGATCTGTACGCGGTCAGCCGGCTCGTGGCGGGCACGAATGTGCGCCTGGGCGCGCAGAACGTCCACTGGGCCGCCAAGGGCGCCTTCACCGGCGAGATCAGCGCGGACATGCTCAGCGCCTTTGGCGTCAGCTACGCCATCATCGGCCACAGCGAGCGGCGGCAGTATTTCGGCGAGACGGACGAGGGCGTGAACGCCCGCGCAAAGGCTGCGCTCGCCGCTGGCATCACGCCGATCATCTGCGTGGGCGAGACGCTCGAGCAGCGCGAGAGCGGCGTGACGGACGCGTTCGTGTCCGCTCAGGCAAAGGCCGCGCTGGCCGGCATGGAGATGGAGCAGGCCGCGTCCGTGGTCATCGCCTATGAGCCCATCTGGGCCATCGGCACCGGAAAGACCGCGACCGCGCAGGACGCCAACGCCACCATCGGCGTGATCCGCCGCGCCATCGCCGGGGCGTTTTCCGACGCCGTGGCGGACGCCGTGCGCATCCAGTACGGCGGCAGCATGAACCCGAAGAACGCCGCGGAGCTCATGGCCATGCCGGAGATCGACGGCGGCCACATCGGCGGTGCGAGCCTCAAGGCGGAGGACTTTGCAAAGGTGGTCAACTATTGATGAAGCCCGTCACCGCCCTGATCATCCTGGACGGCTTCGGCTGCCGCCAGGATAAGGAATACAACGCCATCCTGACCGACGGCGCGGCGCACATCCGCGCGCTCGCCGCGGCCTATCCGCACACCACGCTCAAGGCCAGCGGGCTCGACGTGGGCCTGCCCGCCGGGCAGATGGGCAACTCCGAGGTGGGGCACCTGAACATCGGCGCCGGGCGCATCGTGTATCAGGAGCTCACGCGCATCACCAAGTCCATCGAGGACGGGGATTTCTTTGAAAACCCCGCCCTTGTGGGCGCGATGGAGAACTGCCGCCGCAGCGGCAGCGCGCTGCACCTGCTCGGCCTGTGCTCCGACGGCGGCGTGCACAGCCATCTGCGCCACGCCGAGGCGCTGGCCGAGATGGCCAAACGCCACGGGCTCACGCGCGTGTACTTCCACTGCTTCATGGACGGGCGCGACGTGCCGCCCGCAAGCGGCAAGGGCTATATCGAGCAGCTCGAGGCGGCGCTCGGCCGCATCGGCTGCGGGAAGATCGCCACCGTCATGGGCCGCTACTATGCCATGGACCGCGACAACCGCTACGAACGCGTGCAGCTGGCCTACGCCGCCATGACGTACGGCGAGGGCGTGCCCGCCCAAAGCGCCGCGGCGGCCATGCAGCACAGCTACGACGAGGGCGTGGTGGACGAGTTCGTCAAGCCCGCGGTCGTGCAGGAGGGCGGCAGGCCCGTGGCCACCATCGGCGCGGGCGATTCCGCCATCTTCTTCAATTTCCGGCCCGACCGCGCGCGGGAGATCACCCGCGCCTATATCCTGCCGGAGTTTGACGGCTTTGAACGCCGCGGCGGCTGCTTCCCGCTCTACTACGTCTCCATGACGCAGTACGACAAGACCTTCGAGGGCCGCCTGCACGTCGCGTTTGCACCGGAGACGCTGCGCAACACGCTCGGCGAATACCTGTCCCAAAAGGGGCTCGCGCAGCTGCGCATCGCGGAGACGGAGAAGTACGCGCACGTGACGTTCTTCTTCAACGGCGGCGTGGAAGCGCCCAATCCGGGCGAGGACCGCGCGCTGATCCCGTCGCCCAAGGTGGCGACCTACGACCTCAAGCCGGAGATGAGCGCCTTTGAGGTGACGGAGGAGGCCGTGCGCCGCATCGAGAGCGGCAGGTACGACGTGATGATCCTCAACTTTGCCAACTGCGACATGGTCGGCCACACCGGCGTGATGGAGGCGGCCGTTGCCGCCGTGCACGCGGTGGACGCCTGCACCGCGCGCGTGGTCGAGGCCGTGCTCAATAGCGGCGGCCGCTGCATCATCACCGCCGATCACGGCAACGCCGAGCTCATGTGGGACACCGCGGCCGGCGCGCCGTTCACCGCGCATACGACCAACCCCGTGCCGTGCATCCTCGTGGACGATGCGCGAAAGGGCGCGCAGCTGCGCGAAGGCGGCCGCCTGTGCGACCTGGCGCCCACGCTGCTCGAGCTGCTGGGTCTGCCGGTGCCGCAGGAGATGACGGGCAGGAGCCTGCTCGCGGACTGAGGCGGGAAGTCGGCGCGCTTTTTTCAAAAAACCGCGCTGTTTTCCTTGAACTTTGCCCTGCCGCATGGTATAATGCGCAAAGCGGCCGCCGTGCGCGCGCCGCAGGCAAGGCCGGGGCCGCCCGCGGGGGCGCCCCAGTTTGAACGCCCGCAGGGGCCGGGCGGAAAGGATGAGAGAGATGGAAGTCGTTTCGACCATTGTTACGATCGCGCTGCTGCTGGTGGCCGTGCTGCTGATCGTCGTCGTACTGTTGCAAAAGACCAAGTCCGCCGGCGCGGGCGCCGCGTTCGGCGCGGAGACGCAGTCGTTCACGGCGCGCGGCAAGGCGGCAAGCCGCGAAGCGAAGCTCCAGCGCACCACGGTGGTGCTGGCCATCGTGCTCGGCGTGCTCGCCATCGCGCTGGCGATCATCGGCTGACCGGGCTCCCGCCCGGCGCTCCGTGACGCGTCATGGAGCGCCGTTTTTTTGTGCGCCCGGCAGGGAAGTATAGCGAGGGGAAAGGAGGTGCGGCGCATGGAACGGCGTCATGGCGGCAGTGGCCGCGCCAGTCTCGTGCGCGGCGTCGTACAGGCGACGGCGCTCGGGTTTGGCTTTTTTTGCCCGGAGGACGGGACGGGGGACTGGTTTTTGCCGCTGGTGGCGATGCACGGGGCCATGCATGGCGACCGGGTGCTGGCGCGCGCCGCCGGCGGCCGCCGCGGCAGGCGGGAGGGGGAGGTCGCTGCGATCGAAGCGCGCGCCTGGACGCGGCTGACCGGCACGGTGTCCGGCGGGCGCATCCTGCCGGATGAGAAGCGCATCTGCTGCGAGCTGCTGCCCGCCAGGGGCGGCCGCAAGGCGAAGGAGGGGGACCGCGTGGTCGCCGCGAACGTCCGCTATCCGGACGGGACGCACCCGGCCGAGGCGCGCATCGTCGAGGTGCAAGGCCGCCGCGGCGCGCCGGGCGTGGACCAG
>URSN01000004.1 GCA_900550525.1 uncultured Eubacteriales bacterium
GTTCCAATTCGACCCGGCGCGCGTGCGAGACGGGCTGATCTATGCGGAGAAACTGGGCAACCCGAAGGCGCTGAGCCGCTGCCGCGGCTAAAGACGGAGAGGAAGGGCTAAGCAGAGATGGAAGAGAGGAAGAACGAACAGGCGGCAGGACGGCTGCGCCTTGCCATGACGCTGATCCCGCTGTTGGCGCTTTTGGGCTGCTTTGCCCACTGGCTGCTGAACAACGAGCATCCGCGCGTGCTGGGCGTGGCGGCCGCCGCGGCGGTGACGCTGCTGTTTGCGCTGCTGGGCATCCGCTTCATCCCGCAGTGGATCGAGGCGTGGAGCGGCCTGCCGGAAGCGCCGTTTCGCGCGTGCGAGGGGCGGCGCAGCGGCCGGCGGCGGCGCATGCACCCGTTTTTCCTGATCGTACTGGCGGCGCTGCTGTCCCGCCTTGCCATCTTTGCGCTGGCCTATGTGCTCGGCGCGCTGGAGGGCGGATACAGCGGCGGCATCTTCGACCGGCTCGACCTGTGGAACCCGGTCGGCATCGACTCGCGGCACTACCTGAGCATCGCGGAGTTCGGCTATCAGACCGAGGGGGACGCGCGGCTGCTGCTGGTGTTCTTCCCGTTCTACCCGCTCGTGGTGCGCCTGTTCCACTATGTGTTCCAGGATTACCTCGTGTCCGGCCTGTTCGTGTCGAACATGTCGTTCCTGTTCGCGGCGTACCTGCTCTACGAGCTGGCGCTGTTGGATATGGACCGCCGCGGCGCGCTGCGCGCGGTGAAGTACATCTGCATCCTGCCGGCCTCGTGCCTGTTCTGCGCGCCGATGAGCGACAGCCTGTTCCTGCTGCTGACGGTGGCGTGCGTCTACCTTGCGCGCAGGAAGCTGTATGCGGCCGCGTGCGTGGTGGGCTTTTTCGCCTCGTTCACGCGCATCCCGGGCGTGCTGCTGCTCGCGCCGGTGTGCTTTGAGCTCGTGGCCGATATCATCCGGCAGCGGCGCGCGGGGGAAGGCGGGCGGCGCTTCTGGTGGACGACGGCCGGCCGGTGCGCCGCGCTGCTGCTCATCCCGCTGGGGCTCGGACTGTACCTGTTCGTCAACTACCGCCTCACGGGGGACTGGTTCCGCTTCCTGCAATACCAGCAGGAGAACTGGAGCCAGCGCCCGGGCTGGTTCTTCAACACCGCGGAGTATCAGACCATCTATGCGCTCAACGCCGCGCGCGAGGGCTCCACGGCCTTCTATGGGCTGTGGCTGCCAAACCTCGTCCACCTGTTCGGCGCGCTGGCGCTGGTCATCGCCGCGCAGAAGCGCCTGCGCCCGTCCTATGTGGCCTATTTCATCGCCTATTACGCGGTGACGATGGGCGCGACCTGGCTGCTGTCCGCCCCGCGGTATCTGACGGCGGCGTTCCCGCTCGCGCTCAGCCTGGCCGCCCTGACGGAGCGCAAATGGGCCGACGCGCTCGCCACGGCCGCCTGCCTGGCCGGGCTGCGCTTCTACCTGTTCGCCTTTTTGCAGCGCTGGTCGGTGTACTGAGCCGGCCGCGCCCGGGCGGGGACATGCAAAGCGGCGGGGCTCCCGGTTGGGGGAGCCCCGCCGTCCGTTTTCCGCTTCGTGCGGCGGCGTCAGGCCGCCGGATGGGGCGCGCCGCCATGCGCGCGCCGCCGGCGCGGCTTTGTCAGCAGGTACAGGCCGATCAGCAGCGCGGCCAGCGCGATGTTCAGCAGCCCGTACAGCGTGAACGCGCCGCCGACGGTGCTTTGCAGCGCGGCGACGAACTGCGCCGCCTGCGGGTTGGCCGCATCCTGCAGCGCCATATCCATCCCCCAGCCGGCCAGCAGCACGAGCGCGCCGGAGAGGACGGCCGTCACGCTCCACCAGATGAGCCCGACGCGCCCCCTGCGCCGGCGCTTTCCCAGCACGAGCACGAGCAGCAGACCGAACAGCAGCACCGCCACCGCCAGCAGGATGCGCGCCACGGGACTGAACAGCGTTTCCAGCGCGGCCAGCGTGTCCACGCTGATGCCGAGCGCGACCGCGAGCGACAGGCGGCTGGCGAGCATATCGTTGAGCTGGCGCGCCAGCTCCGCGGCCATGAGCGCGGCCACGGCCTCCGCCGCCTCGCCCAGCGCGGGGGCGAGCACGTCCCCCAGCAGCGCGGCGAGCTCCGCCTCGTCCACATCCGGCAGCTCGCCGCCGCGCACGAGCACGGCGACCACCTCCGCCGCCAGGCGTCCGGCATAGGCGTTGAGCGGCCCGGCGTCCGCTTCACCGGCTTCAAGGCCGGCGCTTTCGGCCAGGTCGGCTACGATGCTGTCCATCAGCCCCGCGCCTTCCACGGCGGCGGTCAGCGCGGCCGGGGCGACGAGCCTGTCCGCGACGAACAGGCAGGACAGCGCGGCCTGCGAAACGAACAGCAGCGCCGCAAGCAGGATGGCGAACAGGATGCGCAAAACCTTCATCATGTCACTCCTTTGCATCGGGCGGTATGCGTAAAGATTACAGGTGTTAGTTTATAAAAGTTCCCGCGCGCTGTCAACCTTGCGCGGTTGGGGCTTGCCATTTTGGCCGCTTCCCCCTAAACTGTTAGACAGCAACGACGAGGAGGAAGGGCCCTTGCATATCAAATCGAAGCTCCTGCGCGCGCAGATGTTCCTGCTGCGCCCCCTTGCGACCCAGCCGGGCGATTTCCGCACGGCGCGGCGGTTGCAGGAGGAATCCGGCAAGCTGATGACCCGGCATGAGGCGGCGTTCACGCCCGTGCCGCTGCCGCATTGCGAGGCGGAGCTGGCCGAGCCGCCGGAGGCGCCGCCCGCGCACGGCGTGCTGCTCTACCTGCACGGCGGCGGCTATACCGCCGGGATGCTCGAATACGCGCGCGGCTTTGGCAGCACGCTGGCGGTGCGCACGGGCTACCCCGTCCTCTACCCGGCCTACCGCCTGGCGCCGGAGGACCCGTACCCAGCCGCGCTCGACGACGCGGAGGACGCCTACCGCCATCTGCTCGAGAGCGGCTATGACGCAAAGCAGGTCGTGCTCGCGGGCGAATCGGCCGGGGGCGGGCTGTGCTTTGCGCTGTGTCTGCGCCTGCGCGGCCGCGGCCTGCCGCTGCCGGCGGGCGTGGTCGCCGTCTCGCCCTGGGCGGATCTGACGTGCGGCGGCGCGTCGTATGCGGACAACGCGGGCAAGGACCCGCTGCTCACGCGCGAGGAGCTGCTCGAGAGCGCGGCGGCCTACGCCGGCGGCGCGCCGCTCACCGACCCGTACGTCTCCCCCCTGTACGGCGACCTCGCCGCTCTGCCGCCCGCGCTGCTGTTCGCCGGCGGGGACGAGCTGCTGCTGGATGACATGCGCGCGCTCTTTGCGCGCCTTAAGGAAGCGGGGTGCGCCGTGCGCCGCTTCGTCGCGCCGGAGATGTGGCACGCCTATGTGCTCTACGGCGTGGAGGAGGCGGAGCCGGACTTTGTGCGCATCGGCGATTTTGTGCGCGAGGCGTTCGAGCCGTGACGGCGGGCGGGCGCTGGCTGCGGCTCGACAACGCCGCAAAGATCTATCCGGCCGCGAGCAGCCGCCGCTGGCACGCGCTGTTCCGCCTGTCCGCCACGCTCGACGAGCCGGTGGACCCGGAGCTGCTCATGCAGGCGCAGCGGCGCATGGTGCGGCGCTTCCCGTCGTTCTATGTGCGGCTTCGGCGCGGCATGTTCTGGTACTATCTGGAGGGCACGGACGCGTGCGCGCCCGTGGAGGCGGACGGGGAATCGCCCTGCCTGCCGCTGAGCCGCCGCGAGGCGCGCGGCGGGCTGTGCCTGCGCGTGCGCTGCTGGGACCGCCGCATCGCGGTGGAATTTTTCCACGTCCTCACGGACGGCACGGGCGGGCTGTGCTTTTTGAAAACGCTCGTGGCGGAATATCTGACGCTGCGCTACGGCGCGCGCATCCCGCGCGGCGACGGCGTGCTCGATTGCGGCGAGCCGCCGCGGCCGGAGGAGCTCGCGGACAGCTTCCTCGAAAACGCCGGCGACGTGGCCGTGGACAGGAGCGAGGCGGACGCCTATCACCTCAGCGGCGACCTTGAGCCGGACGGCTTCATCCGCCTGACGTGCGCCAGCATGCCCGCCGAACAGGTGCGCGAGCGGGCAAGGGCGTTGGGCGTCAGCGTGACCACGTATCTTACGGCGCTGCTCATCGACGCCGGGTGCGAGTTGCAGCAGCGCGACGGCATCGCCCGCCGCAGCCGCCGGCCGGTCAAGGTCTGCGTGCCGGTGAACCTGCGCCCCTTTTTCAAAAGCGGGACGCTGCGCAACTTCGCCAGTTATGTCAACCCGGGCGTGGACGCGCGGCTCGGCCCCTATACGATCGAGGAGATCGCGCAGGCGGTGCACCACCATTTGGGCGCGGAGGCGACGGCCAAGCGCCTCGGCGCGAAGTTCACCGCGAACGTCAGCTCCGAGCGCAACGCGCTGCTGCGCCTTACGCCGCTGTTTTTGAAGAACATGGCGATGAAGTGCGCGTTCCTGCTCGTGGGCGACCGCAAGACGACCACGATCCTGTCAAACCTCGGCCCCGTGGCGCTGCCGGAGGCGATGGCAGCGCATGTGACGCGCATGGAGTTCGTGCTCGGGCCGCTCTCGCGCAACCCCGTGGCGTGCGCCGCGCTGACCTACGGCGGCACGCTGTATTTGAACCTGACCAGCACGCTGCGCGTCCCCGCGCTCGAGCATGCGTTCCTGACGCGGCTTGTCAAGCAGGGCGTCCACGTGAAGGTGGAAAGCAACCAGAGGTGATCTGACCATGGCCTATTGTCCCAACTGCGGCGTGGAGCTCGCGCCGTCGGAGGCGCGCTGCCCGCTGTGCGGCGCGCCCGCCCCGCAGCCGCCGGGCGCGGGGAAGCCGTATCCGCCCGCCGCCAACGCGCCCGAGGAGCGCCATGCGCCGCGCAAGCGCCGCACGTTCGCGCTCGCCTGCGCGATCCTGCTGCTCATCCCCGTGCTCACGTGCGTGGTGAGCGACCTGAGCATCGGCGGCACACTGACGTGGGCGTGGTATGTGATCGCGGCGTTTGCGCTGCTGTATGTGTTCCTGTTCCCGCCGCTGCTGCTGCTGCGCCGCCGGCTGGCGGTCAGCCTCGCGCTCGACTGCCTGGGCGTGATCGGGTTCCTGTGCGCCATGGAGCGGCTCACGGGCGGGAGCTGGTTTCTGCCCTTCGGGCTGCCGGCCGCGCTGCTGGTGTTCGCGGTGCTGTTTGCGGTGGTGCTGCTGGTGCGCAAATCCCCGTGGAACCTGCTCAAGATCCTCGCCGCCATATTGTGCGGCATGGGCGTGTTCGTCGTTGCGCTCGAATGGCTCATCAACCGCAGCTTCTATCCCGCAAGGGCGATCAGCTGGTCGGTCTACACCTGCATCCCCTGCCTGCTGCTTGGCGCGGCGCTGTTTGTGATCGACCGCAACCCGGCCTGCAAGCAGGAGCTCAAAAAGCGCTTCTTCTTCTAATCGCGCGCTCCGCCGCCGGGTTCTGCGCCGGGCGTCCCCCGCGCGCCGCGCTTTGACGCATATTGGCACGGTCGCACAGGGGCAGGCGGAGGGCGTCTCCCGCCGCGCCGCGCTTTGACTTTTGCGCCGCGCGCTGGTATACTGCTGGCATATGGTAAAAAATGCACGCCAACAGCAGAGGATCGCGTGCGTGGACCCGGGCTCGCCCGCCGCGCGCGCCGGGGTGCGGCCGGGGGAGGCGCTGCTGGCCATCAACGGCGAGCCGGTCCACGACCTGATCGATTATGAATATCTGACCGCGCAGGCGCAGCTGGAGCTTGCGCTGCTCGCGCCGGACGGCGCGCGGCGCGCCGTGCGCGTGGCCAAGCGCGACGAGGAACCGCTGGGCCTCGGCTTTGCCACGAGCCTGATGAGCGACATGCGCACCTGCTCGAACCGCTGCATCTTCTGCTTTGTGGATCAGATGCCGCGCGGCGTGCGCAAAAGCCTGTCCGTCAAGGACGACGACTGGCGCCTCTCGTTCATCATGGGCAACTATGTGACGCTCACCAACGTGTCCGAGGAGGAGTTTTCGCGCATCCTGCGCCGCCGCGTCAGCCCGCTGTACGTCTCCGTCCACGCGACGGAGCCGGAGCTGCGCGTGAGGATGATGCGCAACCGCACCGCCGGGCGGCTGATGGAACGGCTCGAGCGCCTCGCCGGGGCGGGGCTTCGCTTTCACGCGCAGGTGGTGTGCTGCCCCGGCGTGAACGACGGAGCGGCGCTTATGCGCACGCTGTCGGATCTGTATAAGCTCCACCCCGCGGCGCAGTCCGTGGCGGTCGTGCCGGTGGGGCTGACGCGCTACCGGGACGGGCTGACGCCGCTTCGGCCCTATACGCCGGACGAGGCGCGGGAGATGATCGCCCGCGTGGAAGCATTTGCCGCGCAGGCGCGGCAGGCGCGCGGCACGTCGTTTGCGTTCCTCTCGGACGAGTGGTACCTGCTCGCGGGCGCGCCGCTGCCGCCGTACGAGGCGTATGAGGACTTCCCGCAGATCGAAAACGGCGTGGGGCTGCTGCGGCTGTTTGAGGCGTCGTTTCGCGAGGCGCTCTCGGAGCGCGCGCCGCTTGCCGGGCGCGCCGCCATATCGATGGCGGGCGGCGCGGCGGCCTACCCGTTTTTTTCCGCGCTCTACCGCGCGCTCGCGCCCTACGGGTTCGACCTGGCGCTCTACCCGGTCGAAAACGAATACTTTGGCGGCAACGTGAGCGTCGGCGGCCTCGTCACCGGGCGCGACCTGGTGCGCGCGCTCTCCGGCCGCCTGCGCACGCAGACGCTGCTGCTGCCGGCGAACATGCTGCGCGAGGGGGAGGACGTGTTCCTCGACGGCATGACGCTTTCCGAGCTGGAGCGCGCGCTGCATGTGCGCGCGCTGCCGGTGGGCACGGGCGAGGAGCTGGTCGAGACCCTGTACGCCTGCGCGCAGGACAGTCTGCAACGATAGGAGAAGCGTATGAGCACCAAACCGCTGGTCGCCCTCGTCGGGCGGCCCAACACAGGCAAATCCACGCTGTTCAACCGGCTTGTCGGCCGCCGCGTCGCCATTGTGGAGGATACGCCCGGCGTCACGCGCGACCGCATCTATGGCGATGCGGAGTGGCTGCAATACGCCTTTACGCTGATCGATACCGGCGGCATCGAGCCGGCGTGCGAGGATCAGATCGCCGTGCAGATGCGCCGCCAGGCGGAGCTGGCCGTGGCCGCGGCGGATGTGATCGTGTTCCTCGTGGACGCTCGCGAGGGCCTGACCGACGCCGACGCGGAGGTCGCCGGCCTGCTGCGCCGCAGCCGCAAGCCCATCGTGCTGGCGGTCAACAAGGTGGACGCGCAGAAGTTTGAGGACGCGGCGTACGAGTTTTACGCGCTGGGCCTTGGCGACCCGATCACCATTTCCGCCGCGCAGGGGCTGGGCCTTGGCGACCTGCTGGACGCGGTCGTGCGGGACTTCCCGGCCGCGCCGCAGGAGCAGGAGGGGGAGCGGCCCATCCGCATCGCGGTGGCGGGCAAGCCGAACGAGGGCAAGTCCAGCCTGGTCAACGCGCTGCTGGGGGAGGAGCGCGTGATCGTGTCCGACGTGCCGGGCACCACGCGCGACGCGATCGACACCCCGTTTGAGCGCAACGGGCGGCGCTATACGCTCGTGGATACGGCGGGGCAGCGCCGCAAGCGCAGCATCGAGGACGAGAGCATCGAGCGCTACAGCGCCATCCGTTCCCTCGCGGCCGTGCGCCGCGCGGACGTGGTGCTGCTCGTGTGCGATGCGAGCGAGGGCCTGAGCGAGCAGGATGTGCGCATCGCCGGCTATGCGCACGAGGAGGGCAAGCCCTCCGTGCTGCTGATGAACAAGTGGGACCTGGTCCAAAAGGATACCCATACCATCGAGCGGTACAAAAAGGACGCCCTGCGCGACCTGGCGTTCATGAGCTATGTGCCGATGCTGTTCCTGTCGGCCAGGACCGGGCAGCGGGTGGACCGCGTGCTCGGCCTTGCGGACGCGGTGTATGAGCAGAGCTGCCGCCGCATATCCACCGGCACGCTCAACGACGTGGTGGGCGAGGCGGTCATGGCCAACGAGCCGCCCTCGGACAAGGGGCGCCGCCTGCGCATCTATTACGCGACGCAGGCGGCCGTGCAGCCGCCCACATTCATCGTGTTCGTCAACGACGAGGCGCTCGCGCATTTTTCCTACCGCCGGTATCTGGAGAACTACCTGCGCAAATCCTTCGGGCTCGACGGCACGCCGGTCCGGCTGTTCTTCCGCACCCGCAGGCGCGAGGAGGGATGAGAGCATGATGGAATACGCCTGTGAACCGCTGCTGTGCGCGGCCTGCGCGCTGACGGGGTACCTGTGCGGCAACCTGCAAACGGCCATACTCATCAGCAAACGTTATTATCATGACGACGTGCGCGACCACGGCAGCGGCAACGCCGGCAGCACGAACATGGTGCGCGTGTTCGGCATCAAGCCGGGGGCGCTCACCTTCGCGGGCGATTTTCTCAAGGCCGTCGTCGCGGTGCTGCTGGGGCGGCTCATCATGGGGACGCTGGGCGGGTATATCGGCGGGCTGTTCGTGGTGCTCGGGCATTGCTTCCCGGCGCTGGCGGGGTTCCGCGGCGGCAAGGGCGTGGCCTCGTCGCTGGCGGTGGCGTGGATGGTGTTCCCGCTCGGCGCGGCGGCGACGAGCGTGACGGCGGCGCTCCTGCTGCTGCTGACAAAGCGCATCTCCATCTGCTCGCTTGCGGGCGTGCTCGTCTTTGTCGTGATGACCGTGCTGCTGCGCCGCACGGACGTGGCGCTGGTGGTCCTCGCCGCCGCGCTGTTCACGCTCATCTACGTGCGCCATATCGATAACATCCGCCGCCTGCTGCGCGGCGAGGAGAAGCAGATCCTCAACTGAAGTCCTTCTATTTGCGCGCCCCGCTCATATACTGGATAACGAGCGATACAGCAGGAGGAGGCGCGTCATGGACAGAACGGAACTCTATCGGGACATAGCCAAAAGGACGCAGGGGGACGTCTATATCGGCGTGGTCGGCCCGGTGCGCACGGGCAAATCGACGTTCATCAAGCGGTTTTTGGACCTGCTCGTGCTGCCCAACATCGAAAATGAACACGTCCGCGCCCGCGTGACCGACGAACTGCCGCAAAGCGGCGCCGGCCGTTCGATCATGACGACGCAGCCGCGCTTTGTCCCCAACGAGGCCGTCCGCATCGAGTTTGCGGAGCGGCAGTTCTGCAACGTGCGCCTGGTGGACTGCGTGGGCTATCTCGTGCCGGGGGCCATCGGCCACATGGAGGACGGCGCGCCGCGCATGGTGCGCACGCCCTGGTTCGACCATGACATCCCGTTTGAGGAGGCGGCGGAGCTGGGCACGCGCAAGGTCATCACGGAACATTCCACCATCGGCGTGGTCATGACCACCGACGGCAGCATCACGGAGCTTTCGCGCGAGAGCTATGTGGAGGCGGAGGCGCGCGTGATCGCCGAGATGAAGGAGACGGGCAAGCCCTTCGTGCTCGTGATCAACAGCATCGACCCCGAGGGCGAGGCGGCGCAGGCGCTGCGCAGCGCGCTGGCCGAGCAGTACGGCGTGTGCGCCATCTGCCTCAACGCCATGCAGATGAGCGCCGCGCAGGCCGCGCAGCTGATCGAGGAGGTGCTGCTGGAGTTCCCGCTGCGCATGATCGAGATCCGCATCCCGTCGTTCCTGCGCGCGCTGCCGCGCGAGCACCGCCTCATGCAGCGGCTGCTCCAGCCGGTATACGCGGCGCTGCCGCAGCTTTGCCGCGTGCGGGACTACCGCGCCCTGGCCGAACAGCTCCAGCAGGTGGAGCAGTTCCAGCCCGCGCGCGTGGAGCGCGTGGCGCTGGGCGAGGGGGTGGCCACGCTCGCGCTTCAGCCGGAGGAGGGCCTGTTCTACGAGGTGCTGGGCGAGGAGTGCGGCTGCGACATCCACGATGATTTTGAGCTGATCTCCGCCATGAAGGGCTTTGTCGCCGCCAAGGCGGAGTACGACCGCATCTCCGGCGCGCTGGAGGAGGCGCGGCGCACGGGCTACGGCGTGGTGCCGCCCGCCATCGACGAGATGGAGCTCGACGAGCCGGAGATCGTCCGCCAGGGCAGCCGCTTTGGCGTGCGCCTGCGCGCCAGGGCGTCCGGGCTGCATGTGAGCCGCGTCGTTATCGATAGCGAGAGCAGCCCCTTCGTCGGCACCGAGCTGCAGTCGGAGGCTCTGGTGCAGTCGCTCTTGGCCACGTTTGAGCTGGAGCCCGGCGCCATCTGGCAGACGAACCTGTTTGGCAAATCGCTCTACGACCTCGTGCGCGACGGCATGGCCGGCAAGGGCGCGATGCAGCCGGCGGTGCAGCAGCGCCTGCAAACCACGCTCCAGCGCATCGTCAACGAGGGGTGCAACGGCCTCATCTGTATCATGCTCTGACGCGCTGGGCACACTAAGGGCCGCGGCAGCAACTGCCGCGGCCCATTTTTTTTTAGCGCAGGAGGCAGGCATGCAGCACTACCGGACGGACCTGGCGCGCGAGGCGCGCGACCTTGCGGGCGGCCGCCAGAGCGGCGTGGAGCAGGCGCGCGAGCAGCGGGACGGCATGACCATCGAACGCATCGAGATCACGACCGACGCGGCCGCGCGCCGGCTGGATAAGCCCAAGGGGCGCTACGTCACCATCGATACCGATGAGATCCCCGCGCACGACCCGACGCTGTTTGCGGCGGTGACGGAGCAGATCGCCGGGGAGCTTCAGGCGCTGCTGGGCGCGCTGCCGGCGGAGGCGGACGTGCTGGTCGTGGGCCTTGGCAACCGCTTCGTCACGCCCGACGCGCTCGGGCCGGAAACGGTGGACCGCATCTACGTCACGCGGCATTTCCGCACCGACGCGCCGGAGCTCGCGCCGGCGGGGCTGCGCGCGGTGTCGGCCATGGCGCCCGGGGTGCTCGGTACCACCGGCATCGAGACCGGCGAGATCGTGCGCGGCCTCGTATCGTGCGCGCGCCCGGCGGCGGTCATCTGCGTGGACGCGCTCGCCGCGCGCAGCACCGGGCGCATCACCCGCCCCGTGCAGCTGAGCGACGGCGGCATCAGCCCCGGCTCGGGCATCGGCAACCGCCGCGTCGCGCTCTCGTGCGAGACGCGCGGCGTGCCGGTCGTCGCCGTGGGCGTGCCGATGGTCGTGTACGCCTCGACCATCGCGGCGGACGCGGTCGGCCTCATCGCCGCGCGCGCCAGCCTGCCCGACGGAGAGGAGGCGCTGCGCCAACTGGCCGACGAGGTCGTACGCGAGCACTTTGGCCCGCTCATCGTCACGCCCAAGGAGATCGATGCGCTCATCGGCGACACGGCGGAGATGCTGGCCGACGGCATCAACCGGATGCTGCAGCGGGAGTGCTTTGCCGAACTCAAGGCATTGTTTGGCTAAGCGGCGCATACCCTCGTATGGGGGAGGGCGGTGCCGATGCAGAGGGTGCGAACCAGGCGCAGGGGGCGCGGGCGGCCGGCGGCGCGCCTGCGCCTGATGCTGCCGCTTGCGTCGCTGCTGTGCCTGCTGGCGCTGCTGCCGTTTTCGCTGGGGCGCGCGGACAGGGGGCTTGTCGCGCGGGGCATGCCGCGGCTGATGCAGCTTCCGCCGGCCGCGGCGTCCGACGCGCCCGCGGCCACGCCCGCGCCGCTGCGGCTCTCCGTGCTCGGCGGGCAGAGCCTGCCCGTGCAGGCGCAGCCGGCGCAGGAGGAGGCGCCCACCATATTGATCTACCATACGCATACGACCGAGGCGTACGCCCAGACCGAGACCTATACCTATACGCCCAGCGGCAGCTGGCGCACCACGGACAACGAAAAGAACGTCGTCGCCGTGGGCGAGCTGCTGGCCGAGCAGCTGCGCGCGCGCGGCTTCTCCGTCCTGCACGATACCACCGACCATGAGCCGCCCAAGCTCGCCACCGCCTACAGCCGTTCGGAGCAGACCATGCGCGACTATCAGAAGAAGTACCCCTCGCTCACCGTGTTCATCGACGTGCACCGCGACGCCTATGGCGACGCCGACACGCCCATCACCGACTATCTGGAGCTCGATGGCGAGCAGGTCGCGCGCATGATGTTCGTCGTGGGCACCGGTGAGGGCGCGACCGGGACGGGTTTTGCCGAAATGCCGGATTTTGAGAGCAACTACGCCCTGGCCGAGGCCGCGACCGAATACCTCGCCGCCGTGGACAGCCGCCTGGCGCGCCCCATCCGCGTCAAGACCGGGCGCTACAACCAGCACATCTCCGATCACTGCCTGCTCGTGGAGATCGGGCACAACTGCAACTCGCTCGATCAGGCGCTCGCCGCCGTGCCGTATCTGGCGGAGGCGCTCGCCGCCGCGCTCACCGGGGGCGGGCAGGACGCCGCGGCGCTTTCGGACATGGACGCCTCCGTCTGGTCGCCCGCGGCATAGGAAAGGGCCGCCCCGGCGGGCGGCCCCTGCTGTAAGGACTCATTCGATGCCGCGGCCCATCTCATACGCGGCGGCAAGCGCCGGATGCCCGGCGATCTCGCCGGGGCCGTCCACGCCGCCGGCGAACACCGTCCCGGCAAGGCGCGCCCGTTCAAAGCAGTCCACCCAGCCCTGCATCCCCTTGACCGCGCCCTCGTTGGCGCGCTCTTGCGCGTCGGCCGCCGCCGTGAGCAGGTATACGTCGCGGAAGGCGTATTCGGCCGTGAACAGCGGGTTGCAGCGGTCGAGCATCGTCTTGAGCTGGCCGCTGAGGCAGTAGTAGTACACCGGCGAGGCGAACACGAGCACGTCCGCCTGCCGCACCCGCTCGGCGATGGCGGGCGCGTCGTCGCGCAGCACGCAGCGCTGCGTCCGCTGGCAGGCCATGCAGCCGCGGCAGAAGCCGATCGCCCTGTCCTTGAGGCTGACCGTCTCCACCGCGTGGCCCGCCTCCTGCGCGCCGCGGGCAAAGGCGGCGGCGAGCGCGTCGGTGTTGCTGTTTTTCCGCAGGCTTGCGGTGATGATGAGTACGTTCTTTGGCATGTCTGTTGCCCCTTTCCGTGTTGTGTTTATGCCCCGGCGCACGGCGCGGCGGGCATGTCCGTGAGCACGACCTCGCCCCTTGCGCGCGCGTCGTCGCGGATGATCTCGCCCGCCGCCGGCACGAGGATGCGGCCGGAGCGCGGGTTCTTGATGCTGATCACGGGCGCGGTGAGCTCCGCCGTCACGTCGGATTTTTCAAAGCACAGGTCGGCCCCGCGCAGCTCGCAGTCGATCAGGCGCAGGCCGCGGCACCAGCACAGCGGCTGCGTGCCCGTGATGACGCAGCGTTCGAGCGTCAGCCCCTCGGAATACCAGGCGAGGTATTCGCCCCGGATCACGCTGTTTTTCACCGTCACGTTGCGCGCATGCCAGAAGGCGTCCTTGGTGTCGAACGTGCAGCGGTCGAACACGGCGTTTTCGATGTACTGGAAGGAATACTTGCCGCTGAGCGTCAGTCCCTCGGCCGTAATGTCGCGCGCGCGCAGCAGGAAGTATTCGCCCTCGGCCGCGCAGTCCTTCATGGTGAGGCCGGCCGTGGACCAGCCGAACTCGCTCGAGAGGATGTCGCACCCGCTCAGCGATGCGTCCCGGCACTCGCGCAGCGCCTTGATGCCGTGCAGCTTTGTGCCGCGGATGGCGATGCGCTCGGAGTACCAGATGGCGGCGCGGCACTGCTGCGTCAGCTCGCAGTCGCGCGCGGTCAGCCCGCGCACATGCCAGAGCGGGTAGCGCAGGTTGAAATAGCAGCGCTCCGCTGTGACGTTCTCGCTCTCCTTGAGCGCGCTCTCGCCATCGGCCGGGCCGTCGAAGCGGCAGTCCCGCACGGTGACGTCCGCGCTGGCATAGAGCGCGCGCTCCTGGTCAAAACACCGGTTCTCAATGATCTTCATACGCTTGCAGGGTCCCTTTCGTCCATCGGTTGGCGGGCGCATGGGGGCAAGCGGCGCCCGTCCGGCGCGGGGCTTGCCCCAGCCCGCCGATACCTATTGTAGAACGTCCGGCGGAGAATCGCAAATAGTTAGTTTTCATCCTCTGCCATGCGCGCGGGGCATGGCGCCTCCGCCTTGACAGCGCCGCGGCCCGCGCCTATAATGGAGCGGCCGGCCGCGCGCCGGCGGAGGGATGGGATGAGATGAGCATGAAGCAGCCCTGGCGCGAGTGGTTCCATGACGGAGAGCTGTCGCTGCTGGCCCTGCTGCGCTGGCTGCTGGCCGGCGGGCTTACGGGCCTTGCCTGCGGCCTGGCGGGCGGGGCGTTCTCGCTGGCGCTCTCGTTTGTGACGGGCGCGCGCGCGGCGCACCCGTGGCTGCTGTTGCTGCTGCCAGCGGCGGGCGTGGCCATCGTGTGGAGCTACCGCGCGCTGGATATGGAGAACGACAGCGGCACGAACCAGATCATCGCCAGCGTCCGCAGCGGGGAAAAGCCGCGCCTGCGCCTGGCCGCGCTGATCTTTGCCGGCACGGCGCTCACACATCTGACCGGCGGCAGCGCCGGGCGCGAGGGCGCCGCGCTGCAGATCGGCGGGGCGCTCTCCGCCGCCATCGGCCGCCTGCTGCGCCTGGACGAGCGGAACATGAACCTCATCGTCCTGTGCGGCATGAGCGCGCTGTTCACGGCGCTCTTTGGCACGCCGCTGGCCGCCACGGTGTTCAGCCTGGAGGTCGTCAGCGTGGGCATATTGCAGTATTCGGCCCTGTTCCCGGCGCTGTTTGCAAGCCTCGTCTCGCTGGGCGTTACGCGCCTGATGGGCGTGCAGGCGGTGGAGTGGACGCTCACGGGCGCGCCGGCGCTCGGGCCGCTGCCGCTGCTTGAGGTGGGCGTGCTCGCGGCGCTGTGCGGGCTGCTGTCCATCCTGTTCTGCCTTGTGATGCACGGGACGGCCCGCCTCTATCAGCGCCTGCTGCCAAACCGGTACCTGCGCGTGCTCGCCGGCGGGGTGCTGGTCGTCGCGCTGTCGTTTATCGAGGGCAGCGGCGCGTACAACGGCGCGGGCAGCGCGGGCATCGCCGCAGCGCTGGCCGGCCGGGTCGATACGCCTTTTGCCTTCCTGCTGAAGATGCTGTTCACCGCGCTCACGCTCGGCGCGGGCTTTCGCGGCGGGGAGATCGTGCCCACCTTTTTCATCGGCGCCACGTTCGGCTGCGCCGTCGCGCCGCTGCTGGGGCTCGAGCCCGCCTTTGGCGCCGCCGTCGGGCTGATCGCCCTGTTCTGCGGCGTGGTCAACTGCCCGCTTGCGAGCATCCTGCTGAGCGTGGAGCTCTTTGGCGGCGGCACGCTCTTTTTTGCCCTCGCCTGCGCGCTCAGCTACCTGCTCAGCGGGCGCTTCTCCCTCTACAGCAGCCAGAAGCTCGTCTACTCCAAGCTCGAACCGCGCTTCATCGATGCCTCCGCCCGGTAGGCCATTCCTATATCCTCGAACCGCGCTTCATCGACGCCGCCGCCCACGGCTGCCGGCGCGGGGACGAGATACACGCCCCGCGCCGGAGAAATGGCGGCCTCCCGTGCGCTGCGGGCGGCCGTATGCTATAATGGGGGTGCAAACATGCAGGTACAGGAGGGTATGCCGCCATGAGCATACGGGAGGCGTTGCTCGCTTTTTTCACGGATGATCCCGTCAACTGGCTCAAATGGGCCGTCGTATTCGCCGTCCTGATCGGCGGCTACGCCATCGCTATCCCGCTTTATGGCAGGGCCTCGCGCGCCATGAGCTTTGCGCGCAGGCGGGACGCCGCGAAGGAGCGGGGGCACGTCGTCCGGGCGGTGCTCACGGACAAGCGTCCCACCGGCGATTTTCCGCACTTCAACTGGCACGCCCGTTACCGCTATACCCTGGATGGCCGGGAGGGGCGCTATACCGCCTATTTCAAGCATCCGGCGACGCCGCCGGCCGTGCTCTATCTCTACTATGTCAGCGATCCGAAGCGCCTGTTCTCCTGCGACGAATACCATTACGGCGGCCATAAGGGCCTGTTGCTGCTGCTGATCGTCCTGCTGCCCTTTCTGCTGGCGTGCGCCGCGCTCTACCTGCTGGGCGTCGAACGCCCGGCGGCATAGGCCGTTCCGTCCGGCCGCGGGCGGCCGGCCCCGCCATGCTGCGGCGCGGCCAAAATGCAGGACGGCGTGAAGGAAATGTAAACTTTTTGGGAAGCGGACGGGATACTTGCGCCGGGGAGCGAATAAGGTTATAATTTATTATCGGCACAAATTCCACAGAGCGCGTGCGCCATTCATTGAACGGGAGGAAGTGGTCTCAATGACAAAACCCAATATGCAGGTACGCATCAATCTTTTCGGCGGCCTGAAGTTCTATGCCGATGGCAAGCAGGTGCTCGGCCAGCTGCGCAAATCGCGCAAGACCGACCTGTTCCTCGAGTATCTGATCCTGCAGCGCGGCCGTCCCGTCCCGCATGCGGAGCTGCTCAGCGCGCTCTGGTCCGACCGGGAGAGCGGCAACCCCGCGACGGCGCTGCGCACGCTGCTGCACCGCTACCGCAAGCTGATCGAGCAGGAGGACATCTATGTGCTCTACCGTTCGATCATCACCACGCGCGGGTTCTACCAGTGGAACTCCCGCCTGCGCGACTGCGAGGTGGACGTGTACGAGTTCGAGCGCCTCGCCTACGAGGCGCGGGATTATCCGGCCGGCAGCGAGGAGCGCATGCCCTTCTACGAGCGGATGATCGAGCTGTACACCGGGCCGCTCCAGCTCTCCGTGGTGCAGAGCTGGGTGGTGCCCATCGCAACGTACTTCCAGAACCTGTATGCCGACTGCGTGTACGGCATGATCGAAATCCTCAAGGCCCGCGGCGAGCACGAGAAGATCGTCGCGCTGTGCGAGCGGGCCGAGGGCGCCGGCGTGAGCGAGGAACGGCTGCAAATGGAGCACATGCTGGCATTGTCCATCAGCAGCAGCGCCAAAGGCAGGGGGACGATGAAGCGCAAGGACGCGCAGCGGACGTACGATTCGGCGCGCAAGGCGGAGCAGCAGGCCAAGCTGGCCATGGACGCGCTGCTCAAGCAGGTCAAATCCAGCAGGGACGGCGCGTACCTGTGCGAGTATTCCACCTTCCTTGAGCTGTGCGGCGTGGAACGTCAGCTGAGCGAGCGGATGTCGACGGTGCAGGTGCTGTGCCTGATGGCGCTCCATGCCGGCGACATATCCGACGAGGAGCTCCAGGTGCAGACGCAGCGCCTGTGCGAGCTGGCCTGCGGGTGCCTGCAGGGCGGCGACGCCGTCTGCTGCAGCGGGCCGGGCCAGGTTGCGGCGCTGTTCACCACCGAGGATATGACCACTGGCCGCCTGGTCGCCGAGCGGATTCGCAGCTATTACGTCGGCGACAAAAACGCGCCGGCCGGCAGCCGCCTTGCCTACCAGCTACGGCTGCTGCGCGACTGAGCAAAACGACGCGTCCTCGGGGCGCGGACAACGAACAACCGCCCGGCGGAAGGTCCCGCCGGGCGGTCTTTGTTGTGTATGCCTGCTCCCTGCGCGGGCGGCGCAGGCGGATTCAATCCGGCAGGCGCTTGCCGCACCGCTTGCAGAAGGCGTAGTCCAGCGCGGCCGGCGCGCCGCAATACGGGCAGAACAGGCTGCCGGGCGCGCTCCCTTCCGGCGCGGCGGACGCGCCCTGCTGCGCGTCCGTCCCCGGCGCGCCGCAGCGCGCCGAAAGCGGGTCCGGCTCCTCGTGCGCGTCGGTGATGTCGTATGCGGAATAGCGGTTTTTCGCCGCAGCGTTTTTGAAGTGGTACACGGCCTGCACGATGGCGATGATCACGAAGATCACGCCAAAGAGCGCGAACACGCCGCCGCCCGACGCAAACGCGGCGCCGGTCCACACAATGCCGAACAGGCCGACGAGCAGGCTCATCACCCCGCCCATCAGCGAGGGCGCGCGCCCGGGCTTTATGCTTTTCATGCGTCCTCCTTTCCGGCGGCGGGCAGGCCCATTTCGGCAAGCGCCGCATCCACCCGCGCGCCGATGGTCTCGATGCTCTCCAGCCGTCCGCCGCGCATGCAGGGGATCACGCGCACGTTCGGCAGGCGCGCCGCATAGGCGAGGTATTTTTCGCGCGCGCGGCGCTGTATGGCGGGGATGGACTCGTAGATGTCGCGCCCCTGCCCGACGTAGCCGCGGTAGCCCTTCTTGTCCACGTTGCCGGCCGCCTGCGCAAGGTCCATATCGAACAGCAGATACGCGTCCGGCCGCGGCAGGCCGAAATGCTCATGCTCGAGCGTGAGTACGAAATCGAGCAGGTCGGGCCTGCCCGCGTCGCAGTCGCGGATGGACTGGTAGACGGCGTTGGAGAGCACATAGCGGTTGATCAGCAGCACGTCGCAGCACGCAGGGTCGAAGCCGCGCAGCGCCTCGAACCGGTCGAGCGCAAACCACAGCGCCATGCTTTTTCCGTCCACGGCGTCGGCGCGCACGCCCTCGCTGCCGGTGAGGAGCTTGCCCACCTCCCCGCCAAAGAACGATTCATAGACCGGGAACGACAGCTGCGCCACGCTGAGCCCCGCCGCGGCGAGCCGCCCTGCGGCGCGCTCCATCTGCGTGCCCTTGCCGGTGCCGTCGATGCCTTCAAACGCGACGATGACAGCCATGGCTTCAGCCCTTCCGGATGCGTTCCATCGCGCGCAGCGTGTTCTCACGCGTGGCGAACGCCGTCATGCGCAGGTATCCCTCGCCCGCGCGCCCGAAGCCCGCGCCCGGCGTGGCGACGATGTGGTGCCGCTCCAGCAGCTCGTCGAAAAAGCGCCAGCTGTCCCCGTGCGGCACCTTGAGCCAGATATAGGGCGCGTTGACGCCGCCGTAGACGGTGTAGCCCGCCGCGCGCAGGCTCTCGCGGATGATGCGCGCGTTTTCCATGTAGTCCGCGACCACGGCGCACAGCTGCGCGTGCCCCTCGTCGGAGAGGCCGGCGGCCGCGCCGCGCTGGGTGATGTAGGATACGCCGTTGAACTTGGTCGTCATGCGGCGGCCCCACATGGCGTTGAGCGAGACCTCGTTGCCCAGCGTGTCCCGAAAGCGCAGCGCCTTCGGGACGACCGTGTAGGCGCAGCGCACGCCCGTAAAGCCGGCCGTCTTGCTCATGGAGCGGAACTCGATGGCGCAGCGCTGCGCGCCGTCGATCTCAAAGATGCTGTGCGGCGCGTCCGGCTCGCGGATGTAGGCCTCGTAGGCCGAATCGTACAGCAGCAGCGTCCCGTTTTTGAGCGCATAGGCGACGATATCGGCAAGCTGCGCCCTTGTCGGCGCCGCGCCGGTGGGGTTGTTCGGGTAGCACAGGTACAGCACGTCCGGCGCCCTGTCCGGCAGTTCCGGCATGAAGCCGTTTTCCGCCGTGCACGGCAGGTAGGCGATGCGCTCGTAGCCGCCGTCCCGGTAGCGGCCGCCGCGCCCGGCCATGACGTTGGTATCCACATAGACCGGGTAGACCGGGTCGGTCACGGCCACGGCGCATTCGCGCGAGAACAGCTCCTGGATGTTGCCCACGTCGCATTTGGCGCCGTCGGAGATGAAGATCTCGTCCAGCTCGATGCCGATGCCGCGCGCGGCGTAATCGCGCTGCCGCACGGCCTCGCGCAGGAAATCGTAGCCAAACTCCGGCCCGTAGCCGCGGAAGGTCGCCGCGTCCGCCATCTCGTCCACGGCGGCGTGCATGGCGGCGATCACCGCGGGGACGAGCGGGCGCGTCACATCGCCGATGCCCATGCGGATCAGTTCCGCTTCCGGATGCGCCTGCTGGAAGGCGGCCGCGCGCCGGCCGATCTCGGAAAACAGGTAGCTGCCCTGCAACAGGCTGAAATCGCCATTGGCTGTGAACATGTCGTATATGCCTCCGCTTATCGTTCGGTTTGTCCACAGTGTACCATACCTGCCGCCGCGCCGCAAGCGCCGCTCCCGCGTCCGCCAATCTTCGCTGCCCGCAGCGGCGCGCCGCCTGCCGGATGGGGCCGGAAGCTGCCGCACGGGCGCGCCCGCTGTCGAAACCGCTTAGAGAAAAACGCGCGCCGCCGGCGGCAAATCCGAGCTTTTCGACACGCGCGTGTTCCTATAATAGGCATCGAGGATGGATGTATGAGCGACAGCAGCGGCGGGCGCACGAGCGGCGCAAAGCGGAACCGGTTTTTGCAGTACATCGGCAGGCGCGCCTTCCCGGGCGAGATGCTGACGTTTTTTGCCGCGCTGCTGCTGGGGCGCGTGTGCATCGCCGGGGATATCGCGCCGTTCGGGCTGGCCTTTCTCGCCGCGGCGACGATCGCCGGGTGCAACCCGCACTATGCGTTTGCCGGCGCCGTCTTCGGGCAGGTGCTGCTGCAGCAGGCGCCGCAGTACCCGGCCGTTTGCACCTGCGTGCTCTATTATGTGATGCACCTGCTGTGGACGTGCTGGAGCCGGCGGGAGGAGACGCTCGACCGGCTGTTCCTGCTGTTTTTGGCGCAGGCGGCCATGCTGCCGGTGTTCCATGCGTCCGACGTGGCGTCGCTGCTGCGCGCGCTGATCAACGTGGGGCTGTGCGAGTTTGCGGCGCTGGTCATGCAGAGCGCGCTGCGCACGCTGCGCGCGCTGGGCAGCCGGCACGTGCTCTCCGATGCGGAGCAGGTGAGCATCAGCCTTTCGTTCGGGTTTTTCCTGCTCTCGGTGACGGATGTGCAGGCGTTCGGCTTTTCGCTGCCGGTCGTGCTGCTGCTGCTGTTTGCCATGGTGGCGGCGCTCTCGCGCGGGGTCAGCGGCGTGGCGGTGTCCGTGGCGCTGGCGGTGGTGCTCGCCGTGGCCGGGGATTTCACGCTCACGTTCGTCGGCAGCCTTGCGGCGTGCACGCTGGCCGGCTCGCTCATGCGCCGGGCGGATACCATCGGCGTGTTCGGCGGCTTTCTCGGGTGCAGCCTCGTGGTCGGCACCTATGTGTACACGGCCTCGCACACGATCAACCTGCTCAACCTCGCCGTCTCCGGCGCGGTGTTCCTGCTCATCCCGCGCGGCGCGCTGCTCACGCTCTGCGCCTATCTGGACGCGGATATGAACCGCGAGCGCTTCAGCGAAAAGGCGATGCAGCGCATGCGCGAGCGCACCGCGCAGGACATCCGCCGCACGGTCGCCGTTGGGCGCGAGGTTGCCCGCCTGTTCGAGATGCCGCAGCAGCAGGAGCCGCCGGATGCGCAGCTGCAATGGACCGCGCAGGCCGCCGCGAGCGTGTGCATGGACTGCTCGCTCAGGAAGATGTGCTGGCGCGACCCGCATCTGGCCGCGCAGGCGGTCTCGGCCATGCTGCAGGCGCACGAGCGGGGCGAGCGCATCCGCATCCGCCGCCCGTTCGACCCCTCCTGCAAGCACATGCCGCAGATGGCGGCCGCCGCCTGGCAGGCGCACAACCAGTATCTGGTGCAGAGCGCCCTGCGCGGCCGGACGGCGCGCCAGTACCGCTTTGTCAACCGGCAGCTCAACGGCATGTGCGACGTGGTGGAGGCGCTCGCCGTGCGCGTGCTCGAGGAGCGGTGGCTGGACGAGGACCTCGAGCGCGCCGTGGCGCAGAGCCGCGACCGGCACGGCATCCGCGCCTTTGGAGTGGACGCGGCGTTCCCCTCCGGCCGGGTGCGGCTGGATGTGCGCGTATCGGCCAGCTATCTGGACGCGCCGCTGCCGGTATGCGAGGCGGTGCATGCGGCTTTGCACCGCCCGGTGGCCATCCTGTCCGCGCGCCGGGAGGGGCGGCACGGCGTGTTCACGCTTGAGGAGGCGCAGCCGCTCAGCGCCAGCATGGGCGCGGCCAGCGCGCCGGTGAGCCGGAGCGGCGTCAGCGGCGACAGCACCGGCGAGCGGCGGCTGCCGATGGGCCGCGTGCTCTACGCCATCAGCGACGGCATGGGCGCGGGCGAATCCGCCAGGAACGAGAGCCAGGCGGCCATCCGCCTGCTGTTCGACCTGTTCGACAGCGGCTTTGCGCGCGACGTCGCGCTCGAGGCGGTCAACCGCCTGCTGCTCCAGCATGAGCAGGACATGTACGCCACGCTCGACGCGCTGTACCTGAACCTGCGCAGCGGGCAGGCGGAGTTCATCAACTGCGGCGCGCCGCCCACGTTCGTCTACCGGGCCGAACGGCTGCACACCGTTTCGGCGGAGGCGCTGCCGGCGGGCATCGTGGACGAGGCGCGCCCCGCCGTGCAGCGCGCGCGCATCCGCCGCGACGATACGATCATCATGTTTTCCGACGGCGCGCTGGACGCGCTGGGGGAGCGGACGCAGGAGACCATCGGCCGCGTGCTCGCCGACGCGCCGGACTGCCAGGCCGCGGCGGAGAGGCTGCTGCACGCGGCGCAGGCCGCCGGCGCGGAGGACGACATGACCGTCATGGTCATCCGCATCGCATAGCGCGATGGAACTCTCGGCCGAGTTGTTCGTGCTGGATAACCTGCTGATGGACCTGCTGATGCTGCGCCTGGCGGCGGCCATCGGCGCGCTGCGGCTGCGGCCGGTGGCGGCGGTGCTGGCGGCGTTTCTCGGCGCGGTGTACGCGCTGCTGTCGCTGCGCGCGCTGCCGCTGCTGGCCGCGCCCGTGCCCAAGCTGCTGCTGTGCGCGGCCGCGTCGCTCCCGCTCGTTAGCGCGCCGCGCGACCTGCCGCGCGCGCTGCTCTCGCTCCTTGCCGCCGCGTGCCTGACCGGCGGGCTGATGATGGCGCTCTGCCTGCTGCTGGGCGGTTCGCTCTCCGGCGGCGCGCTCATCGGCACGGTGCCGCTGCGCGTCGCGCTGCTCGGCGCCGCGGCCGCCGCGCTGCTGCCGCGCCCGGTGCGGGCCTTTTTCAGCGCGGTGCGCGGCCGCAGCCGCCACGTGCGCCTGCGCATCGTGTTCGACGACAGGACGCTGGAGCTGACCGCGCTGGCCGACAGCGGCAACCTGCTCACCGAGCCGCTCAGCGGCAAGCCGGTCGTCATCGTATCGCGCGCGCTCATGCCGCAGACGGCGCGCGGCCGGCCCGTGCCCTATGCGGCGCTGTCCGGCGGCGGCATGCTCTACGCGGTGCGGCCGCGCCTTGTGCAGGCGTATTGCGGCGGCTGGCGCGCCGTGGACGCGCTCGTTGCGCCGGGAGACGTGCCGGCGTGCGGCGTACAGGCCATCATCGACAGCGCGCTGCTGCCGAAGGGAAGGAGAGATGAAGATGTGGCAACGCATGCGGTTCTGGTGCCGGCAGAGGTATCTGAGCCTGCTGGGGAGGCGGCCAAAGCCGGTCCTGTACATCCACGCGGGGGAGACGCTGCCCGCGCCGTTCACGCCGGAGGAGGAGCGGCAGTGGGTGCAGCGCCTCAAGGCGGGGGAGAAGGCGGCGGCGGACGCGCTGATCGAGCACAACCTGCGCCTGGTGGCGTACATCGCAAGGAAGTTTGAGAACACCGGCGTGGGCATCGAGGATCTGATCTCCATCGGCGCCATCGGCCTGATCAAGGCGGTCAACACGTTCGACCCGGACAAGAAGATCAAACTGGCGACCTACGCCTCGCGCTGCATCGAGAACGAGATCCTCATGCACCTGCGCCGCGCCAACCGGCTGCGGCTGGAGGTATCGTTTGACGAGCCGCTCAACGTGGACTGGGACGGGAACGAGCTGCTGCTCTCCGATATCCTGGGCACGGAGGCGGATATCGTCAGCCGGGACCTGGAGGACGCGGTGGACCGCGAGCTGCTGCGCGCCGCGCTGCAGCGCCTTTCGCCGCGGGAGAAGCGCATCGTTGAGCTGCGTTTCGGGCTCAACGACCAGCCGGAGTGCACGCAAAAGCAGGTGGCCGACCTGCTGGGCATCTCGCAGAGCTATATCTCGCGCCTTGAAAAGCGCATCATCAAGCGCCTGCACAAGGAGATGGCGCGCATGCAGTGAACGGCCCTGGCGCAAAAACCGGCGGCGCGCAGGTCATCCCCGCGCGCCGCGCCTGCCGGGGCGTCCGGGCGCGGCCATATCGCCCGGCCGCTCCCTCATTCGAGGAAATCCTTGAGCCGCTTGCTGCGGCTGGGATGGCGCAGCTTGCGCAGCGCCTTGGCCTCGATCTGGCGGATGCGCTCGCGCGTGACGTTGAATTCCTTGCCGACCTCCTCGAGCGTGCGCGCCTTGCCGTCGTCGAGCCCGTAGCGCAGGCGCAGCACCTTGGCCTCGCGCGGCGTGAGCGAGTTGAGCACGTCCATCAGCTGCTCCTTGAGCAGCGTGACGGCGACCGCCTCCGCGGGCGCGGGCGCGTCCTGGTCCTCGATGAAGTCGCCCAGGTGGCTGTCGTCCTCCTCGCCAATGGGCGTCTCGAGCGAGACGGGCTCCTGCGCGATCTTGATGATCTCGCGCACCTTCTCCTCCGAAACGCCCATCTCCCGCGCGATCTCGTCCGGCCGCGGGTCGCGCCCGTATTCCTGCACGAGCTGGCGGTTGACGCGGATGAGCTTGTTGATCGTCTCGACCATGTGCACCGGGATGCGGATGGTGCGCGCCTGATCGGCGATGGCGCGGGTGATGGCCTGGCGGATCCACCACGTCGCATAGGTGGAGAACTTGTAGCCCTTGCGGTAATCGAATTTTTCGACCGCCTTGATGAGCCCGAGGTTCCCCTCCTGGATCAGGTCGAGAAAGAGCATGCCGCGCCCCACGTAGCGCTTGGCGATGGAGACGACCAGGCGCAGGTTCGCCTCGGCGAGCTGGCGCTTGGCCTCCGGGTCGCCCTCGGCCATGCGGCGGGCGATCTCGACCTCCTCGCTGGCGGTGAGCAGCGGGACCTTGCCGATCTCCTTGAGGTACATGCGCACCGGGTCATCGATGTTCACGCCCTCCACGGCGGCGAGCGTGTTCTCGATCTCGGCGATCTCCTCGTTGATGTCCTCGGGGACCTCCACGTCCTCGACCACGTCGATATTCATTTCCTCGAGGTGCTCATAGATCTTTTCGACCTGCTCCTGGTCCAGATCCAGCTCCTCGAGCGAATCCATGATCTCCTTATAGGTCAGGGTGCCTTTTGACTTGCCCGTGTCGAGCAGCTCCCGGATCTTCTGCACACGGGTATCCTGCTTTTCCATATCCCGCTCACTCCTTCCCTGCCGGCCGCAGCCGGCGCACGAAATGGTGTTATGTCACTCGCCCCGCTCAGCCGCGAAGCTGGCGCGTGAGCTGTTGTATTTGCTGCATCAGCGCTTCCCGTTCGGCGGCGGGCAGCGTGCCGCCGGAGAGCCGCTGCGTGAGCGCGTCGATCTGCTGTTTGCACTCGAAGCGGCGGATGCGCCTTGCGCAGTCGCGCACCACGCGCACCGGGTCGGCGGCGGCGGCGTCCTCGCGGAACACGCCGGCGAGCTGCCCGGCCTCGTCCTCCGGCATGGCGGCGATGATGCGCGCGCAGTTGGGCGCGGCGTCCGCCGCATAGGCGGCGATGATCTCCGCGGCCATGCGGCTGCGCGCCCCGCCCGGGAGCAGCTCCACGGCCCCGTCCTCCACGGCGGCGAGCGTCGCCTCGCGCGATTGGGCCATGGCCTGCAAAAGCGCGTTCTCCGCGCGCGTGCGCGCGTCCTCCTCCGCCGCGGCGGAGGCGCGCCGGCCGGCGCCCATCCGGCGCGGCGGCGCGGCCTCGAGCGGGCCGGCGGAAGCGCCCTGCGCCTTGAGCGCCTCCACGGGGTAGCCGGTCTTTTTGGCAAGCTGCGCATAGTAGCGGCCCTGCTCCACCGGCTCGAGCGAGGCGATGAAGCGGCACGCCTCCTTGGCGTAGCGCTCGCGGGCGTTCTCGTCGGTGAGGCGGTAGCCCTGCGCCATGCTTTCCAGCTTGAACGCGTTGAGCGAAAGGGCCTGGTCCTTGAGCGTCTCGAACGCTTCGCGCCCGCGCGCGCGGACGAATTCGTCCGGGTCCAGCCCGTCGGGGAACACGATCACGCGCACGTCCAGCCCCTCGCGCGAGAGGATGTCCAGCCCGCGCAGCGTCGCCTGCTGCCCGGCCGCGTCGCCGTCGTAGGCGATGTACACCAGCGGGACGAAGCGCTTGAGCAGCCGCGCCTGCTGCACCGTCAGCGCCGTGCCGAGGCTGGCGACGGCGTTGGTCACCCCGGCCTCAAACAGGCCGATCACATCCATGTACCCCTCGACCATCACCAGCTCGCCGCTGCCGCGGCCCTTTTGCAGGTAGAGGCCGTAGAGGTTATTGCGCTTGTTGTAGATCGGCGTGTCGCCCGTGTTGATGTACTTGGGCTTTTCATCGCCCAGCACGCGCGCGCCGAACCCCAGCACGCGCCCGCCCGTGCCGATGATCGGGAAGATCACGCGGTTGCGGTACGCGTCGTACACGCTGTTCTTCTCCGTATTATGCACAAGAAGGCCCGCGTCCAACAGCTCCTGCTGCGTAAAGCCCTCCGCCGTGAGCCGGTTTTTCAGCGCGTCCCACGAGGCGGGGGCAAAGCCGATGCCAAAGCGCTTGACCGCCTCGCTGGTGAGCCCGCGCCCTGCCAGGTACGCCCGCCCGGGCGCGCCGTCGGGCCCGAGCAGCGTCTCCATATAAAAACGGGCGGCCTTGCGGCACGCGGCGTACAGACGCTCCTTGTAGGCGCGCTCGCGCTGCAGTGCGGCGTCGCCCGCGTCATCGGGCAGCTCCATGCCCGCGCGCGCGGCCAGGAGCTTGACCGCCTCCACAAAGCTCAGCCGCTCCATCTGCATGATGAACTGGATTGCCGTGCCGCCTGCATGGCAGCCGAAGCAGTAGAACATCTGCTTGTCCGGCGAAACGGAGAACGAGGGCGTCTTTTCGCCATGCAGCGGGCACAGCCCCCACAGGCGGCGGCCCTTGGGGCGCAGCTCCACATACGGCGAGACGACGGAAACGATGTCGTTCTTTGCCAGCAGCTCGTCCAGCCACGCGTCAGGGAACGCCATGCGGCCCGCCTCCTCTCTGCGCGGCGGCCGCCCGGCGGCCGCTTCCCGCGCTTTTGGCCGTATCAGGGCCTTTTATAAATTCGACAAGGCGTGTACATTTCCTGCCTTCAGGCCCAGGACTTCGGGACGAACAGCCGCTCAAAATCGTTGATGGCGTAGTTGTCCGTCATGCAGGCGATGTAGTCCGCCGCGACGCGCTCGCGCCCGTCCTCGTCCAACCGCAGCAGGAACTCCGGCGGGATCTCCTCAAGGTGTGCGCAGTAGTGCAGGTAGAGCTGCTCCACCATGCGCTTGGCCTTGCCCTCCTCGCGCTTTGCGACCGGGTTTTTGTACACGCGCTCGAACATGAACGCGCGCAGCAGCTCGAACTGCTCGTTCACCCCGGCGGACATGGCGATGGCGGGACGGCCCTCGCTCATGGCGACGATATCGAGGATGATCGTATTGATGCGCCTGCCGTGGCTGTCGCCGAGCGTGCGGACGCAGTCCGCCGGCAGGTCCGCCTCCGCGATGACGCCGGCGCGGATGGCGTCGTCGATATCGTGGTTGAGGTAGGCGATGCGGTCCGCCACGGAGACGACCTTGCCCTCGAGCGTGGCCGGCGTGCCGCTGCGCTTGTGGTGCAGGATGCCGTCGCGCACCTCGAAGGTCAGGTTGAGCCCCTGCCCGCCGTTTTCCAGAAAGCGCACCACGCGCAGGCTCTGCACGTTGTGCTCAAAGCCGCCCGGCACGAGCTGCGCGAGCACGTCCTCGCCGCTGTGGCCAAAGGGCGTGTGCCCGAGGTCGTGTCCGAGCGCGATGGCCTCCGTCAGATCCTCGTTGAGCCGCAGCGCGCGCGAGATCGTGCGCGCGATCTGCGCCACCTCCAGCGTATGCGTCAGGCGCGTGCGGTAATGGTCGCCCTGCGGCGCGAGGAACACCTGCGTCTTGTGCTTGAGCCGCCGGAACGACTTGCAGTGCAGGATGCGGTCGCGGTCGCGGATGAATTCGGTGCGCAGCGCGCACGGGGTGATGGGATGCTCGCGCCCGCGGCTGTTGCGCGAGAGCGCGGCGTAGGGGGAAAGCGTGTCCGCTTCCAGCTGTTCAGCGTATTCCCTGCCGGTCATGGCGTTCGCCTCCTGTCGCGGCATGGCGGCAGGCCATGCCCTCTGGTGTGTAATACACCATATCCGCGCCGTTTCCTGCCTGCGGGCGCAAAATCCGCCCGCGCGTCGGCCGCCGCTCGACAGGATACGAGCGGATCGGCGCCGGATGCGCCGTTGCCGGCGCGCCCCGGCCGGTGGTATGCTGGGAAAAACGCGCCGCCCGCCGCACGGCGGGCGGGGGGAAGGGGGAGGCGGATGTTTCGCATCGAGCGGGCGCTGCTCGCGCTCGGCGCGCGGCCGGACCGGCGCGGCTATGAGCAGACGGTGCTGGCCGTGGCCGTGCTGCTGGCCAGCGAGGACGAGCCCGGCGCGCAGCAGCTCTATGCGCGCGCGGCGCGCCTGTGCGGCTGTTCGCCCGCGCGCGTGGCCGCCGGCGTGCGCGATACCGTGCGCTGCATCTGGCGGCAGGGCCGCCTGACGGGCGGCGAGCCGGGCGGCAAGGCGTTTGTGTACGGCCTGGCCGCGCGGCTGCGCCTTGACGGCGTGCGCAGCGTGCAGGGGCTGCCGGCCGCCGCGCCCGCGCCCGGCCCGGGCGGCCGTTCTTGACCTGCGGGCCGATCGTCTATATAATATAAGAAATCATCATGACAGACGCACGACGCGGCTCTGGGAAAGGCGGTTTTTGATGCGGATTACCTTTTTGGGCGCTGCGCACGAGGTCACCGGCAGCTGCACCCTGGTGGAGGCGGCCGGCAAGCGTTTCCTCGTGGATTACGGCATGGAGCAGGGGAAAAACTTCTTTGAGAACGCGCCGCTGCCCGTCACGCCCGCCCAGATCGACTTCCTGCTCGTGACGCACGCGCACATCGACCATTCCGGCCGCATCCCGCTGCTGTTCAAGCAGGGCTTTTCCGGGCCGATCCACGCCACGGTGCCGACGGCGCACCTGTGCGACATCATGCTGCGCGACAGCGCGCACATCCAGGAATCCGACGCCGAGTGGAAAACGCGCAAGAACAAGCGCCGCGGCGAGCCGCCCGTCGAGCCGCTCTACACCGTGGCCGACGCGGCGGGCGCGATGGAGCTGTTCGTTGGCCACCCGTACGGCGAGCGCTTCACGATCACCGAGGGCATCGAGGCACGCTTTACCGACGCGGGCCATCTGCTCGGCTCCGCGTCCATCGAGCTGTGGCTCACCGAGGACGGGCAGACGCGCAAGCTCGTCTTTTCCGGCGACGTGGGCAACATCAATCAGCCGCTTCTGCGCGACCCGCAGTTTGTGGACGGCGCGGATTACGCCGTGATCGAATCCACCTACGGCGACCGGCTGCACAACCCGCCGCCGGATTACGCGGCGGCGCTGGCCGGCGTGCTGCAGCGCACGTTCGACCGCGGCGGCAGCGTCATCATCCCCTCGTTCGCCGTCGGCCGCACGCAGGAGATCCTGTACTTCATCCGCCAGATCAAGGAGCGCGGCATGGTCAAGGGGCACGACGGCTTCACCGTGTATGTGGACAGCCCGCTTGCCATCAACGCCACGAAGATCTTTGTGGACAACGCGGCCTACTGCTACGACGAGGAGGCCGCCGCGCTGCTCAGGCAGGGCGTCAACCCCATCGTGTTCGACGGGCTCGTGACCGCCTCGAGCGTGCAGGAGTCCATGGCGATCAACGCGGACGACCGGCCCAAGGTCATCCTCTCTGCCAGCGGCATGTGCGAAGGCGGGCGCATCCGCCACCACCTCAAGCACAACCTGTGGGACCCGAAGAACGTCATCCTGTTCGTGGGCTATCAGGCCGTGGGTACGCTCGGCCGTTCGCTGGTGGTCGGGGCGGACGAGGTGCGCCTCTTTGGCGAGGAGGTCGCCGTGCGCGCGGAGATCCTGCAACTGCCCGGCGTGAGCGGCCATGGCGACGCCAACGAGCTGATCCGCTGGATCACGCACCTGTCCCCCCGGCCCAGGCACGTGTTCGTCAACCACGGCGAGGACGCCGTGTGCGCCTCCTTTGCCGGCCGCCTGCGCGACGAGTTCGGGCTCGACGCCAGCGCGCCGTATTCGGGCACGGTGTTCGACCTGCTCGCCGACGCCTGCGTGGTGGAGGCTGCGCCGCAGCCGCTGCGCCAGGCCGAACGCGCGGGCAAGCCGGCGCAAAAGCCGCTCTTTGAGAAGCTCCTGCGCGCGGTCAAGCGCCTGTCCGACCTCATGGCCGCCAGCGCCGGCCGCTCCAACCGCGACGTGGAGCGCATGACGCGCCGCATCAACGACCTGTGCAACGAGTGGGAGAAGGACTGAACCCTTCCCCCGCGCCACCTTCCCGCATACCGGGTCCGCCGCCCGCGCAGCAGCGCCGGGCGGCGCTGCTTTCCCCTGAAAAGAAAAAGAGGAAACGCCGCCCATCGGTCGCTCCGCGGCGGCAAGCCGGCCTGCGCGCCGGCGCGCCGGTGAAAAAAGAGGAGCGGCCGCTTTTGGCGGCCGCTCCATGGTCCGGCGGCGTTCAATAGCCGCGCTCGTGTTCGATCACCGTGCCGTCCTCGGCGTTGAGCACGTACTGCGGCGCGCCGTCGAGCCGGGCGTCCCGCGTCTCCACCGTGCCGTCCCGGTACGTGCTGGTGACGACGCCGTAGAAGCACCACAGCGGGGTCAGCAGGCCGGAGCTGATGGAATCCTGCTCGGCGATGCGCTGCAGGCCCAGCACCGCGTCCGTCAGCTCGATATCGGCCGATTCCACCGGGTTTGCCGGGTCGGCCGCCGGGGTGCAGGCCGCGGGCATCAGCGTTTCAAGCAGGCCGCTGATCTCTGAAAAGGGCAGCAGCTGCGCCTCCTTGACGAGCGTTTCCTCCACGCGCGTGGGGCCCGACCAGTTGAAGCGGATGACGCCGGCGTCGTCAAGCTCGACGGTGATCTGCTCATAGACCCACTGGCCCCAGATATCGGCGAAGGAATCGCCGCCGCGCAGGAGCGTCTTGCGGAAATAGAGGTTTGGCGCGCCGCCGTTGCTCGGCGTGCAGCACACGCGGTAGTGGTAGGCGTCCGGCGCGTCGGAGAAGCTGCCGTCCTCGCGGATGACGCTCGAGGCGACGAGCAGCACGTCGAAGATCTCCGCCTCGACGCCCAGCGCGTCAAGCAGCGCCGCGGCGGCCTGCTCCGCCTGCTGCGGCGTCGTCTCGAGGATGCCGGCCGCCGCCTCGGGGACGGCCGCCTCCCCCGTGACGAGGACGGACCCGCGCTGCACCCGGCCGCTGATCTTGCCCTCCCGGTCGTCGTAATACGAGAGCAGCGCGCCGCGCGTGGCCGGCGTATAGGCGGCGCCGCCGTCGGGGTATTCCGTGACGTACATCTCCTGCTGCGCCGTGTCGTTTGCGACCGTCAGATAGCGGGCGCGCTGGCCCGCCTGCGCGGCGTCGCCGACGGACAGGCCGGTATAGGGGAACGCCGCGCCGGTCGCCTGCTCGTACATCGTGCGCAGCCGGCAGTCGCTCCGCTGCGCGGGCGCGGCCTCCGGCGCGTCCGCGAGGAGCTGCTCCAGTTCCGCAAGCGCCTGCTCATAGGAATCCAGCGCGCCGGCCTCCTCGTAGTACGGCTTGTCCAGCTGCAGCTGCTCGATCTGCGCCGCGATGTCGGCCTTGGTTTCCACCGTGACCACGTCGTAGAGCGCCGCGTCCGGCAGCAGCGCGTCGATCGCGCGGTCCACGAGCGCCTGGTCGAATTCGCCCGGACTGACCCGCAGGACCGGGAAATGCCCGTCCCCCAGCACGGCGACCTGCGCCGTCCCGTGGATGCGCAGCGCCCCGCCGTCGCGCGAGATGTCCACCGTCAGCGTCTCCGGCGCGTCCGTTCCGCCCGCCGCGCCGCCGGACGCCGCCTGCTCCAGCATGGCCTGCTGATCCTTTTGCGGCACGATATCCCCCGGCGGGGACGGCTGGCAGGCCGCGCACGCGAGCGCCGCGGCGAGCAGCGCCGGCAGCGCCCGGCCCCAGAGCCCCGCTCCGCGCCGGCGCGTTCCCTGCTGTTGGCTGCGTTTCATGGATGATTCACCCCCTCTGCCGTTGTTTGATGCCCGGCATGCCGCCTTGCCGCTTCCCGTCCGGCGCATGGCGCGCAGGCTGCGGCGCGCATCCGGGCGATTCCTTTTTGAAACCCGGTGGTCTAATGCTGTGAGGTCTTTGCGCGGGCGGGGGATGCCGGCCCGCGCGGGGCGGCGAGGATGGGTTTGCCCGCCGGGTATTCCATATCACAGATGCGAAAAGCATGCAACCGGACGGAGCGATTGTTCACACAAACTTTCGTTTTTTAGCGTCGGAAGGAGCAGGGCAGGGGGCTCGCCCGCCCCGCGCGCCCCACTTTGGGGTTGCAATCTTCGCAAACAAGACGGGCTGGCCCGCCCCGCGCGGGCGCGCCGCTCAGGCCGACTCGAACTGCGCGCGGTACAGCCCGGCGTAAAAGCCGTTCCTTGCGAGCAGCTCCTCGTGCGTGCCCTGCTCCACGATGTCGCCGCCGTTGACCACGAGGATGCGGTCGGCGTGCTGCACGGTGGACAGGCGGTGCGCGATGACAAAGCAGGTGCGCCCCTGCATGAGCCGGAGCATCGCGTCCTGGATACGCCGCTCCGTCTGCGTGTCCACGTTGGAGGTGGCCTCGTCGAGGATGAGCATGGGCGAGTCGAGCAGCATGGCGCGCGCGATGGTCAGCAGCTGCTTCTGCCCCTTGGAGATGTTGGAGCCGTTGTCGGTGATGAGCGTGTCATACCCGTCCGGCAGGGACATGATGTAGTCGTGGATGCGCGCGGCCTTCGCCGCCGCCTCGCCGCGCGCGTCCGTCGCCTGCTCGCCGCCGTAGGCGATGTTCTCGCGCACCGTGCCGCAGAACAGCCAGGTATCCTGCAGCACCATCGTGTAGGCGCGGCGCAGGCTCTTGCGCGTCAGGCTGCGGATGTCCGCGCCGTCGATGGCGATGCGGCCGCTCTCCGGGTCGTAAAAGCGCATGAGCAGGTTGATGATGGTCGTCTTGCCCGCGCCGGTCGGGCCGACGATGGCCGTCACGGAGCCGGGCGGCGCGGCAAAGCTCAGCTCGGAGAGGATGGTGCGGCCCGGCTCATAGCCAACGCGCACGTGCTCGCCCGCCACGCGCCCCTGCACATGGCCCAGCGCGCGCGCGCCGGGCGCGTCGGCCGGCTCCGGCTCCTCGTCGAGCAGGCGGAACACGCGCGCGGCCGCCGAGAAGGAGGACTGCATCTCGGCAAGGAGGTTGGCAAACTCGTTGATCGGGCCGGAGAACTTGCGCGAGTAGAGTACGAACGAGGCGATGCCGCCGAGCGAGATCGTCCCGCCCATGTACAAAAGCGCGCCGAATACGCTCACCAGCGCGAGGGAGAGGTTGTTCACCAGGTTGACCGACGGGCCCATGACGCAGGCGTGGTGGTCCGCGTTGCAGTAGGCGTCCACGGCCTCCTGGTTCTTTTCATCGAAGCGGCCGATGACGACCTGTTCGCGGTGATAGGCGCGCGTGGTGCGCTGCCCGCCGGTGATCTCCTCGACAAAGCCGTTGAGCTCGCCGAGCTTGCGCGAGCGCAGCCGGAACAGCGGGCGCACCTTTTTGGTACGGTAGCGCGTGATGAACACCGAGATGGGGATCGTGATCACGAACACGAGGATCAGCACCGGCGAGATGGACAGCATCATGACCAGCGAGCCGAGCACCGTGATGAGGCTTGTGAAGATCTGTACGATGTCGTTTGAGAGCGAGGCGTTGATCGTATCCACGTCGTAGGAGAGGACGCTGATCACATCGCCCGTCTGCCGCCGGTCGAAAAAGCCGACCGGGAGCGACACGAGCCGCTCGAACAGGTCCTTGCGCATGCGGTAGACGACGTTGCGGCTCAGGCGGATCATCAGCCGCTGCAGCGCATAGCTCATCACGGCGGAGAGCACATACAGCAGCGCCATGTACGCCGCATAGCGGTACACGGATGCAAAGTCCACCCGCCCCGCGCCCGGCTCGATGGCGTCGATGGCGAGGCCGGAGAGCTTCGGGCCGACGAGCGCGAGCGCGTTCCCGCCGACCGTCAGCGCGATGGCCAGCGCCAGCAGCCACTTGTACGGGCGGAAATAGCGCCACAGCCTGCGCAGCAGGTAGCTCTTGTTCGGTTTGGCCGCCGCTCCCGGCGGCTGCGCTTGCCGCGTCCGTTCCATACCGTTCCCTTTCAGACCGCCTGGCCCATCTGTATCTCGTAGATCTCGCGGTAGTCCGCGCAGGTCCTGAGCAGCTCCTCGTGCGTGCCGCTGCCGATCACGCGGCCGCCGTCGAGCACGAGGATGTGGTCCGCATGCAGGATGGAGCTCACGCGCTGCGCGACGATCACCGTCGTCGTGCCGGACAGGCCGCGCCGCAGCGCGCCGCGCAGCGCCCGGTCGGTCCGGTAGTCCAGCGCCGAGGAGCAGTCGTCCAGCACGAGGATGTCCGGCCGCGCGGCCAGCGCCCGGGCGATGAGCAGGCGCTGCTTCTGCCCGCCGGAGAGGTTCGCGCCGCGCGCGGCGACCGGGTGGGAAAGGCCGCCTTCCTTTTCAAACACGAATTCCGCCTGCGCCAGCCGCGCCGCCAGCAGCAGGTCCTCGTCCGGCAGGCCGCGGCCAAAGTCGATGCCCTCGCGGATGGTTCCGCCTGGGATGAAGTCGTTTTGGAACACCACGCCGAACATCGCGTACAGCTCCTCGGGCGGGATGCCCTCGATGCGCCGCCCGCCGATGCGGATCTCGCCCGCGTCCGCGTCGTAAAAGCGCAGCAGCAGGCTGACGATGGTGGATTTGCCGCTGCCCGTCGGGCCGATGATGCCCAGCGTCTGCCCGCGCCTGAGCGCAAAGCTCACGTCCGTCAGGTCGTCGCGCGTCTTGCCGGCCGACCGGTGGTAGGAGAAGGTGACGTGGCGGAACTCCACATGATAGGCGCTCTTTTGCGGGTCCGGGTCGCCGGGCAGCGGGTCGGCGGGGGATTGCAGCACCTCCTCGATGCGCCTGGCGCTCGCCGCGCCCTTGGAATAGATCACAAACAGGCGCGACACCATCAGCAGCGCGTTCAGGATGATCGTAAAATAGCTCAAAAACGCGATGATCTTGCCCGATTGCGAAACGCCGCCGTTGACGCGGTACGCGCCGACGACGACCACCGCCGTCAGCCCCAGGTTGAGCAGCAGGCTCATCATGGGGTTGGACAGCGCCATGACGGTGCTGGCGCGCTGGTCGCGCCGCACGACCTCGCGGTTGATTTCGTCAAAGCGTTCCGCCTCATAGTCCGAGCGCGAGAGCGCCTTGATCACGCGCACGCCGGTCATGTTCTCCTGCACCTTGCGCACCATCGCGTCCACCGCCTCCTGCACGCGCACATAGAGCGGCACGCCCCGGCGCGAGACGCCGAATACGACGACGGCCAGCAGCGGGAGCGTGCAGGCCAGCGTGAGCGTGAGCACCGGCTCAAGCACGATCGTCACGCAGATGCCGCCCAGCAGCAGGATCGGCCCGCGCACGCCCAGGCGCTGCATGCGGTCCACCATCTGGTGCACGTTGTAGGTATCGGTCGTCAGGCGCGAGATGAGCGAGGAGAGCGTGAAGCCGTCCACCTGCCGGCTGGAGAGAAAGCTCACGCGCGCGAACGCGTCGTGGCGCAGCCGTTCGATGAAGCGGCGGGAGATGTTGATGGACATGCGGTTGGCGATCACGTTGCCGAAAAAGGCCGCCGCCGCCGCGGCGAGCAGCAGCACGCCCCACAGATAGACCAGGCGCATCTCCCGCAGCGGCACGATCTCATCGAGGATGTGCGAGAGCATCCACGGCAGCAGCAGCTCCGTGATGGTGCCGATGAATTTGACGAACATCTGAAACGCCATGCGCCCCGCCTGCGGGCGCAGGTACTGGAAAACGGTCCTCATCCGTCCGCCTCGGCCCCCCGTATCCGCTCGATCTCGGCGCGCGCGTTCGCCGCCGCCCGCTCGGCAAGCGCGGCAAACAGCGCCCGCTCCTCATCGCTGAAGCCGTCCGTGATGCGCTCGTTCCATTCGGCAAGCACCGCGCGCACGGCGGGCAGCGCGTCAAAGGCCTTCTGCGTCGGGTAGACCTCCATCGCGCGCGAATCGGTCGGGCAGGGGCGGCGCTCCACAAACCCGCTCTGCTCGAGCGATGCAAGCTGGCGCGCCACGCTGCTCTTGTTCACGCACAGCGCGCGGGCGATGGCCTCCTGCGTCGTGCCCGGCTCGCGGCACACGCGCAGGATGTACGGGCAGTGCGGCCCGCACAGGCCGGTGCCATGCAACCGCTCGGAGCGGAACAGGTTGCTGCTGCGGGCGATGGTCATGATGTGGTGGTTGATGCTCGGCATGGGCCCTCCCTGCCGCCGCCCGGCGGGCGGCGCTCCCTGTGCATATGGTTGCCCGCACAACAGTTGCGCAGGCAACGGTTTAGGATACTATATCATATACGGTCCGGCCTGTAAAGCGGGTATTGCATTTTCGTACGGACACTTGCGGCGGCGCGGCAAACAGGCGCGGCCGGCCCGCCGCGGGGGCGGCCGGCCGCTGCCGGGAGGGAATGGAGAGCGGCGCGCAAGCATACGTGCGGGCGCAGGGGGATAGGCGGCGCATGAAACACGGCGGCCCGCAGGGGGCCGCCGGAGGGGGCGGATGGGTCCGCCGGGCGCGAACGCGCGGCGCCGCGGGCGGCTACCGCCTGCGGCCCGGCACCCAGGCCGTGTTGCCGAGCCGCCGGACCAGCTCGAAGCAGAGCGCGAACACCTCGTCGCGGTGCGCGGCCATCACCTCGCCGATGCCGCAGTCGGTCACCTCGCCGGTCATGCCGGTGCAGTAGTTGGCGATGATGCCGATGGCGGCGTAGCGCATGTCCAGCTCGCGCGCCAGCGGCGCCTCCGGCACGATGGTCATGCCGACGGTCTGCGCGCCGAGCATGCGCAGCATGCGGATCTCCGCTGCCGTCTCAAAGCGCGGCCCCTCCGTGCAGGCGTAGATCACGCGCCCGGCGTAGGGCAGCCCATGCTCGAGGATGAGCGATTCGAGCGTGTCGTTGAGCGCGGGGGAAAAGACCTCCTCCATGCCCGTGTGCAGCCCCAGCCGGTGCTCGCGTTCGAAGGAGGCGGGACGGGATTTGGTAAAGTCGATGAAGTCCGACAGCAGGCACAGGCTGCCGAGCTTGTGCGTATAATCGCACGTGCCGACGGACGTGATGCCCACCACGTTCGTCACGCCCAGGCTGTGCAGCGCGTAGACGTTCGCCCGGTAGTTGATCTGGCCGGGATCGAAGCTGTAGAGCACGCCGTGGCGCGAGAGAAAGACGAACTCATGGTCGTCCAGGTGCGCGCGGAACACGACCACGTCGCCATAGGGCGTGGAGACGGCCTGCTCAAAGTAGGGGATGGGCAGCGTTTCGATGTTCGTTCCGCCGATGATGCCGAATTTCATGGATGGTTCCTCCCGCGTGGACGCTGATGTGACCCGTCCATCATACCACAGTTTCGGCAAAAAGGATAGCCCTTTGCGCGCAGGCCGCGCTTTTTGCGGGCATGACAGCGCGCGAAAAATATGATATGATATCTGTTCAACGGGAAAGGGGGTCGCGCCCATGCCGCTGCGCGTGCGCATCCGGCCCGCCGAGGCGCGGGACATCCCGCGCCTGACGGAGATCTACAACGCGGAGATCGCCGCCGGCGTCGCCACGTTCGATACCGAGCCGCGCACGGAGCAGGAGCGCACGGCGTGGTTCCTGCGCCACGGCGCGCCGCGCTATCCGCTGCTCGTGGCCGAGGCGGACGGCGCTGTGGCGGGCTATGCGGCGCTCTCGCCCTACCGCCCGCACGACGCGTACGCCTCCACCGCGGAGCTGTCGGTCTATGTGGACGCGGCCTGCCGCGGCGCGGGCGTCGGCACGCGGCTTGCGGAGGCGGCCGTCGCCTGCGCGCGCGAGAGCGGCTGCCTGCACGCGATCGTCTCGGTCATCGCGGGCGGGAACGAGGCGAGCGTGCGCCTGCACGAGCGGCTGGGCTTTTGCTATGGCGGCACGCTGCCGCAGGTGGGGTTCAAGTTCGGCGCGTACCGCGACATCGTACACTATTATCTCATCCTCTGACGGCGGCCGCGGCGCGGCCCCGGACGGGGGGACAGGAGGACGGTTATGGAACACAGCGATTCCGCGCGGGAGACGCTCGCCGACCGGGCGCTGCGGCTTCACCGCGCCTGGGGCGGCAAGCTCGAGGTGCAGCCGCGCGTGCCGGTGGATACGCGCGAGGCGCTTTCGCTTGCGTATACGCCGGGCGTGGCCGCGCCGTGCCTTGCGATCCGGCGCGACCCGGACGAATCCTATGCGCTCACGCGGCGGCACAACCTCGTCGCGGTCATCACGGACGGTTCGGCCGTGCTGGGCCTGGGGGACATCGGCCCGGAGGCCGGCATGCCGGTGATGGAGGGCAAGTGCGTGCTGTTCAAGGCGTTCGGCGGCGTGGACGCCTTCCCGCTGTGCGTGCGCACGCAGGACGTGGACGAGTTTGTGGAGACGGTGTACCGCATCAGCGGCAGCTTCGGGGCGATCAACCTCGAGGACATCGCCGCGCCGCGCTGCTTTGCCATCGAGCGGGCGCTCAAGCGCCGCTGCGACATCCCCGTGTTCCACGACGACCAGCACGGCACGGCGGTGACGGTGCTGGCCGGCATGCTCAACGCGCTGCGCGCGGTGGGCAAGCGGCGCGACGGCGCGCGCATCGTGGTCAACGGCGCGGGCGCGGCGGGCGTGGCCATCTCGCACATGCTGCTTGAGGCGGGCGTGGGCGAGCTGACCGTGTGCGACCGCGCCGGCATCCTGACGGAGGGCTGCCCCGGCATGACGGACGCGCAGGCGGAGCTGGCCCGGCTGACGAACGCGAGCGGCCTTACGGGCGATCTTGCGGCGGCGCTGCGCGGGGCGGATGCGTTTATCGGCGTGTCGGCGCCGGGGCTGGTCACGGCGGATATGGTGCGCACGATGGCGCCTCGCGCGGTCGTGTTCGCCTGCGCCAATCCCGTGCCGGAGATCATGCCGGAGGAGGCGCTGCGCGGCGGCGCGGCGGTGGTCGCCTCCGGGCGCAGCGACGCGCCCAACCAGATCAACAATGTCCTGGCGTTCCCCGGCATCTTCCGCGGCGCGCTGGACGTGCGCGCGCGCGACATCAACCGGCCCATGCAGTTGGCGGCGGCGCAGGCGCTGTCCGCGCTCGTCTCGCCTGCGGAGCTCGCCGCCGGGAAGATCATCCCGGAGCCGTTCGACCCGCGCGTCGGCCCGGCCGTGGCGGCGGCGGTCGCCGCCGCCGCGCGGCAGAGCGGCGTGGCGCGCCTGTGAGGCGCCCGCGGCTCAAATGTGAACTTTATGGGGAATCATACACATCCGTGGGCGGCTGTGGTATAATCACGCCGGCTATACCCATGAGTTATGAGAAGTGAGAGGTTTGCTATGCATCGTTCATCGGCCTTAAGACGCATCCTGCCCCTGCTGGCGCTGGCGTTTGCGGCGCTGCTGCTGGGCGGCTGCGGCAACGAGGCGCTGCCGCAGGACAGCGCGCAGACGCCCGCCCCGTCGGCCACGCCGCAGGCGCAGGTCGTCGCCGTCTCGGTGGAGAGCACGGAGGCGCCGGCGGCGCCCACGGTGCCGCCCACGCCCGTTCCGGAGGAGACGCCGATCCCGTTCTCCTATTATGCGCCCACGGTGAACATGACGTTCGAGGAGCTGGTGGGCAGCACGGACGATGTGTACGAGGAGGCGCGCGACCTGCTCAAGGACGGCTATCCCGATCCGGATACCTACTACATCATCGTGGACATCGAGTGGCAGGTCGTCATGGTGTACAAAAAGGGCGCCGACGGCAAGCCGGATCTCAACCAGCCCGTGCGCTACATGATCTGCTCCACCGGCGACCCGCAGGTCGGCAGCGAAACGGCGCGCGGCGTGTTCGAGATCAAGAAGCCCCGCGTGCGCTTCGGGCAGTTTTTGAGCGGCGAGACGGGGCAGTACTGGACGCTGATCCGCAGCCGCACGTATTTCCACTCCGTCCTGTACAAGAAGGATAAGGACATCTCCTCCTACGACGTGGAGTGCTACAACAACCTCGGCAGCAAGGCGTCGCACGCCTGCATCCGCCTGACCGTGCCCGACGCGCGCTGGATCTTCTACAACATCGGCTACGGCACGATCTGCGAGATCCGCGACGGCAGCCCGTCCGATACGGCGACGCAGGCCATCCGCAGCCAGCTCATCCTGCCGCCGGCCAAGGAGGGCCTCAAGCTCAAGGCGGGCGAGACGCCCTGGACGGACAACTGGACGGTCGAGTCGGTCGCGCACGAGCTGGAGTATCAGTACGAAGCGCCGCCGCGCCTGGAGAGGCTGTGCCTGCTGGAATGCGAGCTGGAGCAGGTGCTGAACGTCATAGCGGATTCCCCGGAGCGGCTCTGCAAGAAGCTTTCCGCAGTGCTGGAGGGAGTTTCGCCGATCCTCACCCGTGAGATCGCGTGGTATTCCGCCAAGGACGTGGACGCCGTGTGCAGTGCGCTCTCCGACAGCGCCAGGGACAGGCTGAGATTATTTCTCGGCAGGATAAAGTCCGCGCTTTCCGGCGGAGAGTGCTGCTTCTCCGTGGTATCCGAACCGGGCGGCTGG
>URSN01000005.1 GCA_900550525.1 uncultured Eubacteriales bacterium
ACGTGTCCAGCCTGGCGCTGAGCATATTCCTGTGCTGCCGCCTCCAGCGGCAGCGCGGGCTGACGTATCTGTTCATCGCGCACGACCTGGCCGTCGTGCGGCACATTGCAGACCGCGTGGGCGTGATGTACCTCGGCCATTTGGTCGAGATCATGGACGCGGACGAGCTGTACCGGCATCCCATGCACCCATATACGCGCGCGCTGCTTTCGGCCGTGCCGATTACGGATTACTATGCCGAGCGGTCGCGCCAGCGCGAGGTGCTCGCGGGCGAGGTGCCAAGCCCCATTCACGCCCCCACCGGCTGCCCGTTCCACCCGCGCTGCCCGCGCGCGACGGAGGCATGCCGGCGCGTTATGCCGGAGCTGACCGACCGCGGCGGCGGCCACCTCGTCGCCTGCCACAACGATTGAACCTGCGGGCAGGCTCCCGCGCGGCCGTCTGCTTGGGAGCCTGCCGGTTTCATGAAGATGGAAAAAGAGAGGACTGAATTTCAAAACGAACGGCAGCGCATGATGCTGGAAACGCCCGTTCCCAGCCTCGTGTTCAAGATGGCGCTGCCTACGATTGTCAGCATGCTCGTCATGTCCGTCTACAACATGGCGGACACTTATTTTGTCAGCTATCTGGGTACGGCGGCAACGGGCGCAGTCGGCATCAATCTGTCGCTGATGAGCTTTATCCAGATGGCCGGCACCGCCCTTGCGATGGGCGCGAACAGCTTCATTGCGCGCTTGCTGGGCCAAAAGCGGTTTGCAGATGCGGAAAGCGTCCTCTCCGTGGCCTTTTTTACTTCTGTCGCCATCGGCCTTGTAACGATGGTTGCCGGGCTGCTGCTGCTCGAGCCGCTGGTCGTGTTCATGGGAGCAAAGGGCGAGGTGATCCCCTATGCGATCGACTATGCAACCTACATCCTGCTCGCCGCGCCGTTTATGATGGGTGTGTTCGTGCTCAACCAGTGCCTGCGCGCCGAGGGGGCGGCAACGCTGTCCATGATCGGCGTGGTATCCGGTTCGCTGCTCAACATTGCGCTCGACCCGCTGTTCGTAACGACGTTTGGGCTTGAGGTCGCCGGCGCGGCGATTGCGACCGCCATTTCAAAGTTTATCAGCTTCGTGATCCTTGTTGCGCCCTATCTGCGCGCCCGCACGGCATTGCGCCTGCGCCTTGGCAGTTTCCGCCTCTCGCGCGAGATCACGACGGAGCTGGTCAAAATGGGATTCCCGACGCTGGCCCGTACCGGGCTGACGACGCTTGCCAATGTTGTGACGAACAACGTTGCAAGCGTATTCAGCGATTCGGCGCTGGCGGCCATTACCGTCGTCAACAAGATCATGACGTTCGTCAGCTCCGCCGTGCTTGGCTTCGGGCAGGGCTATCAGCCGGTTGCCGGCTTTAACTGGGGCGCCAACCGCTTTGACCGGGTGCAGCGTTCCTTCTGGTTTTCTGCGATCTCCAGCGTTGCCTCCGTGTCGCTGCTGGGCGTGGCGGCCGCCATCTTTGCGCCGCAGCTGATGATGATCTTCACCGACTACGATCAGGAAATGATCTCCATTGGTGCGCTCGCCATTCGCACGCAATGCCTTGCCATGCCGAGCGTCGCCTGGGTCATCATCGTCAATATGACCTATGCGGGGCTTGGCAAGGCCGCGGGCGCGGCGGCGCTGAGCGTGGTGCGGCAGGGAGTCTTTTTCATACCGATGGTGCTGCTGCTGCCGCACCTGTTCGGCGTATACGGCCTTGCGTCGGTGCAGGGCGCGGCGGATCTGCTCACGCTGCTGATGAGCGTGCCGCTGAGCGTGACCATTCTGCGCGAAATCGGCCGCAAGCGCCGGATGCAGATGGGAGAAGCGCCCTTGCGGCAGCAGATGACACATGAACCGGGAGGCGCGGGATGAAGGAGATGACCATCTACGATATTGCAAAGCTGGCGGGGGTGTCGCCCTCGACGGTGTCGCGCGTGCTCCATGACAGCCCGAGCGTGCGCCAAACGACGCGCGAGCGCGTGCGGCAGGTCCTGGATGGGCAGCGTTTTGAGCCGGATGCGGCTGCGCGCGGCGACGGCGCCGCGCCATCGTCCCGTCTGGCGGGCATTCTCGTCCCGGATGTGCGCAGCGCGCATGTCTCCGGCGGCGTGTACTGCCTCGAGCGCGAGCTGGCGCGGGACGGCTGCTGCTCGCTCGTGTTCAATACTGGCGCAGATGAGCGGCAAATCGGGCACAGCCTGCGGCAGCTCGCCCGGCACAGGCCGGATGCGGTCGTGCTGTTCGGCCCGCAGTACCAGACGGAGGGGGTGAGGCAGGCGGTCGCGTCCTGCATGCCGCAAACGCCCGCGGTGCTCTGCGGCGGCACGCTGGAGCTGGAGAACGGGTACAGCGTGCTCGCCGGCGAGGAGTTCGGCGCGGCGGGCTGCGGGGAGCTGTTCGCCAGCCGCGGCAAGGACCATCCCGCCCTCGTCATGGGCGGGGAAACGCCGGCGGAGCTGCTGCTGCGGCAGGGCTTTTGCTATGCGGCGCTGCGCTTTCTGCATCAGCCGAACCCGCCCGTCTGCCTGCTGGAAGCGGAGGAGGGGGCGGGCGAGGCGACGGCGCGCCTGATGCGCGAGCACCCCGAGACGGACGCGATCCTGTATTCCGACGACGCGCTCGCCGCCGCGGGCCTGCGCGCGCTGCTCGATATGGGCAGGCGCGTTCCGCAGCAGGTCGCCGTCATCGCGGCGGCCGATTCGCCCTGCGCCGCGCTGTGCATCCCGAAGATCACGGCGCTCGGGAACCTGGCCTACGAGCAGGGGCTTGCGGCCGCGCGCACGCTGCGGGCGGTCTTTGCGGGCGAGCATACCAGCCGCCGCATGATGGTTTATGCCGAACTCATCGAGCGCGAAACGACCTGACCGGCGTTTGTCCCGTAAGCCGCACGGCTTGCCGGCTTGCCGCGCCGCAGCGGACGGGCGCGGCCGGCCCTTGCCGCACGGCGGGCTATAGACCCTTTTGCATGCAGATGGAATCGTCCATGCCGCGGTAGGGGCCGTAGTTGGGGATGACGCGGTAGCCCAGCTTCCGGTACAGCGCCATCGCCGCGGCGAGCGTTTCGCCCGTTTCGAGCACAAGGCGGCGGCAGCCCTGCGCGCGCGCCGCGCGCTCGAGCAGCGCCATCACCTGCGCGGCGATCCCCCGCCCGCGGCAGGCCGGCCGCACAAAGAGCCGCTTGACCTCGGCGCAGCCCGCGTCCAGCCGTCTCAGTCCGCCGCCGGCGGGCTGTTCTCCTTCATAGGCCAGCACGACGGTGCGGACGTCGTCCGTGCGGTTGAGCGGGATGTAGGCCGCACGGTTTTCCTCGCCGCCGGCCAGTTCATTCAGATGCGCGTCCAGCTCGGCGCACAGCGCCGCAAAATCCGGGTCATTCCCGTCGGTAAGCACAAAACGAATCATGGCGCTCCCTTTTTGGACGGTCAGCCGCGGCGGCCATTTTTTGGCCGCTGCTTGAGGAAAAGAAATAGGATGAGCGTGATGAAGCCGGCTATGCGCAAGGCGTCCGCCGCGCCGTCGCCCCAGCGTGCGCGCACCGGGAAGCTGAGCAGCAGCAGCGCGGCCGTCAGCACGGCGAGCGCCCAGAGCAGCGCCCTCATCGCGCGTGCGCGCGCCCGCCCGGCGCGCCTGCGTCCAGCAGGGCGATCTCGATGCCGACGACGCCCCAGCTGCGCTGCTCCTCTTTGGAATAGTACAGGTCCATATCCTCCGGCGCGGCCGCGGCGGCCTCCCGTTCGGTGTAGCCGCAGGCGGTCAGCGGCAGCGCCCGGTAGAGCGCCGCGAACGAAACGAACACGTGCAGCGCGCGCACGGCGGCCGTCAGGCGCGCCCCGCTGCCGTCCGTGCAGATAAACTCGATCGTGTCGCCGGCGCAGCGCCGCCGGCGCTTTTCATCGTACAGCCGCAGCTCGATCGTTTTTTGCCCGCTCCGCATCCGCTCAAACGGCCCGGGCGTCAGGCGCATCGTATGGGTCATGCGGCAGCCTCCTTCGCACGCGTGCAATCCCGCTATCGCGCGGGTGTCTTCCGCTTCAGTATAGGAGCGGCCGCCGGATCGTGTCAAGCGCTGCGCGGCTGCGCGGGGCGCAGGGTAAAGGCGGGGTAGGCGCGCTCCAGATGGTAGCCGAGCTTTTCCGCAAGGGCGAGGGAGGCGGCGTTGTGCGCGTCCCAGTTGGGGTACAGGCCGCGGCGCAGGCAGGCGAGGATCAGCGCGGCAGCGCAGGCGCTGGCGAGCCCCTGCCGCCGGAACTGCGCGCGCGTGTCGACCTGCACCTCGATGCCGCCGGGAATGCGCGCGTAGCTCGATGCGCCGGAGACGATCCGTCCGCCGTGCAGCACGGCGACGCCGAGCCCCTGCGCCCGGTAGCGCGCCGCATCGGGGAACTGTCCGACCAGGTCGGCGCTCCATTGCTCCGAGCGGCACAGCCGGTAGAGCGCATCGTCGATCGGAGAAAGGCGGAACCCGTCTGGCAGCGCGGCAGCGAAGCGGGCAAGGCGCGCCGGGTCGAACGCGCGCGGGTCGCGCCGCGTCGCATAGCGGGTGATGGGCGCCGCACGCCCGCCGCAGCGGCGCAGGATCTCGCCCTGCCACGCCGCCTCGCGCGGAACGAGCAGGCGCTCCCGCTGCGCGGCATGGGCGCAGGCGCGCGCAAGCAGTGCCGCGTCGGGCCGGCCCGCAAGGAAGATAAAATCGCCGATCACCGCGGCCGCGGCCGCGGGCGGCTCGCCGCCGCCGGGCCATACGCCGCCCATGAGCCCCTCCGCACACGCGCGCACGAGCGGACTGTCCCAGCCCGCAAGCGGCGCGGCTTCCTCCCGTATCCTGCCGTCCATGGGTACCTCCTTTACTGCCGCCGGCGGGCGGCGCGCTGCATCGTGCGGCCCAGCCGGGCCGCATGCTCTTTGGGCCGATTGTACCACGCGCGCCCGACTGGCGCAAACCCTCTTCCCGCCGCCGCGCGCGGACGGGGCGCGTTGTGCGAAATTCCACGATATGGAATGTAAATTTCACTATATGAAAAAACGGGCTTGTTGCGGCGGCCGTCATATGATACCCTATAGATTGAGTAACGGGGCGCCCCCGGGCAAACTGCCCTGCGGCGGGGGATGGGCGCGGGAAACTGGCCGGAATTTGGCCATCCCCAGCCATTTACAGACGATTCGGCAGCAGAGGCACAGTTTCAGGGGATTTGCATATCGGCCGGCAGCACAGCCGCCGCCGCGCCCGGTTCGGGCGCCTGAGGGCGCCGCGGACGGGGGAAGCGGGACGCCCGGAGCCATCCGCGGCATGAGGCGCACACACGGGGGAAGCACATCGGCAGGATTCCGCCGCTCCAACAGGGGCGTTGGGATAATAGGAAACGGAACAAGGAGGAAGCACAATGAAAAAAACCATCGTTTGGCTGCTGATCGTGGCGATGGCCTTTGCCCTGGTGGGCTGCGGCACGCCCTCCGCGCCCGCCGACGGCACGCCCGCGCCGGGCGGTGAAACGGCGGCGAAGGACCCGAAGGACATGAAGGTCGTCGCGCTCCTTTCCGGCCCCATCACGGACAACGGCTGGAACTTCATCTGCTATGACGCGCTCAAGTCCATCTGCGATGAGTACATGGACGGCGCGGAGCCCGAGTACATCGAGAACATCGCCGTTTCCGACATGGCGGGCTACATCCGTCAGTACGGCGAGGACGGGTACGACCTGGTCATCATCCACGGCGCGCAGTTCGAGGCGGCCGCCGTTGAGACCGCGCCGCTGTACCCGAACACCAAGTTCTGCCTGTCCTACGGCTTCAAGATCGACGGCTCGACCGACCAGAACATCAAGGACATCGACAACCTGGCCTACGTCGGCCCGGTGGGCATGGGCGTCGCCATCGGCGGCATCATGGGCCACCAGACCGATACGGATAAGGTCGTGATCCTCGGCGGCATGGACACCCCGGCCATCTCCGACATCACCAGCGGCATCGTCCCCGGCGTGAAGCTGACCAACCCCGACGCGGTCGCCACGACCGAGTACATCGGCACGCTGACCGACCAGGACATCGCGCGCGAGGCGGCCAACGCCTACATCGACCAGGGCTACGACGTGATCTGCGCCTCGGCCAACAGCGCGCAGCTGGGCTGCCTGTGGGCGGCTGAGGCCGCGGGCGTGTACGCCATCGGCTTCAACAGCGACCAGTACGAGATCGCGCCCGGCGCGGTCGTGCTGTCCGTCATGCGCAACTACACCATGATCTATAAGGACGTGTTCGACAAGCTTGTCGCCGGCGAGTGGACGCCCGGCAAGGTCGCCTACGAGCTCAACGAGAACGGCACCATCGTCTCCGACTGGCACGGCTGGGACGAGAAGCTCCCCAAGGAGAAGGTGGACGCGATCAACGAGTTCATCGAGAAGCTGTTCAACGGCGAATACGAGGGCCAGTATTAAAACGGGCCGGCAGACCGGCTGACGCAAACGACGGCACGGCGGCCCCGCCTCTGTGCGGGGCCGCCGTCCCTGCTTTAGGGGAGTTCTTTCTCCGCTGAGACAGAAAGTTGAAAGGACATGAAAAAAAGCAATCCCATTCTGATGAAGGCCACGATGGATAACCTGCTCAGGCGCTGCCTGATCACCGTATCCGCCGTCGTCATCGCCCTGGTGATCGGCATGGTGCTGATCCTTCTGATGGGCAACGACCCCATCGTGGCGTTCGGCGCGCTGGTGGAGGGCGCGTTCGGCAGCCGCAATTCCTTTGCAGAAACGCTGCTCAAGGTCACGCCGCTGCTGTTCACCGGCAAGAGCTACGCGCTGGCCAACCGCTGCGGCCTGACCAACCTCGGCATGGAGGGGCAGATGTACATGGGCGCGCTCGGCGCGGCCGGCGTCGGCATCTATGTGGACCTGCCCGCCATACTGCACATCCCGCTGTGCATCCTCGCCGGCTTCCTGCTTGGCGGCCTGTGGGGCCTGCTGGCCGGATGGCTGAAGGTCAGGTTCGGCGCGTCCGAGATCATCACGACCGTCATGCTCAACACGATCGCGATCTATTTTATCGAGTTTATGGTCACCGACCCGGCGCGCATGATGGAGCCGGGCGGCGTGAGCGGCCAGTCGAACCCGCTGCTGGAGAGCGCGGGGCTCGGCGTGCTGATCCCCAACACGCGCGCGCACTGGGGCATCGTCATCGGGCTGCTGTTCATCGTGCTGTTCTGGCTGTTCCTCTGGCGCAGCAAGAAGGGCTATGAGGTGCGCGTGGCCGGCCTGAACATGCAGGCGGCGGCCTACTCCGGCATCAATACCAGCGGCAACATCCTGCTGGTCATGCTGCTGGCCGGCGGCGTGGCCGGGCTTGCCGGCGCGTGCGAGGTCATGGGCGTGCAGGGCCGTCTCTATGCGGGCTTCTCGCCGGGCTACGGGTTTGACGGCATCGCCGTGGCGCTCATCGGCATGAACTCGCCCGGCGGCATCATCTTCGGCTCGCTGCTCTTTGGCGCGTTCAGCGCGGGCGGCAACCGCATGCAGATGAAGGCGCACGTGCCGTATTCCATCGTCAACGTCATCCAGGCGATCGTCATCTTCGCCGTGGTGGCCAGCCAGATGCTGCTGGAGATCTGGGACGAGCGCCAGATCAAAAAGCAGCCCAGGCAGCAGGAAGCGTGAGGAGGTAGCCTATGTCGTTTTTAGAATCCCTCGGCGGATATATCAACACCGACCTCAGCCTCGCCACGCCGATCCTGCTGGCGGGTCTCGGCCTGCTCATCATCAACCGCGCGGGCCTGCTCAACATCGGCGCGGAGGGCACCATGCTCATCGCCACGATCATGGCCGTGTACGGTTCGTACATCAGCGGCAGCGTGTGGGTGGGGCTGATCTTCGCCATGATCTCCGGCGCGCTGGTGGGGGCGCTGTTCGCGCTGCTCACGGTCACGCTGCGCGCCAACCAGACGGTCGTCGGCGCGGCGGTCAACGTGCTGGGCTCCGGCCTGTCGGCGACGCTGTTCCGCATCATGTTCGGCGTCAGCGCGACCGTGCCGTCCATCGACGTGTTCGAGCCGGTCAGCATCCCCGGCCTGTCCGCGATACCGCTCATCGGCGAGGGCTTTTTCGACCACATGCCGATGGTGTACATCGCCTTTTTGATGGTGCCGGTGATGTCCTACTTCCTGTTCAAAACGCAGACGGGCCTCAACCTGCGCTCCGTGGGCGAGAACCCGAAGGTGGCGGACACGCTGGGCATCAACGTCTACCGCACGCAGTACATCGCGGCCATCGTCGGCAGCATGATCATCGCCATGGGCGGCGCGTTCATGTCCACGGGCCTGACCAAGTTCTTCTCCGAGGAGATGGTCTCCGGCCGCGGCTACATCGCGCTGGCGGCGGTCGTGTTCGGCCGCTATAAGCCCACGGGCATCATGGGCGCGGCGATGGTGTTCATGGCGGGCATCGTGCTGGCCAACATCCTCATGGCGCAGGGCCTGGGCATCCCGTACCAGTTCCTGAACATGCTGCCGTATGTGCTGACGGTTATCGCTTTGGCCGCGTTTGCGCACAGCGCCGTGGCGCCCGCTTCGCTGGGCAAGCCCTACAAGCGCGGTTGAGAAAGGGGGCGGTCTGATGGCAACCATTCTGGAAATGCAGCACATCTACAAGCAGTTCCCCGGCGTGCTGGCCAATGCGGACGTCTGTCTCACGGTCGAGCAGGGGGAGGTGCACACGCTCCTTGGCGAGAACGGCGCGGGTAAGAGCACGCTGATGAACGTGCTGTGCGGCCTGTACAAGCCGACCTCCGGCGAGATCCTCATCGAGGGCAAGCCCGTGCGCTTCAACTCCGCCAAGGACGCCATGGCCATCGGCAGCGGCATGGTGCACCAGCACTTCATGCTGATCCCGACGCTCAGCGTCGTGGAGAACTGCCTCATCGGCGCGCACGACGCCGGCGGCATGCGGCTCGACCTCAAGACCGCCGCCGGGAAGATCGAGGCGCTCGCACGCGAGTACAACATGGAGCTCGACCCGCGCAAAAAGGTGGGCGAGCTGGCCGTGGGCGAACGGCAGCGCGTGGAGATCATCAAGGCGCTGTTCCGCGGCGCGCGCATCCTGATCCTGGACGAGCCGACGGCCGTGCTGACCCCGCAGGAGACGGGCGAGCTGTTCAACATGATCCGCAGCCTGACCGCCAAGGGCTTCACGGTGCTGTTCATCAGCCACAAGCTCAACGAGGTCAAGGAGATCTCCAACCGCGTGACCGTGCTGCGCCTCGGGCGCACCTGCGGCACCTACAACATCGACGACTGCTCCGTCAGCGACCTGGCCCGCCTGATGGTGGGCCGCGAGGTCAGCTTCGACATCGAGCGCAAGCAGCAGGAGCCGGGCGCGCCCGTGCTCACGATCCGGGATCTCACGCTCGAGCACAAGGGCGCCTCCGTCAAGACGCTCGACCATGTGGACCTGACCGTGCACGGCGGCGAGATCCTGGGCATCGCCGGCGTGGACGGCAACGGCCAGTCCGAGCTGGTGGAGTGCCTGACCGGACTGCGCCATGCCACCGGCGGCGAGGCGCTCTACAAGGAGCACGACCTGCTCAAGTGCAGCACCCGCCAGATCATGAGCCACGGCGTGTCGCACATCCCGCAGGACCGCCAGCGCACGGGGCTGATCATGCCCATGCCGCTGCGCGAGAACTTCATCCTGCAGGATTACTATACCAGCGCGTTCGGCAAGGGCGCGTTCGTCGACTGGAAGCGCGTGGACGAGTACAGCGACAAGCTCATCCACGACTTCGGCGTCAAGACGCCCGGCCGGATGGAGCTGGCGCAGAACCTCTCCGGCGGCAACCAGCAGAAGGTCATCGTCGCGCGCGAGATCAGCCGCCGTCCGGAGCTGCTCATCGCCATGCATCCCACGCGCGGCCTGGACGTGGGCGCGATCGAGTACATCCACAAGAGCATCATGGACCAGCGCGACGCCGGCATCGGCGTGCTGCTCGTCTCGACCGAGCTGGACGAGGTGCTCAAGCTCTCCGACCGCGTCGCCGTCATGTACGAGGGGCGGATCATGGGCATCGTCAAGCCGTCCGAGACGACCGTTGAGGAGATGGGCCTGATGATGGGCGGCATGCCGCTCGAGAGGATCCGCGCCGGCGCGGCGAGCGCCTGAGCGGACAGGGAACCGGCCGGCCGGGAGCGTCTCCCGGCCGGCTTTGTACGTGGCGCGCCGGCCGCCGCCGTTATTCCGCATTATGGAACGGGTTTTGCGCATTGCGGAAACCGGACGCTTGCCGGGCGGACCGTTCCACGCTATCCTAAAGACAGACAGTTTGGCAGCGCACCGCTGCGACAGATCGACAAAAAACATTCTGGAGGGAACGACATGCTGCTCATTCAAAACGCGCGCATCCTCGGCCACAACGGCGTGGAGGACATCCTCATCAGCGACGAGGGCAAGTACCTCAAGATCGCGCCGAAGATCGACGCTTCCGAATATCCGGGCGCGAAGGTCATCGACGCAAAGGAGATGATGGCCGCCCCGACCTTTGTCAACACGCACATGCATTTTGACAAGGCGTACACCTCGCTGCGCGGCCGCGAGGACAGCACGGAGACGCTGGAGGATTCCATCCGCATCATGCACGACCGCATCCGCAACTACACCGTTGAGGACGTGCGCGCGCGCGCGACCCGCGCCATCCGCGAATGCGTCATGTACGGCACGACGAAGCTGCGCACGAACGTGGACATCAGCAACCTCGATTCCAAGCTCGTCGCCCTGCAGGGCGTGCTCGAGGCCAAGGAGGCCACCAAGGACATCTGCGACCTGCAGGTGATCGCGTTCCCGCAGGAGGGCATCTTCTGCAACAAGGGCACCGAGAAGCTCATGTACGAGGCCATGGATATGGGCTGCGACATCGCCGGCGGCATGCCCGCGGCCGAGTGGCTCGACGAGCTGAAGCTGCGCCATGTGGATTTCGTCTTTGACATGGCGGAAAAGTATGGCGTGATGATCGACATGCACATCGACCAGTCCAAGGACATGTTCGACCGCTCGCTCGAGTATACCGCGTGGAAGACGCTCGAGAAGGGCTGGAGCGGCCGCGTGACGGGCGGGCACTGCACCTCCATCACCTACCAGAACCAGTCCCACGCGATCAAGGTCATGAAGCTCATCAAGGAAGCGGGCATGAACATCTGCACCAACACGCAGGTGCTGGCCATCATGGGCATCGACGCGGAGCCCCGCACGCGCGGCGTCACGCGCATCCGCGAGATGGGCGACATGGGCATCAACATCGCCACCGCGCAGGACACCATCTGCGACGGCTTCCACCTCTATGGCACGGGCGACCCGCTCGATTACGGCCTGATCGGCGCGTACACGGGCCAGTACAACACGCCCGACACCGCGCGGCTGATGTTCGACATGCTCACCACCCGCTCCATGAAGATCTTCGATCCGGACGCGAGCTACGGCATCGAGGTCGGCAACGACGCGGATCTGAACATCATCGACGCGGACAACGTGCAGGAGGCGCTGCGCACGCGCGCGTCCCGCCCGTACGTCATCCGTCACGGCAAGGTCATCGCCTCCTTCGAGCGCAAGGCCACGCTGTACTGAGCCATCCTCCGGCCGCATCCCCCCTGCGGCCCTGTCGCGCCGCCCGCCAGGCTCCCCTCCTGGCGGGCGGTTTTTTCTGCTGCGCGGTTCGCTTGTCGAACGCGGCGGAACGTGGTAAAGTAGAACGGTAGCAGGCCGTAAGGTCAACGGGAGGAGGGAACGGCATGGCCGCCAATCAGGTGCAGTCGCTCAAGCGCGCCATCGCGCTGCTCAAGGCGATCGACGACGCAAGACGCCCGCTCACGCTCCATGAGCTTGCGGAGCGGACGGAGCTGGCCAAGAGCACGGTCCACCGCCTCCTTGCGACGCTGCGCGAGGAGGACCTGGTCGAACAGCTCCCCGACGGCCGCTATTCGCTCGGCCTGCACCTGTTCGAGATGGGCTGCTCGGCCGGCTATATGCGCGACATCGTGTTCATCGCCCGGCCGTACATGCAGGCGGTCTGGAAGCAGACGAACGAGTCGGTCAGCCTGGCGCTGCTCTCGCACGGGGAGGCGATCGTGCTCTCGCTCATCGAATCCACCAACGCCTTCCGCGTGGTGGCGCGCACCGGCTCCCGCCTGCCGGCGCACTGCACCGTGCAGGGCAAGATCATGCTCGCGCACATGACGCGCGCCGAGGTCAAGCGCATCCTGCGCGAGCACGGCATGCAGGCGTATACGACCAACACCTATCGCAGCTATGAGGAGCTGGAGCCGGAGCTGCGCCGCATCCGCGAGCAGGGGTACGCCGTGGACAACAGCGAGTACCACGCGGGCCTGTGCTCCGTCGCCGCGCCCATCTATGAGGAGAACGGGACGTGCGCCTATTCGTTTTCCATCGTCAGCATGCTGCACCACACCGACTCGCCGGAGTTTTTGCGCGCGCGCAACCTGGCGCTCATCGCCGCGCGGGACATCTCCTTTTCCCTCGGCTACCGCGGGGACGCCTATGCCAACGTGATCGAGGTGCCCACCACCATGGGCGTGCTCGCGCCGGTCGGGCCGGAGGGGAAGCCGCCCGGCGGGCGCTGACGCGCCCCCCGCCCGGCTGCGGCCCATGCGCGGCGCGGCCGGGCGCGGCAGGGGCCGCCTGCTGTGGCGCCCCCGCTTTTTATGCGGACGGGCCGTCCGCCGCCCGGCGCGTGAAGCGGAAGCGGCCGCCATCTTTATAAAACCTTAATGCCCGCGACCGGACGCTTATCCCGTTTTTATCGCGGGCAGGATATAATTTGAACAATATCAAGCGTGGAAAGGGGCGCAGGCGTCGCATGGATATACCGAAGCGGAGGGGGCTCAGCTCCTTTCAGATCATCGTGCTCGGGTTCGCGGGCGTGATCCTGCTGGGCGCGCTCCTGCTCTCGCTCCCCGTCTCGTCCGCCGCGGGGACCTTCACGCCGTTTATCGACGCGCTGTTTACCGCCACCACCTCCGTGTGCGTGACGGGGCTTGTGGTCTACGATACGGCGACGTACTGGTCGGGCTTTGGCCACACGGTCATCCTGCTGCTGATCCAGATTGGCGGCATGGGCGTGATCACCGTCGCAGCGGCGTTTGCCATGTTCTCGGGCCGGCGGATCGGCCTGTTCCAGCGCCGCTCCTTGCAGGAGGACGTCGCTGCGCGGATTAGCTGCGGCTTCGGCCGCCTGACGTGGGGCATCTTCTGCACGACGCGCATCAGCGTGCTGCGCGGCGCGGCGGTCATGGCGCCGGTGTTCTGCCGCGATTTCGGGCTGTGGCGCGGGCTGTGGATGGCGCTGTTCCATTCCGTATCCGCCTTTTGCAACGCGGGCATCGACCTGATGGGCGTGCGCGAGCCGTTCTCCTCGCTCACCTCGTATGCGGCCGATCCGGTCAGCATCGTCGCGATCATGCTGCTGATCGTCGTGGGCGGCATCGGCTTTCTCACCTGGGACGATATCCGCACCAACCGCCTGCATGTGCGGCGCTACCGGATGCAGAGCAAGGTCATCCTGGCGACCACCGCTCTGCTGATCCTGCTGCCGGCCGCGTATTTCTTCTTCCTGGAGTTTTCGGACCTTCCGGCCGGCGAGCGCGTGCTGGCGTCCTTTTTCCAGTCGGTCACGCCGCGCACGGCGGGCTTCAACACGGTGGACCTCGCCGCCATGAGCGAGCCGGGGCAGGCGCTCACCATCGTGCTGATGCTCATCGGCGGCTCGCCCGGCTCAACCGCCGGCGGCATGAAGACCACGACCGTGGCGGTGCTGCTGGCCTGCGCGGTGGCGGTGTTCCGCCGGCGGCCGAACCCGCAGTTCGCCGGGCGCAGCGTCGCGCTGGATGTGGTGGCCAACGCCGCCACCATCCTGCTGATGTATGTATGCCTGTGCATCGGCGGCGCCATGGTCATCAGCGTGGCGGAGGGGCTGCCCATGCTCGCGTGCATGTACGAGTCCGCCTCGGCCGTCGGCACGGTCGGCCTGACGCTCGGCATCACGCCGTCGCTCGGCACGCTGTCCAAATCCGTGCTGATCGCGCTGATGTTCTTCGGCCGCGTCGGCGGGCTGACGCTCATCTATGCGGCGCTGTCCGGCCGCAGCGTGCAGCCCGGCAAGCTGCCGTTTGAAAGGATTACGGTAGGATAAGGAGGACGATTTATGAAATCCATCCTGTTGATCGGCCTGGGCCGCTTTGGCAGGCACATCGCCATGGAGCTCAACGAGCGCGGCCATGAGGTGATGGCCGTCGATACAGACGAGGAGCGCGTGAACGGGGTGCTGCCCTTTGTCACCAGCGCGCAGATCGGCGACAGCACGAACGAGGAGTTCCTCTCCTCGCTCGGCGTGCGCAATTTTGACGTGTGCATCGTGGCCATCGCCAACGACTTCCAAAGCTCGCTGGAGACGACCTCGCTGCTCAAGGAGCTGGGCGCCCGGTTCGTCGTCTCGCGCGCGGCGCGCGATGTGCAGGCCAAGTTCCTGCTCAGAAACGGCGCGGACGAGGTCGTGTATCCGGAGCGGCAGCTGGCCAAGTGGACGGCCATCCGCTATACGTCCGACCATATCCTCGATTACGTCTCGCTCGATCAGGACCACGCCATCTTCGAGGTGAACCTGCCGGAGGGATGGGAGGGCAAGACCGTCGGGCAGATCGACATCCGCAAAAAGTACGGCATCAACATCCTCGCCGTCAAGCGCGACGGGAAGATGGACCTGTCCGTTCAGCCGAACACGCAGTTCCGCGCGGGCGATACGCTGCTCGTGCTCGGCGATTACAGGAACCTGCAAAAGTGCTTCCACATTTGACGCAGCGCGGCGCCCGCCCGCCCGCCAAAGCGCGCGGCGGTGTGCTATAATATCCTGAGAAACCTGCGGGCGGCATCCGCTGCCCGCCATGGCGCGAGGTGAGGACGATGGAGCGGCGGCAGCGCGCGGCGCAGCAGTCCGGCGCGGACCGGGAGACGGCCGCGCCCGGCAGGCTGCACATCTTCTTCAGCTATGCGCCCGGCACGGGCAAGACCCGCGCCATGCTCGAACAGGCGCGCGCCGATCGCGCGCGCGGGATGGACGTGGCGGCGGGGCCGGTGGAGACGCACGGCCGGGCGGAGATCATCGCCCTGCTCGAGGGGCTGCCGCGCATCCCCGCGCAGCAGCCCGTCCACGCCGCCCGCGGACTCGACCTTGCCGCGGCGCTGCGCCGGCGGCCGCAGGCGCTGATCGTGGACGATCTGGCGTGCGCCAACGCAGGGGGCAGCCGCCATGCAAAGCGCTATCAGGACGAGGAGGAGCTGCTGCGCGCCGGCAGCGACGTGTACGCCACGGCCGACGTGCGCCACATCGAGAGCCTGCGCGACGCGGTGGCCGCCATCACGGGCGGCGGCGAATGGGAGCGCATCCCGGACGCCGTGTTCGACCGCGCCGCGAGCGTCCGCTTTGTGGACGGCGAGCCGGAGGCGCTGCTCGCCGGGCAGAGCGCCGGCGGCCTGACGGCCGGGCAGCTCTCCGCGCTGCGCGCGCTGGCCCTGCGCCGCTGCGCCGAGCGCGCGGCGCGCCTGGCGGCGCCCGCGCGCGGCGATGGGGCCGGCTATCCGGTTGGGGAGCACATCCTCGTATGCCTGTCCTCCGCGCCCTCCGACCAGAAGATCATCCGCGCGGGCGCGCGCATGGCGGCGGCGTTTCGCGGCTCGCTGACGGCGCTGTTCGTGCAGACGCCCGCGCTGGAGACCATGGACGCGGACGACCGTGCGCGGCTGCTGGATAACGTGCATCTTGCCGAGCGGCTCGGCGCGCGCGTGGAGACCGTATACGGCGCGGACATCCCCTACCAGATCGCGGCGTATGCGCGCCTGTGCGGCGCGACGCGCGTGGTGCTCGGCAGGAGCGGCGCGACGCGAAGGCATCCGTGGAGCAGGCCGCCGCTGACGGAACGGCTCGTTTCGCTCGCGCCGGATCTGGATATCCACATCATCACGGACGCCGCGCAGCAGGACGGCTACCGTCCCGCGCGGCGCGCGCAGGCGCCCGGCCGTCAGCTCTCGCCGGCCGACCTTGGCAAGGCGTGCGCCATCCTGCTGCTGACGCTCCTTGCCAGCCTGTTCCTCTTTGACCGCGGCGTGCCGGAGACGGCCATCGTCTCGCTCCACATCCTGGGCGTGCTGCTGGTCTCCATTGCGACAAACGGCTGGGCCGCCAGCACGCTCGCCGCCGCCGTCAGCGTGCTGATGTTCAACTTCTTCTTCACCGAGCCGCGCCTGACGTTCGCCGCCTACGGGAAGGATTATCCGGTCACGTTCGCCGTGATGTTCCTCGTGGCGCTGCTCACCGGCACGCTCGCGCTGCGGCTCAAGCTCCACGCGCGCCAGTCCGCGCAGGTCGCCGTCCGCACGAAGGTGCTGTTTGAGACGAACCAGCTCCTGCAAAAGGCGGAGACGGCCGCCGCCGTCGTGGAGGCGACGGCCACGCAGCTTGGCAAGCTCCTCGGGCGCAATATCGTCATGTACCTGCTCGAGGGCGGCCGCCTTGCGGACGCGCGCCTGTTCCCCGCGCCGGACGGGCGCGGCAGGCGGCGCTCCGCCAGGGGAGAGCCCGCCCCGCTCACCGGCGAAACGGAGGAGGCGGCTGCCGCAAGGGCCGCCGAGAACAACCGCCGCGCGGGCGCAACGACGGATACCTTCTCAAACGCCCGCTGCCTGTACCTCGCCATCCGCGTGGGCGGGCGCGTGTACGGCGTGGCGGGCGTGGACATGGCGGGCGGCGCGCCGGACACGTTCGCCTACAGCATCATGCTCTCCATCCTCGGCGAGTGCGCGCTGGCGCTGGAGAACATCGCCAACGCGCAGGAGAAGGAGCGCGCGGCGCTGCTGGCGCAGGGCGAGCAGCTGCGCGCCAACCTGCTGCGCGCCATCTCGCACGATCTGCGCACGCCGCTCACCTCGATCTCGGGCAACGCCAGCAACCTGATCTCCAACGGCAGCGAGCTGGACGAGGCGGCGCGGCGCGCCATCTATACCGACATCTACGACGATGCGATGTGGCTCGTCACGCTGGTGGAGAACCTGCTGGCCGCCACGCGCATCGAGGAGGGACGCATGGAGCTGCGCATGACGGCGGAACTGGTGGACGAGGTGGTCGCCGAGGCGCTGCGCCATGTGGGCCGCCGGCGCGGGACGCGCACGATCACGGTCGCCCACCGGGACGACCTGCTGCTGGCACGGATGGACGCGCGGCTGGTGATGCAGGTGATCATCAACCTCGTCGACAACGCCATCAAGTATACGCCCGACGGCGCGCACATCCGCGTGGTGACGGGGCGCGCTGGCGATATGGTCGAGATCCTGGTCGCGGACGACGGCCCGGGCGTGCCGGATGCGGCAAAGCCGCGCGTGTTCGACATGTTCTTTGCGGGCAACAACCGCGTGGCGGCCAGCCGGCGCAGCCTCGGCCTGGGGCTCTCGCTGTGCCGCTCGCTCGTCTCCGCCCACGGCGGGACCATCACCGTCGGGGACAACGCGCCGCATGGCGCCGTGTTCCGCTTTACTTTGCCTTATGGAGGTGGAATGGATGAACAAGCCGCTGATCCTGGTGGTGGAGGACGATCAGGCGGTGCGCAACCTCATCACCACGACGCTCAAGGTGCATGAGTACCGCTTCCTGACCGCGTCGAACGGGGAGGGAGCCATCCTGGAGGCGTCCTCGCACAATCCGGACGTCATCCTGCTGGATCTCGGATTGCCGGATCTGGACGGCGTGGAGGTGATCCGCCGCATCCGCACGTGGAGCGCCGTGCCGATCATCGTGATCTCCGCCCGCAGCGAGGACCTGGACAAGATCGACGCGCTGGACGCGGGCGCGGACGATTACCTGACCAAGCCCTTCTCCGTGGAGGAGCTGCTGGCGCGCCTGCGCGTCACCTGGCGGCGCCTTGCCTATATGCAGAGCGCCGGGCCCGCGGCGTCGCCCGTGTTCGTCAACGGCAAGCTGCGCGTGGACTATGCCGCCGGCTGCGCTTACCTCGACGGCGAGGAGCTGCACCTGACCCCCATCGAGTACAAGCTCCTCACGGTGCTCGCGCGCAACGTGGGCAAGGTGCTCACCCACAGCTACATCATGGAGCGCGTCTGGGGCGGGGGCGGCGAATGGGAGAACAACATCGCCTCGCTGCGCGTGTTCATGGCCACGCTGCGCAAAAAGCTCGAGCCCACGCCGGACGGCCCGCAGTTCATCCAGACGCATGTGGGCGTGGGCTACCGGATGCTGCGCGTGGAGTGAGCGCCGCCGCGGCGATTGCTCCGGCGGGCCCGCCATGCTATAATGGAGGGGAATGGAGGCCGCCATGCCGATTTTTGCCAAAGGGGAAACCAAGGACAAGCTGACCATCCTGTTCTTTGCGCGCGAGGCCGACCTGGACCTGACGCAGGAACAGCTCTACCGCGCGATGGTGGAGAACGACTGCATGTCGTACTTCGCGTTCCAGACCGCGCTTACGGAGATGGAGGAGGACGGGCTCATCGCGGCCATCCCGCGCACGTTCGGGCAGGGCTACCGCGTCTCCGCCCGCGGCGAGGAGACGCTCGCGATGTTTGAGGAGAGCCTGCCGTTCTCGCTGCGCGAGCGGCTCAAAGCGTACGCCGCGCAGAACCGGAGCGAGCTGGAGAAGGAGACGCAGATCGTTTCCTCCATGCGCGAGCTGCCGGGCGGCGCCTACGAGGTGGAGCTGCGCGTGCAGGAAAAGACGACCGTGGCTGCGGAGCTGCGCCTGCGCGTCATCTCGCGCGCCATGGCGCAGCGCGTGCGCAAGGGCTGGCACGAGCGCGCGGAGGAGCTGTATATCTACCTGCTCAGCCGCCTGCTCGAGGAGACGCCCCCGCCCGCGCCGCAGGCGGAGGAAGCGCCCGATGCGCAGGCGGGGGCGCACACCGGCGCGCAGGCATAGCGCCGCCGCATATTTTTGCAACCCTTTCGGCTGAAAATTTCATATTTATGCAAATGACACCTTGACACCCGCCCGCTCCCGCGCTATACTTCATAGAACGGCGGAAGGAGCGGGCGCATGGATTATACGTTCAGCTTTCAATTTATCGGTACCTATTGGCAGTTCTTTTTGGACGGCCTGTGGATGACGCTTGCGCTCTCGGCCATCTCGCTGGTGCTGAGCACGTTTTTCGGCACGCTCATGGGGCTTTTGCGCATCGCGCGCAGCAAGGTGCTACGCACCGTTTCGGCGGCCTATGTGGAGTTTGTGCGCGGCACGCCGCTGCTGGTGCAGCTGTATCTGTTCCGCTACGGGCTCATCATCCTGTTCCCGGCGCTGGCCAAGATGAGCGTGTTCATCCCCTGCGTGGTGGCCATGGCGTTCAACTCCACCGGCTACGTGGCGGAGATCATCCGCGCGGGCATCTCCGCCGTGGACGCCGGGCAGACGGAGGCGGGGCGCAGCCTCGGGCTCACGCACGGGCAGACCATGCGGCGCATCGTGCTGCCGCAGGCGTTCCGCAACATCCTGCCGGCGCTGGGCAACGAGTTTGTGACCATCATCAAGGAGAGCTCGATCTGTTCGGTCGTGGGCGTGTTCGAGCTGATGTACATGTCCGACATGGTGCGCGCGGCCATCGCACGCCCGTTCGAGCCGCTGCTGGTGGTGGCGCTGCTGTACTTCTGCATCACCTTCCCGCTCAGCAAGCTCATGGGCGCTTTGGAGCGGCGGATGAAACGGGGGGAGAGCTGACATGGGCGAGCCGATGATCCGTGTGGAAAACCTGACCGTGCGCTTTGACCGGCTGCATGCGCTGCGCGGCGTCAACCTGTCCGTGGAGCAGGGCGAGGTCGTGGGCGTCATCGGGCCGTCCGGCTCGGGCAAGAGCACCCTGCTGCGCTGCTTGAACCTGCTGGCCAGGCCCAGCGAGGGGCGCGTCATCTTTGAGGGCGTGGACATCAGCGACCGCCATGCCGACATCGACCGGCACCGCCAGCGCATGGGCATGGTGTTCCAGCAGTTCAACCTGTTCAACCACCTCACGGTGCTCGAGAACATCACCCTTGCGCCGATGCTCGCCAAGAAGGAGCCGCGCGAACAGGCGGAGGCGCATGCGCGCGAGCTGCTCGAGCGCGTCGGCCTGCTCGAGCGCGAGAGCGCCATGCCGCGCCAGCTTTCCGGCGGGCAGAAGCAGCGCGTGGCCATCGTGCGCGCGCTGGCCATGCGGCCGGACGTCATGCTCTTTGATGAGCCGACCAGCGCGCTCGACCCGGAGATGGTGGGCGAGGTGCTCGACGTGATGAAGTCGCTCGCGGCCGAGGGCATGACCATGATCGTCGTCACGCATGAGATGAATTTTGCGCGCGAGGTGTGCAGCCGCGTCCTGTTCATGGACGGCGGGCAGATCCTGGAGGACCGGCCGCCGCACGAGCTGTTCGACAGCCCGCAGCACGAGCGCACGAAGCTGTTTTTGTCCAAGGTGCTCTGAGAGCGGAGCGCCGCAGGACGAATGAAAAAGGGAGGAGATCAATATGAACAAGAGCAAGAGGTTTCTGTGCCTGGCGCTGGCCGTCGTGCTGGCGGCCATGCTGCTGACCGCCTGCCAGCCGGCGGCGGAGGACAAGACGCGCCTGGACGCCATCAAGGAGGCGGGCGTGCTCGTGGTGGGCACGTCGCCGGATTACCCGCCGTATGAGTTCATCGTCGCCGGCGAGGACGGTGCGATGGAGACCGTCGGCATCGACATGTGGATCGCCCGCGACATCGCCGAGGCGATCGGCGTGGAGCTCAAGATCGAGGCGATGGACTTTGCCGGCCTCGACAGCGCGCTGCAAATGGGCACCATCGACATGATCATGGCTGCCTATAACCCGACGGAGGACCGCGCGGAGATCATGGACTTCTCCGAGGTCTACTACATCGACACCGTCGTGGCGCTGACGCTTGCGGAGAACGCAGAGCAGTATACCGATCTGTCGAGCTTCTCCGGCCAGAAGGTCGGCGTGCAGCTGGGCACCACGCTGGAGACGGACTACTTCCCGCAGCTGGAGGGCGCGGAGAAGGTCGCGCTCAAGAAGATCACGCAGCTCGTGCCGGAGCTCAAGGCCGGCGCGCTGGCGGGCATCCTCGTGGAGGAGCCCATCGCCAACGCGTACATCGCCAACAACCCGGATCTGGCCATCGCGCCGCTGACCTTTGATACCGGCGCGGAGGGCTATGTGGCCGCGCTCCCCAAGGATGAGCCGGAGTTCAAGGCCGCCGTGGACGAGGCCATCGCCGCGCTCGTCGAGGCGAACACCATCGCCGGCTATGCCGAGCAGGCGCAGGAGATGCAGGATCAGGCCATCCTGGACGAGTAACGGAACGCAACCGCTTCGGGCGGGGCCGCTTGCGGCCCCGCCCTTTTTGCGCCGCCGCTTCCCTGCGGCGGGGTTGCGCCGGGCGCGGCGGGAGGATGGCCGCGCACGCGCGCAGATTTTTAATTTTTTCGTGTGCGCCGCGCACGGGTGTGATATAATGTCGGGCGTATGAGAAAATTGCTGCGTTACTTAAGGGATTACCGAAAGGAGACCGTGCTCGCGCCGCTGTTCAAGATGCTGGAGGCGTCGTTCGAGCTGCTGGTGCCGTTCGTCGTAGCCGCGATCATCGACGTGGGCATCCCGGCGGGCGACACGGGCTACATCGTGCGCATGTGCCTGGTGCTGGTCGCGCTGGCCGTCGTCGGCTGCGTGTCCTCCATCACGGCGCAGTACTATGCCGCCCGCGCGGCGGCGGGGTTTGCCACGCAGCTGCGGCATGCGGCGTTCTCGCATTTGCAGGCGCTCCCGTTTTCGGCGCTTGACCGCATCGGCACGGCCACGCTCATCACGCGCCTGACCAGCGACATCAACCAGGCCCAGTCCGGCGTGAACCTCGTGCTGCGCCTGTTTTTGCGCTCGCCGTTCATCGTGCTGGGCGCGACGGTCATGGCGTTCACCATCGACGCAGGCGAGGCGGTGACGTTCGTCATCGCCGTCCCGGCGCTCTCGCTTGTCGTGTTCGGCGTGCTGCTGCTCTCGCTCCCGCTCTACGGCCGCGTGCAGGCCGCGCTGGACCGCGTGCTGGGCAAGACGCGCGAGGCGCTCTCCGGCGCGCGCGTGGTGCGCGCATTCAACCGCGAGCAGGACGAGATCGCCGCCTTTGACGAAGGGAACGAGCGCCTCACGCGGCTGCAGCAGCGCGCGCAGCGGCTCTCCGCCGTCATGAACCCGGCGACCTATGTGATCGTCAACCTCGCCATCATCGCGCTGCTGCAATCCGGCGCGGTCAAGGTGGATGTGGGGGAGCTGTCGCAGGGCAAGGTCGTCGCGCTGGTGAACTACATGTCGCAGGTGCTCGTAGAGCTGGTCAAGCTCGCCAACCTCATCATCACCGTCACGCGCGCGGTCGCCTGCGGCAACCGCGTGCAGGCGCTGCTGGAGACGCCCGCCGGCCTTGCCGTGCTGCCCGAGGAGCCGGCGGAGAACGGCGACGCGGTGACGTTTGAGCGCGTGGCCTTCACCTATGACGGCGCGGGCGCGCCCTCGCTCAGCGGCGCGGACTTCACCGTGCCGCGCGGGCAGACCATCGGCGTCATCGGCGGCACGGGCAGCGGCAAGAGCACGCTCGTCAACCTGATCCCGCGCTTTTATGACGCGACGGAGGGGCGCGTGCTCGTGTTTGGGCGCGACGTGCGCACCTGGCCCGTGCAGCAGCTGCGCGGGCGCATCGGCGTGGTGCCGCAAAAGGCGCAGCTGTTCGCCGGCACCATCGCGGAGAACCTGCGCTGGGGCGACCCGGACGCAACGGACGAGCAGCTCTTTCAGGCGCTCGAGCTGGCGCAGGCCCGCGATTTTGTGGAGGAGAAGCCGGGCGGGCGGTCGTTTTTCATCGAGCAGGGCGGGCGCAACCTCTCCGGCGGGCAGCGCCAGCGCCTGACCATCGCGCGCGCGCTGGTGCGCCGGCCGGACATCCTGATCCTGGACGACAGCGCCTCTGCGCTCGACTATGCGACCGACGCGCGGCTCAGACAGGCGATCGCCTCGCTGACGGACCTGACGGTGTTCATCGTGTCGCAGCGCGCCTCGTCGGTGCGCCATGCGGACCGCATCCTCGTGCTGGACGACTGCCGCGTCATCGCGCAGGGCACGCACGAGCAGCTGCTCTCGAACTGCGCCGTGTATCAGGAGATCTACGCCTCCCAGTTCGAACCGGAAGAGGAGGTGCGCGCATGAAGCGGATGACGAGGGAGGAGCGCGCCAGCCGCATGGCGACCATCCGGCGCGTGCTGCGCTATCTCAGGCGGTACTGGCCGCTCATGGCGCTCTCGCTCGCGCTGGCGGCCGTCACCGTCGCGCTGACGCTGTATGTGCCCGTGCTCACCGGCGACGCGGTGGATCAGATCGTCGGCCCCGGGCAGGTGGGCTTTGCGGCGGTGGGCCGCATCGCGCTGACCATCGGCGTTTTAGTGGGCGTCACGGCGCTTGCGCAGTGGATCATGAGCGTGTGCAACAACCGCGTGACCTACTGCGTCGTGCGCGACATCCGGCGCGACGCGTTCCGCCGCATCAACGAGCTGCCGCTCTCCTACATCGATTCCCATGCCCACGGCGAGCTGGTCAGCCGCGTCATTGCGGATGTGGAGCAGTTTGCCGACGGGCTTTTGATGGGCTTTACGCAGCTGTTTACCGGCGTGCTCACCATCCTCGGCACGCTCGGCTTCATGGTCGCCATCCGGCCGGTCATCGCGCTGGTGGTGGTGCTGATCACGCCCGTCTCGTTCCTCGTGGCGGCGTTCGTGGCCAGGCGCACGTACGACATGTTCCGCCTCCAGTCGGAGGAGCGCGGCGCGCAGACCGCCCTCATCGACGAGATGGTGACCGGGCAGCGCGTGGTGCAGGCGTTCGGGCAGGAGCAGGCCGTGCAGGCGCGCTTTGACGCGATCAACGCCCGGCTGGAGAAGGCCAGCTGCCGCGCCACCTTCTTCTCGTCCATCACCAACCCGGCGACGCGCTTTGTCAACAGCCTCGTGTATGCGGGCGTGGGCCTCTCCGGCGCGCTGCTGGCCGTGGGCGGGAGCTTCAGCGTGGGGAACCTCGTGAGCTTTTTGAGCTACGCCAACCAGTACACCAAGCCCTTCAACGAGATCTCCGGCGTCGTGACGGAGCTGCAAAACGCCGTCGCCTGCGCCGAGCGCATCCTCTCGCTCATCGAGGACGCGCCGCGCGTGCAGGACGCGCCGGACGCGCAGGAGCTTACCGCGCCGGACGGGCGCGTGGAGCTGTCGCACGTCTCGTTCTCCTACCGCAAGGACCGGCCGCTCATTGAGGATCTCAACCTGTCGGTCAGCCGCGCGCAGCGCGTGGCCATCGTCGGGCCGACGGGCTGCGGCAAGACGACGGTCATCAACCTGCTCATGCGCTTTTACGATGTGGACGGCGGCAGCATCGCCGTCTCCGGGCGCGACATCCGCACGCTCACGCGGCGCAGCCTGCGCAGCGCCTACGGCATGGTGCTCCAGGAGACGTGGCTCAAGAGCGGCACCGTGCGCGAGAACATCGCCTTTGGCAAGCCCGAGGCGACGGAGGAGGAGATCGTCGCCGCCGCAAAGGCCGCCCATGCGGACGGCTTCATCCGCCGCCTGCCGCAGGGGTACGATACCGTGATCGCCGAGGACGGCGGCAACCTCTCGCAGGGGCAGAAGCAGCTGCTGTGCATCAGCCGCGTCATGCTGCGCCTGCCGCCCATGCTCATCCTCGACGAGGCGACCAGCTCCATCGACACCCGCACCGAGCGCAAGATCCAGGATGCGTTCGCCCGCCTCATGGAGGGGCGCACGAGCTTCATCGTCGCGCACCGCCTGTCCACCATCCGCAGCGCGGACGTGATCCTCGTCATGCGCGACGGACACATCGTGGAGTCCGGCACGCACGGGGATCTGCTCGCGCGCAACGGCTTCTATGCGGAGCTGTACAACAGCCAGTTCGCCAAATAACTCGCTGCGCGCGGCGTCCGGCCGCGTCACATCCCGCGAACCCGCTTGGCTACGGGCGGCGCGCTCTTCCGTTCGGTCGGGCGCCCGTTTCTGTTCGCCGGCCCGCGCTTCTTCCCGGCCCCGCGTTCCCGGGGGGATTGCCGGGCGTTTCGCCAGTTCCGTCCGCCGGGCTTTGGCCCGCAGGGCAAACGGAGGAAAACGCAAAAACGGAGCGCCGGTCGGGCGAAGCGTCCCCTCATCCCAACGGCTAAATATATATTTTCTTATTGATAATTTGGGCTTGATTCTTCCGCGTGATTGGCGTACACTCTATATGAACACGTTCATAAAAGAAGGGAAGCGGTCGGGACATGCCAAAACGCATCGCGGCGCTGCGGGAGAACATCCTGCGCGTCTCCCGCGAGACGCTGTTCGGCGGCGGGTTCGACGGGCTGACCATCCGCGCCGTGGCGCGGGAGTGCGGCGTGGCCGTCGGCACGGTGTACAACTATTTTCCGTCCAAGGAGGTGCTCGTCGCCTCGATCATGCTCGAGGACTGGATGCGCGCCCTCGAGCGCATGCAGGAGCGCGCCGCGTCCGCCGCGGACGCTATCGCGGGGCTGCGCGCCGTGTTCGACGAGATCCGCGCCTTTGCCGGCCTGTACGAGGGCGCGTGGGCGCAGTACAGCGCGCGCTGCGATCCCGCGCCGGTCATCCGTTCGCGCCACCGGCAGCTCATCGAGCAGCTCGAGGCGGTCATCCGCCCGCTTACGGAGCGCTTCGGGTGCCTGTTCCACCCGTCGCTGCCGGGCTTCCTTGCCGAGACGCTGCTGGCCGTCTCGCTCAATCCCGACGCGGGGTTTGACGGCCTCACGCCCGTGCTCGAGCGGCTGCTGCGCCCCTGACCGGTGGCGGGCGGCGGCTTTCAACGGCTTTTGTTTATCAACAGATCACAACAGGAGGGAACCCAATCATGAGCAGCTTCAAAAACCTGCGCATCGTCGACAACTTCTACCAGACCTCTGCCTTTTTCCCGATGCCCACCGTGCTCATCAGCACGCTGACGGAGGACGGGAAAACGACGCTCGGGCCGTATTCGCTCGTCGCGCCCTACTACATCGCCGGCAAGGACTACTACGCGATGCTGCTGTGCGCGCGCAACTCGTCGAATACGGCGCAAAACCTCCTCAGAAACGGCAAATGCGCGCTCAACTTCATCACCGACGAGCGCCGCTATTTCAAGGAGGCGGTGCGCATGGGCTTCCCGGGCGACACGCCGGAGGAGAAGATGAAAAACTGCATCTTCACCCTCGAGGACGGGCAGATGGCCGCCGCGCACCCGCAGGAGCGCTTCCCGCAGGTGGTGGCCGAATCGTTCCAGGTGTTCGAGTGCACCTGGATGCGCGAGCTGGACAACGCGCAGGACGACCGGCCGGGCTGCCTCAACGGCTATCCGGGCCCGTATCACGATTTCAACGGCATCACCTCGCTCTGGGGCGCGCATTTCATCCTGCGCGTGGACAAGATCCTGATGAAGGAGCGCTACTACAACGCCATCGTCAACGGCGTGACGGCGGGCGAGTTTCCGCGCGTCCCGGTCGATTACGGCTACCGCGACAGCAAGAACTTCTGGTATACGCGCTTCCGCCGCCCGCACGGCGAGCTGCTGCCCGTGCGCGAGGCGAGCATCGAATCCGTCCGCTATGCGGCAAACCGCGCCGACGATACGGTGAAGTTCACGGACGCGGCCTGCATGAAGCTCATCAAGGTGCCGCGCATCTTTTTGCCGACGGTGCTCAAGGGCTGCGTGCAGTGGGCCAAGGAGAACGGCGTGACGCTCATCGACGAGGAGCAGATGAATATCATCAACGACAAGCGCGCCAAGGAAAAGCAGCGCTGAATCGGGACAACGGGAAGGAGTGTTGATCATGATGGTGGTACTGGCAGGCGCGTTCGGCAGGCTCGGCAGCGACATCCTGCGCGCGCTCGTGCGCGACGGGCACGACGTGCTCGCGGTGGACATGGTCCTGCGCGAGCTCGACGGCATCGAGGGTTTCTATGAGAAGAAACAGGTGGATGTGACCAAGCCGGAGCAGCTCGCCGGATTATGCGAGGGCGCGGACGCGGTCATCACCACGGTCGGCCTCACGCGCACGAGCGCGGAGGTCACAAACTACGACATCGACTACCGGGGCAACCTGAACCTGCTCAACGAGGCCAAGCGCGCCGGCGTGAAGAAGTTCGCCTACGTCTCCGTGCTCAAGGCGGACCGCGCGCCGAAGGTCCCCATGCTGCATGCCAAATACCTGCTCGAGGAGGCGCTCAAGGCCAGCGGCATCGACTATGTGATCTTCCGCCCCACCGGGTATTTCTACGACATCGCCAAGGTGTTCAAACCCATGATCGAAAAGGGCGAGGTCACGCTGCTGGGCAAGAAGCCCGTCAGTGCGAACGTGATCGACACGACGGACCTGGCCGACTTCATGCTGCTGCACCTGAACGACAAAAACGTGACGTACGACATCGGCGGCACCGAGACGTACACCTACGAGCAGATCGCGCGCATGTTCTTCGCCGCCGCCGGCAAGGAGCCGGTCATCAGGCACGCGCCCCCGTTCCTGTTCGACGTGCTGGCGTTCATCAACAAGCTCAAAAAGAACGGCAAGGAGGCCATTTTGCGCTTTAGCAAGTGGACGCTGACGGAGAGCATGGTGGCCGAGCACAGGTTCGGCAGGCTGAGCTTCAAAGAGTACATCGAAAAGAACGCGTGAGGTGACGGGCGGTGGGACTGGAAAAACTCTGGATCGTGCTGATCGTGTGCGCGGCGCTCTGCGCGGTCGGCTTCTATAAATACGTCTACTTCCTCTCCATCGGCTACGGGCTGGCCGTCGCCGGCGGCGCGGTCGCCATCGCGCTGCTGTTCCCGGACGGGCTGGAGCCGGTCCACATCCTCCTGCTGGCGCTGTTCATCGCCTACGGCGTGCGGCTGTCGGGCTTCCTGCTCGTGCGCGAGCTGAAAAACGCCGCCTACCGCAGGACGCTCACGGAGGTCGCCGGCGATGAAAAGGCCATGCCGGTGTTCGTAAAGTTCGCCATCTGGGTCAGCGTCGCCGTGCTGTACACCGCGCAGGTGAGCCCCGTGTTCTACCGGCTCTACAATGGAACGGCCACCGGCACGCTGCCGTTTATCGGCGCGGCCGTGTCGCTGTTCGGCCTCGCCCTGGAGGCGGTCGCCGACCGGCAAAAGAGCGCGCAGAAGGCCGTGAACCCGAACATGGTCGCCACGCAGGGGCTCTATAGGCTCGTCCGCTGCCCGAACTACCTGGGCGAGATCGTCTTCTGGACGGGCGTGTTCGTCGGCGCGCTCGATGCGCTCACCGGCGCGGGGCAGTGGATTCTCGCGGTGTTTGCCTACCTGTGCATCGTGATGGTCATGGTCAACGGCGCGCAGCGGCTGGAAAAGCGCCAGCACGCGCGCTACGGCGCCGACCCGGCCTACCGCCGGTACGCCGGCACGACGCCGATCCTGTTCCCGTTCATCCCGCTGTACCATCTGTGCAAAGAGGCCAAAGAGGAGGCGGACCAATGACCGTACCGATGGCGATCGGCGAGTATATCCCCGGCGCGCTGTTCATCGCCGCAGCGGTGCTGCTGCAGCGCGACCTGTACAACAAGATGAGCAAGGGCGCCTTCGCCCTCTTTGCGGCCGGGACGCTGATGATCATGACCGCGGGCCTGTTCAAGGCGACGTGGAAGCTGCTCTATGCGATGAACGTGTGCGATTTCGTGGCGCTCAACGAGGTGTTCCTGCCCATGCAGGCCGTGGGCTTTCTGCTCACGGGCGCCGCGCTCATCGCGCTGCTTACGGCGCGGCAGGGCCGCGGCACGGCCTACGCGGTGGCCGCCGCGCCGCTGCCGTACACCAGCGGCATGATCTTCATCGTGCTCATGGTGCTCGGCACGCTCGGCATGTGCGCAAGCCTCACCGTCATCGCCGCGCGGATGAAGCGGCGCGGCGCGGCCGCGCTCTTTGCGGTTGCGTTCGTGTTCATGCTGGGGATGGGGTATCTCTCCTCGCGCGATTTTACGCAGGCGGCCATGAACTGGATCGCGCAGTGCACGAACATCGTCGGCCAGGGCGCGCTGCTGCTCGGCGTGCGCGCGCTGCACCGCGCCGGTCTTGCCGGGCCGGACGCCATTGCCGCTCTCAAAAGGTCGTAACGGGAAGGAGGGCCGCCGCCGGGCGGCCCTCTTCTTTTGGCAGGGCGCGGGCTGGGCGCGGCTTGACACGGCCGCACCATGCATGGTATTGTGATACGTCATGCGGCATATGCGCGGCGGAGGGAGGCGGCGGCATGGAGCATCTGCTGCTCGTGGACGGCAGCAACCTGCTGTTTCAGATGTTTTACGGTATGCCATCGCGCATCCTGGCGCCGGACGGGCGGCCGGTGCACGGCACGCTCGGCTTTGCCGGCGCGCTGCTGCGCTCGGCGCGCGCGCTCCGGCCCACCCATGCGCTGGTGGTGTTCGACGGGGAATGTCAAAACCCGCGCGCCGCGCTCGACGCGGCGTACAAGGCCAACCGGCCGGACTTTTCCGCCCTGCCGGAGCGGGAAACGCCCTTTTCCCAGCTGCCGGACATCTATGCCGTGCTCGACCAGCTCGGCGTGAAGCACCTGGAGACGGACGGCTGCGAGGCGGACGATCTCATCGCCGCCTATGCGCTTGCCTGCCGCGGCGGGGCGCAGGTCACGATCCTCTCGCTTGACAGCGATTTTTTCCAGCTCATCGATGAACCCGTGCGCGTCTACCGCTACCGGGGCGACCGGTCCGTGCTGTGCACGGAGGAATACGTGCGCGCGCGCTTTGGCGTGCGCGCGGCGCAGTACGCCGATTTCAAGTGCCTCGTCGGCGACCCGTCGGACAACATCCCGGGCGTGCGCGGCGTCGGGCCGAAGATTGCGGCGCGCCTGCTGGCGCGCTTTGCACCGCTCGAAGGAGTGCTCGCGGGCGCGGAGGGGGAGGGGGAGTGGCCCGAGCGTGCGGCGCTGCGCGAGGCCGTCGCGCAGCAGGCGCAGCGGCTGCGCACCAATCATGCGCTCATCCGCCTTTTCGGCGCGGCTGCGCTGCCTTTCCCGCCGGAGGCGCTCGCCTGCGAACTGCCGGATGTGCGCGCCGGGGCGCTGCTCAGGCGGATGGGGCTGCTCTGACGCGGCCCGGCCGGGTCAGCCGCCGAGCACGATGGGCAGGATCTCCGGGAAGCTGTGGATGACGTGGTCCGGACGGACGGCGCCCTCGCTCAGATGGCGGCTGAGCCGCTCCTCGCGCGCCATATCCTCCTCGGTCCAGCTCGTGATGGCCGCGAGCTTTTCATGGTAATCGTTGCTCTCGCGCGGGTAGTTGGCCCATACGGCGGTCGCGCCCGCCATCTTGCCCATGTACACGTCCTTGCCCAGGCTGTCGCCGACGTAGACGACCTCGCCGGGCGCATGGCGTTCGCGCTCGCAGATGCGCAGCAGCACGGCCGTATCCGGCTTGCGCGTCTGCACGGTCATCACCTTGTCGCTTGGCGCATAGCCGCTCTGGAAGCGGCTGTGGTAGGTATACACATGCTGGAAATAGCCGGACACGCCCAGCCGCTCCAGCCGGTAAAAGCCGTTTTCCTGCGAGGATTCCGTATAGCCGATGACCGGCACGCCGCGCGCGCGGAGCGTTTGCAGCGTCTCCTCCACGCCGGGGAACAGCCGCAGGCTGCCGTCGCGGATGGCGTTGAAGCGCAAAAACGCCGGGCGCAGCGCCTCCTTGCGCGCCGCGTCGTCCAGCTGCGCAAAATGGCGGCGGATGGACGGCAGCTTGAGCGTGGCGTACGGATACTCCACCGTGCCGAGACGCTGGTGCGTTTCACGGTATTCATGGAGCAGCCGCGCGCGGTTCAGGCCCGTGAGCGCGACGATCTCATCGACCATGGCGTAGAAGGCGGGCACGAAGAAGCCCGTCCAGTCGTACAGCGTGTCGTCCAGGTCGGTGATGAGCAGTTTTTTCTCCATGGCGACCACTTCCTCGTCAAGTATTGCGTGGGGTAGTTTGCATATTACAGCATCGGCGCGATGAAGTCAACCCGAGCCGCCGCCTCCGGCGCCCCTCGGATGATTGTGAACAAATCTATTGAAACTTGTGGACAAAGCATGTACAATGGATATGAGCCGCGAAATTTGCGGGCGCGCCCGCCAGGTGCTCGCGGTACGGCCGGCAGGCCGGGCGCAATGCGACGGACGCCGCGCAGGCGGCGGTGCAGAGAGGTAGCTGCGTGGTCGATTTGCAAAAGGCAAGCGTATGGAAGCGGATCTCCGCCCTTCTGCTGGACGGGATACTGCTGAGCATCCTGACCGTCGGCTTTGCATTCCTGCTCTCGCTCGCCATCGGGTACGATGCGCACAGCGCGCGGCTTGCACGTTACTATTCGGATTACGAAACGGAATACGGCATCACCTTCTCCATCTCGCAGGAGGAGTTTGCGTCGCTGGACGAGGCGGCGCAGCAGCGCTATGAAGCGGCGTACGCCGCGCTTGCGGAGGACGCCGGCGCCGCGCAGACGTTTGCCGAGGTCATGCGATTGACAATCCTGATCATCACGTTCGGCGTGCTGCTGGGCATGCTGGCGCTGGAATTTTTCGTGCCGCTGCTGTTCAAAAACGGGCAGACGCTCGGCAAGAAGGTGTTCGGCCTTGCCGTCGTGCGGCGCGACTGCGTGCGCCTTGCGCCGCTGCTGCTGCTGGTGCGCACGCTCCTTGGCAAATACACCATCGAAACGATGATCCCCATCCTGCTGCTGTTCCTCATCTTCTTTGGCGGGCTGGGGTTCGTCGGCCTGGCGGTGCTCGCCGCGCTGCTGGTGCTCCAGGTCGGCCTGGTGGCCGGCACGCGGAACAACTCCGCCATCCACGCCCTGCTGGCGCAGACGGTCGTGGTGGATATGGCGAGCCAGATGATCTTTGACAGCGAGCAGGAACTGCTGGCGTACCGGGAACAAATGCAGGCCGAGCGCGCGGCGCGCGACCCGTATGGCTGACCCGCCGCAACTGTGGCCGCCTCCGGGCGGCCGCGCACGGGGACAGGGAGAAAATCTAATGTTTAGGGGATTGAACCAATGAAAGTCGAATTGCGCAACGTCACCAAGGTGTTTCCCAGCCGGAACCGCAAATCCGGCGAGGAGGTCGTCGCAGTGAGCAACTGCTGCGTCACGATTCCGGATGGGAAGCTGGTCGGCCTGCTCGGCCCCTCCGGCTGCGGCAAGAGCACCACGCTGTACATGATCTGCGGCCTGCAAAAGCCCACGGGCGGGCAGGTGTTCTTCGGTGAGGACGACGTGACGGACCTGGAGCCGGAGAACCGCGGCGTGGGGCTGGTGTTCCAGAACTACGCGCTCTATCCGCACATGACGGTCAAGCAGAACATCCTCTTCCCGCTGCAAAACCTCAAGGGCGAGGACAAGCTCTCCAAGGAGGAGATGCTGCGCCGCACGCTTGAGACGGCCAGGCTCGTCCAGCTCGACGAGCTGCTCGACCGCAAGCCCAGCGAGCTCTCCGGCGGTCAGCAGCAGCGCGTGGCCATTGCGCGCGCGCTGGTGAAGATGCCGCGCGTGCTGCTGCTCGACGAGCCGCTCTCCAACCTGGACGCGCGGCTGCGCCTGCAAACGCGCGAGGAGATCCGCCGCATCCAGCGCGAGACGGGCATCACCACCGTGTTCGTCACGCACGACCAGGACGAGGCCATGAGCATCTCCGATTTCATCGTGGTGATGAAGCTGGGCGTCGTGCAGCAGATCGGCAAGCCGCAGGACGTGTACGACGACCCGGATAACCTCTTTGTCGCCAAGTTCCTGGGCACGCCGCCGATCAACGTGTTCCATGGCCGCGTGGCCGGCGGCCGTGTGTTCATCGGCGAGGACGCCGTGCTCAACGCGCCCGGCGCGCCGGAGGGCGAGGTGTTCGTCGGCGTGCGGCCGGAGGGCTTCGTGCTCGCTGAGGATGGGCCGCTCAGCTGCGCGCTCAGCAGCGTGGAGGTCATGGGCCGCGACGTGAGCATCGTGTCGAAGAACCCCGCCGCCGTGAGCCCCATCATCCGCTCGATCATCGACGCCGACGGCAGGCCGGCGGCGGATATCAAGACCGTGCGCTTCCATCTCAAGCCGCACAAGACGTTCCTCTTCAGCGCGGACACGGAGGAGCGCATCCGCTGCGAGGTGCAGGAAAATGGTTGAAAGCAAGCACAAATGGAAGGCGTGGCTGTACCTCTCGCCCGCCATCATCCTGCTGCTGGTGTTCACCGTCTGGCCCATCTTCAACACGGTGCGCATGGCGTTTTTGGAGGGGTACAGCGGCCTGCGCGCGGCGGGGGGCGAGGTGTTCCCCTTCGGCGTGAACAACTTCGTGCGCGTCGTGCAGTACCAGCGCTTTTTGGACTGCCTGCGCAATACGGTCGTGCTTTGCGTGCCGACGGTGCTGATCTCCTCGCTGCTGGCGCTGCTCATCGCGGTGTTCCTCAACTCCATCAAGTGGCTGCAGCGCCCGCTGCAAACCATCTTCTTTTTGCCCTATGTGACCAACTCCATCGCCATCGGCATGGTGTTCGCCGCCATGTTCAACATCGTGGGCAGCTTTTACGGCACGGAGAACGAGATCATCGTCACCGCGGGCATCATCAACAACATCATCGAGTTTTTCGGCGGCGAGCCGGTCAACTGGATCAACTACGGCTCCAGCTATGCGGCCAACATCACCGTCATGATCATCTACATCGTGTGGAACGCGCTGCCGTTCAAGATCCTGATCCTGCTGGGCGGGCTGCAAAGCGTGAACCGGCAGTATTATGACGCGGCGCGCGTGGACGGCACCTCGCGCAGGCGCATCTTCACGCGCATCACCGTGCCGCTGCTCTCGCCGATGATCGCCTACGTCGTCATCACCGGCTTTATCGACGGCTTTAAGGAATACACCAGCATCATCGGCATCTTCGGCGAGACGATGGGGCCGCCGGATGCGGCCGGCCGGCTCAACACGATGGTCGGCTTCATCTACGATGCGCTGGCGACCAACAACCAGGGGCGGGCGAGCGCCGCGGCGCTGATCCTGTTCGCCATCATCCTCGTGGTCACGCTGCTGAACCTGCAGGTCAGCAAAAAGCGCGTACACTTTTAAGGGGGCGAGCCTATGTCTCAGATCAAGACCATGCATGCGCGCGACGTGCGCGCCGAGCGCGCCCGGCAGACGGCCGTGACCGCGTTTGTGCACGTGTTCTACTATGCGTTCCTGTTCTTCATGGCGCTGGTCGTGCTGTTCCCGTTCTACTGGATGCTCAACTCCTCGCTCAAGAGCCTGATGGAGTACCGCATGAGCGTGCCGACGTTCTGGCCGCAGACGCTGATGTGGAGCAACTACGCCGAAGCGTTCAACACGGCAAACCTCGGCCGGCTGTTCCTGAACACGGCCTATGTCGGCATCATCTCGACGATCCTGTCGCTGGTGATCACGGTGCTCTCCGCGTTCGCGTTTGCGCGGCTGGAGTTCAAGGGGCGCGACGTCCTCTTTGCCGCGCTGCTGGCGACGATGATGATCCCGGGGGAGCTGTTCACCATCACCAACTACAGCACCGTGACCAACCTCGGCTGGATGAACACGTATACCGTGCTCATCGTGCCGTTCCTGGTCAGCGTGTTCTATATCTACCTGCTGCGCCAGAATTTCCTGCAGATCCCCAACGAGCTGTATCTGGCGGCCAAGGTGGACGGCACGAGCGACTTCAAATATCTCTGGAAGGTCATGATCCCGCTGGCGCTGCCCACGCTCATCTCCATCACAATCCTGAAGATGATGAGCGCGTGGAACGCGTACATCTGGCCGCGCCTGGTCGCCAACGACGAGGCGCACCGCATGATCACAAACGGATTGCGCAACGCCTTCACCGAATCCACCGGCGATGTGAACTACCCGGTGCAGATGGCGGCGGTGGCGCTGGTGTCGGCGCCGCTGTTCCTGGTGTTCATCTTCCTGCGCAAGTACATCATGCGCGGGGTGAGCCGCAGCGGCATCAAGGGATGATCCCGCAAAACAGATTTGCGTCTCAATATATGTGAAGGAAAGGAAGGAAGAAAACCATGAAAAAACGCATCTTGTCCCTGTTGCTCGCCGCGCTGCTCATGCTGAGCGCCGGGCTGCTCAGCGCATGCGGGCAGCAGCCGAGCGAACCGTCCGCTCCGGCGGACGAGCCGGGCTCGGAACCGACGGCGGAGCCGGAGGGCGCCGTATCGAACTTCATCGTGCCCGAGGGCGGCTATGACGGCAGCGAGGTGACCATCACCTTCTACCACACCATGGGCGCCAACCTCACCGAAGTGCTCGACCTCTACATTCCGGAGTTCAACAAGCTCTACCCGAACATCCACATCGAGCACCAGCAGGTCGGCAACTATGACGACGTGCGCGACCAGATCAGCACGGAGATCACCGTGGGCAACCAGCCCAACATCGCCTACTGCTATCCGGACCATGTGGCGCTGTACAACCTCGCGGGCGCCGTGGCCACGCTCGACGACCTGATCGACAGCCAGATCGAGGTTGCGCGCGCCGACGGCAGCACCGAGATCCTCGGCCTGACCGACGAGCAGAAGGCGGACTTCATCGCCGGCTATTACGAAGAGGGCCGGCAGTTTGGCGACGGGCTGATGTACACGCTGCCCTTCTCCAAGTCCACCGAGGTGCTCTATTACAACAAGACCTTCTTTGACGAGCACGGCCTCACCGTTCCGACCACGTGGGACGAGATGGAGGCGCTCTGCGCGCAGATCAAGGAGATCGACCCCAACTCCATCCCGCTCGGCTACGACAGCGAGAGCAACTGGTTCATCACCATGTGCGAGCAGTACGGCTCCGGCTATACCAGCGCCACGGGCGACCACTTCATCTTTGACAACGAGACCAACCGCGCCTTTGTCAAGGAGTTCCGCGAGTGGTACCAGAACGGCTACCTGACCACGCAGATGCTCTACGGCGCCTATACCTCCGGCCTGTTCACCTCCGAGACGGACCCGGTGAGCTACATGTCCATCGGCTCCTCCGCAGGCGCGACGCACCAGCGCCCGGCCAAGGGCGAGGACGGCACCTATCCGTTCGAGGTCGGCATCGCCACCATCCCGCAGGTCAGCGCGGACAACCAGAAGGTCATCTCCCAGGGCCCGAGCGTGTGCATCTTCCGCAAGGACAACCCGCAGGAGGTCATCGCCTCCTGGCTGTTTGTGAAGTTCCTGACCACGAGCGTGGACTTCCAGGCGGAGTTCTCCATGGCCTCCGGTTATGTGCCGGTGCTCAAGTCCGTGGCGGAGAACGAGGCGTACAAGGCGTTCATCGACCAGGCGGACGGCGGCGATTACATCTCCGCGCTCAGCGCCAAGGTCTGCCTTGAGCAGGAGGAGTATTATTACACCTCCCCGGCGTTCAACGGCTCGTCCACCGCGCGCGATCAGGTCGGCTCGCTGCTGGCGCAGTGCCTCACCGCCGAGGACAACGGCGATGTGGACGCCATGATCGAGCAGGCGTTTGCCAACGCCATCGCCGAGTGCGAGTACAACAGCTGATCCAGGCGGGCAGCAGGACATGAAACGACAGTCTGCCGCCATCGCATGGCTGCTGCTTGCCTGCCTGCTGTGCGGGTGCAGCTTCGGCTGCGCCCCGCAGCAGCCGGCGGGCGGCCCGACGTCTGCTCCGGCACAGAGCGAGGCGCCGGCTTCGGCCGCGCCGGCCGCGCCGGTCGATTATGCCGCCGCGGTGCAGCCGGACGATACCGGCGCAACCGCGCAGCTGTCGGTCGCGGTCGAGTCGTTCGTGGACGGGGATACGGCCTATTTCACCTTCCCGACCGAGCTGGCGGGCGAGGGGCCGCGCAAGGGGCGCTTCCTGGCCGTCAACACGCCGGAGATCACCGGCAAGGTCGAGGAGTACGGCAAGGCGGCCGCCGCGTTCACGCGCGAAAAGCTCGAAAGCGCCGTCTCGATCCTGCTCGAATCGGACGATGGGGAGTGGCATCTCGACTCCCCGGGCGAGCGGTATCTGGGCTGGGGCTGGTACCGCACGCAGCAGGACGGTCCGTACCGCAACCTCAACATCGAGCTGCTGCAAAACGGCCTTGGCATCGCATCCTCGTCGGCCAATAACCGCTACGGGGATACGTGCATGGCGGCCATCGCGCAGGCAAAGGCGCTCGGGCTGAACGTGTATTCCGGCCAGCCCGACCCGGATTTCTACTACGGCGACGCCGTGGAGCTCACGCTCAAGGAGCTGCGGCTCAACACGGCCGCCTACGAGGGGATCAAGGTCGCCTTTGAGGGCGTGGTCACCATGAACGGCTTCAACAGCGTCTATGTGGAGGACTACGACGAGGAGACGGGGCGCTATTACGGCATCCTGGTCTACTACGGGTATTCGCTCTCCGGCGGCGGGCTGGACGTGCTGACGGTCGGCAACCTTGCCCGCATCGTCGGCACGCTGCAATACTACGAGGCGGGCGACTCCTATCAGATCTCCGGCGTCACCTACCGGCAGATCCGTCCGGACGATCCGGGCAACCTGCAAAAGCTGGGCGAGGGCTATGCGCCCGCGTATGCGCCCATGACGGCGGAGGCGTTTGCAAACGGCGTTGCCACGGTCGAAACGGCCGAAGGCCCCGCCGAGCGTTCCCTTGCGGAGCTTGCGCTGTGCACCACCGTGTCGATGGAGGGCCTGCTCGTGGAGCAGGCGCCGCCGGCCGGCGCGGACGGGGAGCGGCCGCTGCTGTGCACGGCGGACGGCGCAGAGGTGCCGGTGCGCCTTGAGGGCGCGGCGGCCGAAGCGCTCGCCGGGGAATCGCCCGCGGGCCGCCTGATCGACGTGCGCGGCGTCGTGGAACGCTATGACGGCGACTATCAGATCCTTGTATTGACGACGGAAGGCATCACCATCCATTAGAAATGAGGGAGGAAAAGATGAAACGGTTCTTAGCTTACATCGTTGTCCTCGCGCTGTGTCTGGCCGCATTCACCGGATGCGCCGCGCAGCAAAGCGGCGGGGAGCAGCAGCCGACGGACGCGCCCGAGGCGACCGAAGCGCCCGCGCCGGCTGGGGAGGACGACGCGCTCGAGCGCGCCACCGACTATCTGCGCATGCTCTATAAGGACGGCGCGACCAAGACGCCCGCGGACTATCAGGTCGTGGCCGGCGTGATCGTGGAGGATATCGCCTACCCGATCACCTGGACGGTCACCATCACCGGCGGCGCGCAGGATGCGGTCGTCGTCGGCGAGAAGGTGGACGGCATGATCACCATCGACATCAACGAGTCCGCCAGCGAGGAATCGCCCTACACGCTCACCGCGACCATCGCGGGCGCGGACGGCGCGACGTCCGAGCTCTCGTTTGAGCGCATCGTGCCGCAGGGCTTCAACCTGGGCACCGCCAGCTACGAGGAGATCGTGACCGCCGGCTATGAGCTGGAGGAGGATGCGGCGCTTCAGGATACCGCCCGCCTGTTCGGCACGGTCACGTCCATCGACACGCCCTACAGCGAGGAGTACGGCAACGTCACCGTCACCATCGTGGTCGGCGGCCTGGTGGATCAGCCCATCCAGTGCTAACGCCTTGAGGGCGAGGGCGCGGACGCGCTGGCAATCGGAGACGTG
>URSN01000006.1 GCA_900550525.1 uncultured Eubacteriales bacterium
GTGCGGCTGGCCTTCGAGGGTGAGCGGTGCGATTTTGCCTTCCTCGACGCACCGTTCGCGAGCGGGTTTGGACCGGATGCGGCGGGCCTGCTCTTTGCTCGCGGGCTCATGCGGCCGGACGGGCGGGTGTTCGTGGAGCATGCGTCGGACGGCGTGGCCGCGCCCGTTGCCGGCGTCATGCGCCCCGTGCGCACGAGGCGCTTTGGCAGGTGCGCGGTGACGGAAATGGAGCGGGACAGGGAATGACAAAGATCGGCGTATACCCGGGCAGTTTCGACCCGTTCACGGTCGGGCATATGGATGTGCTGCGCAGCGCGTCGGCGCTGTTTGACCACATCCATGTCGGCGTGCTGAGCAATTCCGCCAAGACGCCGCTCTTTGCCGCGGACGAGCGCGTGGCCATGATCGAGGCGGCCGTGCGCGCCGAGGGGCTGGCCAACGTGTCGGCGGCGAGCTTTGACGGGCTGCTGGTGGAGTTTGTCAAGCGCGTCGGCGCGCAGTACATCATCCGCGGCCTGCGCGCGATCACCGATTTTGAATACGAGTTTCAGATCGATGCGACCAACCGGCATCTGGAGCCGCAGGTGCGCACGGTCTACTTCATGGCCTCGCCCTCGCTCTCGTTTTTGAGCTCGAGCACGGTGCGCGAGATCGGCGCCTACGGCGGAAACATTGCGGGCCTGGTGCCCGCTTGCAACATGAAAATCATTGCAGAAAGGTTATTACGAGCATGAGCACTGCACAAACGATGAAGATCTACAGCATCATTTCAAGCATCGAACAGGAGCTTGAAGAGAGCCCGCGGACCAAGTTTGGCGGCCAGAGCCGGCGCGTTGTCGAGATCGAACGCCTGTACGACCTGCTGGGCGATCTGAAGGTCACCATCCCGGAGGACATCCGCCGGGCGACCGGCGTGCTCGCCGAGGCGGATAACCGCATCAACGACGCCAAGGAGCAGGCCGAGGAGATCCTCGCCCAGGCACACGAGGAGGCGGACAGCGTCCTTTCGCAGGCGCAGGCCAGCGCAGAGAACCTGTACCACCAGGCGCAGGTCGAGTACGAGACGCGCATCAGCGACGCCGAGGTGTATAAGGAAGCCTGCGCGCGCGCGGCGCAGATCTCCTCCGAGGCGGAGACCAACGCCAACGCCATCTACAACGGCGCGCGCAAGTATGCGGACGACATCCTCTCCGACGTGCAGCGCTACCTGTCCGAATATCACGCCATGATCGCGCAGAACCGCAACGAGCTGGGCGTGCCGGCGCCCGCTGCGCCGGAGCCGCCCCGCGCGTATCAGCAGCCGGCCTACGCGCCGGCGCAGCAGAGCGCCTACGCGCCGGAGGCGCAGCCGGCCTATCAGCAGCCCGCACAGCAGCCTGCCTACCAGCAGCAGCAGAGCGCGCACGCGGTGGACGACGGCATGACGCGCCAGTTCGAGCGCCCGGCCGCCCCGCAGCGCACGCGCGCAAGAGAGCAGGAGCGCGAGGATGAGGAATACGAAGCGCCCCGCCGCGAAAAGCCGAAGAAGAAGGGCTTCCTCTCCAAGATGTTCGAGATCGACGACGAGGACGAGGAGTTCGACGAGGAGTGGGAGCAGGACGACGCGCCCCGCCGCGAGAAGCCGAAAAAGCAGCGCAAAAAGCTCTTCGACTTCAGCGACGACGAGGACGACGACGAATATTGACGCGAAGGCCCCGCGCACGGCGGGGCTTTTCTTTTGCTCCAATATGCGTCCGACAGGCGCCCCTGGCTCGCCGCAGGGGGCGCTTTTTGCCCGCGCGGGAAGCGTTCACCCTTCGGGACGGCCCCTGTCCCGCGCCGGCCGCCGCGCCGGCAGCGCGGAGAGCGCGAGCGCGCCCAGGTAGGCGGCGATCACCGTGACGGCGCACGCAAACAGCAGGCTTGCGCCGCTGAGGGCGTTGAGCGCGTACTCCTGCGCCGGCTGCGCCATGACGGCTGCCGCGTCGGCCAGCAGCAGCGGCGCGCACAGGTAGGCGATCGCCGCCGCGAGCGCGCCGTGCAGGAGCTTGAGCAGGAAATAGCGCCCTGCGCCGCCGCTGAGGAACAGGCGCGTCTGCAAAAAGACGCTCAGCCCGCCGAACGACACGAGAAACGCGCATGCCGCCGCCGCCATGCGCAGCGGCAGGCCGAGCGCGGCGACGGCCGCGCAGCCGCCGGTGAACTCCAGCATCCCCTGCGCCAGCGCGCCCATGAGCCCCGCCGGCAGGCCGAGCGGCTTTGCCAGCGCGTCCAGCGCGGCATGCAGCCCCAGCTGGCGCAGCAGCGCCGCCAATACGGACGCGCCGGCGATGCAGCCGCCGATCTGCACCATGGCGGCCATGCCGTCGCCGACCATGCGCAGCGCGCCGCCCGCGCACGCGCCGGCTTCCGCTTCCGGGACCGGCTGTACATCGTCGTTGCCGGCGCAACGGAGCGGCAGCAGCAGCAGCGCCGCGCCGTAATGCGCAAGGCACAGCAGCGGGGCGCTCCCGCCGCCGCGCAGCAGGCCGCCGCCGACGAGCGCGATGAGGAACATGGGGCTGCACAGGCTGCATCGCGCACCGTACTGCGCCGCGCCGAGCGAGGCGCAAAGCCGCGCGCCGGTCGGATAGCCGGCGACGCCGCCCAGCAGCAGGCACGGCAGCACGCCCTGCGGCAGGCACAGCAGGCGGGAGACGGGGCGCAGCAGGCGCACGAGCGATTGCGCCGCGCCCGAGCGAAGCAGCAGCGACGTGCAGAGGTAGAAGGGGAACAGCGCCGGCAGGACGCTGCTCCACCACAGCGCGAACGCCTCCGCCGCCGCGTGCGCGCAGTCCTCCGCCAGCAGCAGCAGGCAGACGGCCAGCAGCAGCGGCGGCAGGGCGCGAAGCATATCCTTTCCCGTAGGCGGTCCCCTCCCGGTCGATTTTTTTTGCTTGCATGGCGGCGCGCGCCATACTATCATCATAGCGGGGGAGCACTTTTGATATGCTGGGAGAAGCTATGGAATACGCGAAAGTCGGCCTCGCCCTTGGCGCGGGGAGCACGAAGGGGTTTGCGCACATCGGCGTGCTGCAGGTACTGGAGGAAAACCATATCCCCATCGACCTGGTCGCGGGCTCGAGCATCGGCGCGATCGTCGGCGGCATCTATGCGGCCGGGACGGACCTGCGCCTGCTCGAACGGTTCGCGCTGCAGCTCAACCTGCGCGAGTATCTGGACGTCGGCCGCCCGCGCAGCGGCGGCCTGCTGCGCGGCGACCGGCTCGAGGAGCTGATCGCGCTGCTGACGCACCGGGCGGACTTTGCGCACACGCGCATCCCGTTCTACAGCGTCGCCGTGGACGCCGCGATGGGCGAGGCCGTCGTGCTGCACAGCGGGCCGGTCAGCCGCGCGGTGCGCGCGAGCATGTCCATCCCCGGCATCTTCATGCCCGTGGAGATCGACGGGCGCATGTATGTGGACGGCGGCGTGATCGAGCGCATCCCGTGCCGCGCGCTGCGCGAGGCCGGGGCGGACGTGGTCATCGGCGTGGACGTGGGGTATACCGGCGGCTATTACGATGTGAGCGGTATGAACGCCTACGAATACATCAACCGCTCCATTGACATCATGCAGTGGGAGATGGCAAAGCTCCGCCGCGAGGACGCGGATGTGATGCTCGTGCCGCAGGTGCTGTTCGTGCGCGGGCATTTCGATACGAAAACGGCGCGCGAGGTGATCGAGGAGGGGCGGCGCGTCGCGCGCGAGGCGCTGCCCGAGATCCGCGCCGCGCTCGAGCGCGCGGGCATCCCGCTCAGAGGATGAGCGGGCCTTCCGCGTCGCGGTGCGTCTCGTTCTGCGCGGCGACGGCCAGCACGTCGGTGCTGAACGCGTCCGTCGTCAGGTTGCGCTGCACGATGGCGGGGCAGGCGGTGATGTCGGCGTTGCGCAGGATCAGCGGCGCGTGCGGACGCTTGGCGATCTCGGAGAGCAGCGTGCGCGCGCCGGAGGTCATGGCCAGCACCTTGAGGTACTCGCTCTTTGCATCGCGCACGGTCGCGTGCACCTGCTCGTTGGTGATGCCGAGCAAAGCGCAGATGCCGATGCGGCGGCAGCGCGCGAGCGTGAAGCGCTTGGACTTGACGCTCTCCCAGAACTCATCGATGGTGCTGCACCTGCGCGCGGCGCGCGAGAGGATGTTTTCAAACCCCTCGCTCACATCCGGGAGCTCCGCAAGGCTGCGGGCCGACATGCTGCGGATGGCGTAGAGGATGAGCGGGCCGACGCACTCCGGCCGGATGGGGAACTGCGGGTCGTAGAGCATCGCGCCGCCGACGAAGGAGGGCATGGCGTTGAGCACACTCTCGTCGCCGCTGAGCAGCGCCTTGCGGATGGCCGTCGCGCTCGAATACGTGCCGGTGAGCGTCTCCGCGTGATAGCCGCCGCCCACGCGCGTGACGGGGACGGGCCGGATGCCGGGCGCGTAGGCGCCGATGGCGCGCAGGTATTCGATGGCGAGGATGTTGTTCGGCTGCGCGAGCGCGTGCAGCATCTCCTCCGGCGCGCCGATGTCCGCGAGCGCGTCGTAGCGCGCGCGGGGGTAGGATTTGCCAAGCGACAGGTGGCGGTGCAGCGCGCTGCGGAACGACGGCGGCTCGGAGACGAGCACCTCGCACAGGCGGTAGAGCGTGTCCACGTCCGCCGCCTCGCAGCCAAAGGCCAGGTCCGTCACCACGCCCGTGCCCAGCAGCGTACGGATGCCGCCGAGCGCAAAGCGCTCCGCGCTGGCCACGGCATAGACGCTCGGCAGCTCCAGCACGAGATCCGCCCCGGCCTTGACGGCCCAGCCGGCGCGCGTGTACTTGTCCATGCAGGCGGCCTCGCCGCGCTGTACGAAGCTGCCCGAGAGCACGACGATGCAGTAGTCCGCGCCGCTGAGCGTTTTGGCGCGCTCGAGATGATAGATATGTCCGTTATGCAGCGGATTGTACTCCGCGATCACGCCGACGACTCTCATCCTGACCCCCTGAGTGTAAAAACAGTATACCATTTTTGCGGCGCGTATGGTATAATTCGCTTGAAATTTATTGGGAGGCACGTGCAACATGTCATTGATGGAGCAAATCAAGGCCAAGGCAAAATCCGACAAAAAGCATATCCTGCTGCCCGAGGGGACGGAGGAGCGCACCGTACAGGCCGCCGCCCGGATCGTCCGCGAGGGCCTTGCGGATGTGACGCTGCTGGGCAGGCCGGCGGATATTCAGACGGTCGCGGAGCGGTTTTCCGTGGACCTGACCGGCGTATCGCTGCTCGACCCGGAGGCCTCCGAGCTGCTTTCACATTATACCGATCTGTTCTACGAGCTGCGCAAAGAGAAGGGCGTCACGCCGGAAAAGGCCGCCGCCATGATGAAAAACCCGCTGTTCTTTGCCGCCATGCACATCCGCGAGGGCGGCGCGGACGGCATGGTCGCCGGCGCGATCAGCACCACGGGCGACACGCTGCGCCCCGGCCTGCAGATCATCAAGATGGCCAAGGGCATCTCGGTCGTGTCGAGCTGCTTCATCATGGAGGTGCCCAACCGCGCCTACGGGGACGACGGGATGCTCGTGTTTGCCGATTGCGCGGTAAACCCCTGCCCCACGGCGGAGCAGCTGGCCGCCATCGCCGTCTCGTCGGCGGCGACGGCGCGGGCGCTGTGCGGCATGGAGCCGCGTGTGGCGATGCTCTCGTTCTCGACCAAGGGCAGCGCCAGGCATGAGCTGGTGGACAAGGTCGTGCGCGCGACGGAGCTCGTGCACGAGCTGGCGCCGGAGCTGAACGTGGACGGCGAGCTGCAGGCCGACGCCGCGCTGGTGGAAAAGGTCGGCCATCTCAAGTCGCCCGGCAGCCCGGTCGCGGGCCGCGCCAACGTGCTCATCTTCCCCGACCTTCAGGCGGGCAACATCGGCTACAAGCTCGTGCAGCGCCTTGCCGGGGCCGAGGCCATCGGCCCGATCTGCCAGGGCTTCCGCCGCCCGATCAACGACCTTTCCCGCGGCTGCAGCGTCGAGGACGTCGTGTCCGTCGCGGCCATCACCGCCGTGCAGGCGCAGAACCTGTGAGCACGGCTGCAAGACCACAACGATTGTAAGGAGAAAAACAGCATGACCAATATCCTCGTCATCAACGCAGGCAGCTCGTCGCTCAAGTACCAGCTCATCGACATCGATACCGAGAGCGTCATCGCCAAGGGCATCTGCGAGCGCATCGGCATCCCCGGCTCGCTGCTGAGCTACCGCCCGACCGGCGGCGAGAAGTATGAAAAGCAGCAGGACATGCGCGACCATCAGGACGCCATCCGCATGGTGCTCGACGTTCTGGCCGACCCGAAGATCGGCGTCATCTCCGACATGTCGTCCATCGCGGCCGTCGGCCACCGCGTGCTCCACGGCGGCGAGAAGTATTCCGAGCCCGTCCTCATCGACGACAAGGTGCTCGACGCCATCGAGGAGTGCGTGCCGCTCGGGCCGCTGCACAACCCCGCCAACCTCATGGGCATCCGCGGCTGCATGGCCGTCATGCCGAACGTGCCCATGGTCGCCGTGTTCGATACCGCGTGGGGCCAGTCCATGCCGAAGATGGCGTACATGTACGCGCTCCCCTACGACGCCTACGAGAAGTTCAAGGTCCGCCGCTACGGCTTCCACGGCACGTCGCACCGCTATGTGGCCGGCCGCGCCATCGCCAAGCTCGACATGCCGAAGGAAAAGACCCGCGTGATCACCTGCCATCTGGGCAACGGATCGAGCCTGAGCGCCGTCAGGGGCGGCCGGTGCATCGACACGTCCATGGGCCTGACGCCGCTTGAGGGCGTGCCGATGGGCACGCGCTGCGGCAGCATCGACCCGGCGATCATGCCGTTCCTGATGGACAAGCTGGGCCTGTCCGCCGCGGAGATGGACACCTACATGAACAAGAAGAGCGGCATGCTCGGCGTATCCGGCGTGTCGAGCGATTTCCGCGACCTGGGCGCCGCCGCCGAGCAGGGCAACGAGCGCGCGGAGCTGGCGCTACAGATGTTCGCCTATAAGGTCAAGCAGTACATCGGCGCGTACGCCGCCGCGCTCAACGGCGTGGACGCCATCGTGTTCACCGCGGGCGTGGGCGAGAACGACAGCCGCATGCGCGAGCTCATCCTCACGGATATGGACTATCTGGGCGTGGACGTGGACTTTGCCTACAACCGCACCTGCCCGCGCGGCGAGGAAGTGGAGATCTCCAGGCCCGGCAGCCGCGTGCGCGTGTTCGTCATCCCGACCGACGAGGAGATGACCATCGCGCACGATACCGCCGCCCTTGCGCTCTAAGGCGAAACGGTGTATACTGGAACCAACGAACAGATTTCGGACAGAATGGGAGGAACCTACCATGAAGCATTTTGAGACCGTCCAGCAGCCCTGCATCAAGTCCGGCGCGCACACCGCCTGCGGCGAGTGCCAGGCCAGCTGCCAGTCCGCCTGCAAGACGTCCTGCACCGTGGCCAACCAGAAGTGCGCTAAGGAAGAAAAATAAACCCTGTCCGCCCAAAGCGCGGCATGGCGCATCCGGGGCGCCGGCATGAAAAGGGCCGCCTTTTTGTGCCGCCGCCCCTTTTGCTGTGCTGCCGCGCGCAAAGGAGGCCAACGTGATCCATACGTTCCGTTTTCATGACCTGAACATCGTGCTCGACGTGGAGAGCGGCGCGCTGCACCTGATCGATGCGGACGCGTTCGCCGTGCTCTCCGCGCTCGAGCGCGGCGACGATCCCTACGCCTGCGCCGGCCTTGCCCGCGGCGAGGTGGAGGAGATCTTGAACGAGTTTGCCGCGCTGCGCGACCAGGGCCTGATCGACACGCCCGAGCAGGAAGCGCCGGCCGTGGCCGGCGGCAGCGTCATCAAGTCGCTGTGCCTGCACGTGGCGCACGACTGCAACCTGCGCTGCAAATACTGCTTTGCCGCCACGGGTGAATTCCACGGCGCGCGCATGCTCATGCCGGCCTCCGTCGGCCGCGCGGCGATCGATTTTCTCATGGCGCACAGCGGCGCGCGGCGGCATCTGGAGGTGGACCTGTTCGGCGGCGAGCCGCTGATGAACTTCGGCGTCTGCCGCGAGATCGTCGCCTACGGCCGCGAGCAGGAGGCGCGCTTTGGCAAGCGCATCAATTTCACCATGACGACCAACTGCGTCGCGCTCGACGATGAGAAGACCGACTTTCTGAACCGCGAGATGCACAACATCGTCATCAGCCTGGACGGCCGGCGCGAGGTGCACGACGCGCTGCGGCCGACCGCCGCGGGCGGCGGCTCGTACGACATCATCCTCAACAAGGCAAAGCGCCTCGTATCGCGGCGCGGCGAGGGCGAGCACTACATCCGCGGCACGTTCACGCGCAACAATCTCGACTTTACCGAGGACGTGAAATCCCTGCTGGACGAGGGCTTCCGCCAGCTCTCGCTCGAGCCGGTCGTACTGCCGGACGAGAGCCCCTACAGCATCCGCGAAGAGCATCTGCCGCGCGTGTTTGCCGAATACGACCGCCTGGCCGATTACTACCTTCAGCAGCGCAGCGGCGGCCGCTGGTTCAACTTCTTCCATTTCATGGTCGATCTCACGGGCGGGCCCTGCCTGCGCAAGCGCCTCTCCGGCTGCGGCGCTGGCACGGAGTACGCCGCCGTCTCACCGGAGGGGGACCTGTACCCGTGCCATCAGTTCGTCGGCCTGCCGGAGTGGAAACTCGGCAACGTGTGCGGCGGGACGGTCGATGCAGAAAAGCAGGCGGCCTTTGCCGGCTGCAACGTGCGCACCAAGCCCGCCTGCCGCGCCTGCTGGGCCAAGTATTATTGCAGCGGCGGCTGCGCCGCCAACGCCTACCTGTACAACGGCGACATCCATAAGCCCTATGAACTGGGCTGCCGCATGCTGCGCAAGCGCACCGAATGCGCCATCGGCATCGCGCTGACCGAGCGCGCGGCGCGCAAGGCGGACGCGCCATGAGGCCGCTTTGCGCCTGCACCCATCCCGATGGGTATGACGCGGCGCAGCTGGCGCGCATCGCCGCCGCGCACGGCGTGCCGCCGCTTCTTGCGCGCGCGCTTGTGCGCCGCGGATTGACGGACGACGCCGCCATCGACGCGTTCCTGCATCCCACGCCGGACGGCCTGCCGGACCCGCTGGCGCTGCCGGACATGGCGGCCGCCGTGGAGCGTTTGCGCGCGGCCATCGGCAGCGGCGAGCGCATCTGCGTCTACGGCGATTACGATGCCGACGGCGTGTGCGCCACGGCCATCCTCATCGACTGCCTGCGCGCCGCCGGTGCGGACGCGATCTATTACCTGCCCTCGCGCCACGGCGAGGGATACGGCCTGCACGAGGCGGCCCTGCGCGACATCGCCGGCAAAGGCGTGCGCCTTGTTGTGACTGTGGATACCGGCATCAATGCGCTCGAGCAGGCGCGCGCGTGCCGCGCGCTCGGCATGGACCTGATCGTCACCGACCATCACCTGCCCGGCGCAGCGCTGCCGGACGCCTGCGCGGTCGTGGCGCAGGCGCGGCCCGGCCTGCCCGCGCCCGAAGCGGGCCTGTGCGGCGCGGGCGTCGCCTTCCAGCTCACGCGCGCGCTCGACCCGGAAGGGCCGTATCAAAAGCGTCTGGCGCTGGCCGCCGTGGCCACGGTGGCGGACGTGGTGCCGCTTCGCGGGAGCAACCGCGCCATCGTCGCCCTCGGGCTGCGGGAGCTTGATCGCGTCGCGGGCCTTCGCGCGCTGCTCGATTGCGCCGGCCAGGGCGACCGCCCGGTGAGCGGGGAAACGGCCGCGTTCCTGCTCGCGCCGCGGCTCACCGCCGCCGGGCGCATGGGCGGGGCGGACCGGGCGGAGGAGCTGCTGCTGGCCGGGACCGCGGCCGCGGCCGCGCCGCTTGCCGCCTGGCTCGACGGGCAGAACGCCGCGCGCCGGGCACAGGAGCAGCGCATCCTGGACGACATCGCCGCCCGCTGCCCGGAGGGCGCGTTTGCGGACAGGCGCGCCATCGTCCTCTGCGGGGAGGACTGGCATCTGGGCGTCATTGGCATCGTCGCCGCGCGCCTTGTGGAGCGCTACCACCGCCCGGCGCTGCTGTTCGGCCTGCACAACGGGCTTATCACCGGCTCGTGCAGGAGCATCCCCGGGATCGACCTGCACGCGTGCCTCAGCGCGTTTTCCGGCAGGTTCGAACGCTTCGGCGGCCATGCGCTCGCGGCGGGCGTGACCATGCGCCCGGAGGCGTTCGACGCGTTCGCGGCGGATTTTGACGCGTATCTGCGCGAGCATTTTGACGCGGAGACGTTCGAGCCGGTCGCCTGGTACGAGGAGGACGTTTCGCTTTCGGAGCTGACGGTGGACGCGGTGGACGCGCTGCAGGCGCTCGGCCCTTTTGGCGAGGGCAATCCGGAGCCGGTTTTCCGCCTGACGCGGGCGGAGGCGTCCGGCGTGCGCCAGATCGGCCGCGAGGGCGCGCACCTGTCGCTGACGGTGGAGCAGGGAGGCGGCGCGCTGCGCGCGGTCGGCTTCGGCTTTGGCGCGCGCGCGGCGGAGTTTGGCGGCGCGCGGCGCTGGACGCTGCTGTGCACGCCGCAGCGCAGCGACTTTCGCGGCCAGTCCCGCGTGGAGCTGCGCCTGAGCGCGGCGTTCCCGGCGGACGCGGCAAAAGTTTTTCGTGCATTTTTGGCCAAAGCGCTGTACAATACGGATGTAGACTGTGATAAACTGTGCAAAGTGTTTGCGGTCACGCATGGATTTTCACCGTTTGCGGCGCTGTCCCTCGCGCCGGACGCGCTGCGGCGCCGCTATGTGCGCCTGCGCGGGCTGACGGAAGGCGGGGCGGCGGCGGACAGCCTGCTCGCGCTGGACGCGGCGGACGAGCTGTTCGCCTGCTGCGTGTTTTTGGAGCTGGGCTTTTTTGCGCCGGACGCGGCGCGCGCCCTGGTCGCGCCCGTGCAGCGGCCGGCGCAGCGTACGCTTGAGGAAAGCGCGCTCTACCGCAGCGCGGTGCGGGCGCAGCAAAAGCAGTGAGTTTTTGGGAGGTAAGCACACATGGACCTGAAGGAAAAGATTCGCAACATTCCGGATTTCCCGATCCCCGGCGTCCTGTTTCGCGACATCACGACGCTGCTCAAGGACGGCGAGGCGTACCACGCGCTCATCGATGCGCTCGTCGCGTCGCTGGGGGAGGAGAAGGTCGACCTGGTCATCGGGCCGGAGGCGCGCGGCTTTGTGATCGGCTCCGCGCTGGCGTACGCGCTCGGCGCCGGTTTTGTCATCGCGCGCAAGCCCGGCAAGCTGCCGTGCAAGACCATGCGCTATGAATACGGGCTCGAGTACGGTTCCGACGCGCTCGAGATCCACGAGGACGCCATCCGCCCCGGGCAGCGCGTCGTCATCGTGGACGACCTGCTGGCCACCGGCGGCACGGCTCTGGCCACGGCCAAGCTGGTCGAGCAGGCGGGGGGCGTCGTCGTCGGCCTGCGCTTTGCCATCGAGCTCAGCTCCGAGTTCGACGCGCGCAGCACGCTCAAGGGATACGACGTCTGGTCCGTCATGCAGTTTTAACGACCCGAACGGAAAAATCAACGGTATCCGTTGATTTTTTCCGTTTATGACCGCGCGGCGCAACCGCACAGGAAAGGAGGCGATCGGATGGAAGCGGCCGAGCTGCTGGAGAAATTCCGCGCCCGCTATGCGCCGGAGCAGGCGGAGCTGTTTGAAAAAGCGCTCCGCTTTGCCGAGGACGCGCACCACAACCAGCGCCGGGAATCCGGCGAACCGTACATCATCCATCCCGTCGCCGTCGCCGACATCGTCATGAACATGGGCATGGATGCGGCGAGCGTGACCGCCGCCGTGCTGCACGACGCCGTGGAGGACGGCGTGGACGTGACGATCGAGGATGTGCAAAAGCAGTTCGGCGAGGAGATCGCGCACCTGGTGGACGGCGTGACGAAGCTGACCATCTCCGGCAAGCAGACGTACATCACGAAAAAGCAGGAGCAGGCGGAGAACCTGCGCAAGCTCTTTTTGGCCATCGCCGCGGACGTGCGCGTGGTCATCATCAAGCTGGCCGACCGGCTGCACAACATGCGCACGCTCGCCTACTGCAACCCCTATAAGCGCATGCGCAAGGCCAAGGAGACGCTCGAGGTCTACGCGCCGCTGGCGCACCGCTTCGGCATGGGCGCGATCAAGGGCGAGCTGGAGGACCTTTCGTTCCGCTACCTCATGCCGGACGAGTACGCCGACATCAAGCGCCAGTTTGAAAAGCAGCGCGCCGACCGCGAGGCCGTGCTGGGCGACGCGATGCAGCGCATCACGGCGCGCCTCGAGGAGGCGGGCATCCACGCGGCCATCAGCGGGCGGCCCAAGCACCTCTACAGCGTGTACCGCAAGATGCAGCGCATCAACGGCAGCATCAACGAGGTGTACGACCTGATCGCCATCCGCGTCATCGTCGATTCCATCAACGACTGCTACGCCGCCCTCGGCGTGCTGCACGCGGGCTGGAAGCCGCTTCCCGGCCGCTTCAAGGATTATATCGCCACGCCGAAGCCGAACATGTACCGTTCGCTGCACACGACGCTGCTGAGCGACAACGGTATCCCCTTCGAGGTACAGATCCGCACGCAGGAGATGCACCGCACGGCGGAGTACGGCATCGCCGCGCACTGGATGTACAAGGAGGGCCGCTCCACGCAGAGCATGCTCGACCGCAAGACGAGCTGGCTCCGGCAGATCCTCGAGGCGCGCGACACCACGGAGGACAGCCGCGAGTTTGTGGACAACATCCTCAAGGATTTCCTCGGCGAATACGTGTTCGTGCTCTCGCCGCGCGGCGAGATCTTCGACCTGCCCAAGGGCTCGACCCCGCTTGACTTTGCCTACCGCATCCATACGAACATCGGCCACCACTGCCAGGGCGCGCGCGTCAACGGGAACCTTGTGCGGCTTGACTACAAGCTCAAGACCAACGACATGGTCGAGATCATCACCTCCAACAGCCAGCCGGGCCCCAGCCGCGACTGGCTCAAGATCGTCAAGACGCAGACCGCGCGCAACCGCATCCGCCAGTGGTTCAAGCGGGAAAACCGCGAGGAGAACATCCAGCGCGGCCGCGAGATGCTGGAGGATATTGCGCGCCGCCAGGGCCAGCCGCTCGTCACGCTCCTAAAGCCCGAGTATTCCGCCGAGGTGCTCAAGCGGCTGAACATGACCTCGCTGGACGACCTGTATTCGGCCGTGGGCTTTGGCGGCATATCGGCCTCGCAGGTGCTGCACAAGCTCAGCGACCGCTATCGCAAGGCGGTCAAGGCCGAGGAGCTGACGGAGCAGCTCTCCGGCGCGCCCGCCGCGCAGGCGGCGCCAAAGCCGAAGCCCGTGCCGGTCAACGGCATCATCGTGCACGGCGACCCGGGCATGGCGGTGCGCTTTGGCAACTGCTGCAACCCGCTGCCGGGCGACCCCATCATCGGGTATATCACGCGCGGCCGCGGCGTATCCGTGCACCGGGCGGACTGCACCAACGCGGAGAACCTCTGCCGCGACCCGGAGCGGATCATCGACGTGGAATGGGCCATCGGCTCGGATACGTCGTTCCGCGCGTCGCTGCAGATCCACGCCGAGGACCGCGCGGGCACGCTGCTGGAGATCTCCGCGCTGCTCTCCGGCATGAACATCAACATCCAGGGCCTGAGCGGCAAGCCGACCGGCGACGGGAAGTACGTCGTGGACATGACGTTCTCCGTCGGCAACGCGGGCCAGCTCGACCAGATCATCCAGAGCCTCAAGCGCCTCAAGTGCGTCAACGAGGTCTACCGGGTGCATCACTGAAGGGAGGCGGGACGCCATGCGCGCAGTCGTACAGCGGGTGCTCAGCGCCGGCGTTTCGGAGGAGGGCCGGCAGGTCGCATCCATCGGCCCCGGCCTTGTGGTGCTGCTGGGCGTGGAACGCGGCGACGGCGAGGACGACCTTGCCTATATGACGGGCAAGCTGCCGCGCCTGCGCATCTTTGAGGACGCGGCGGGCAGGTCGAACCTCGACGTGCTGGAGACGGGCGGCAGCATATTGCTCGTGTCGCAGTTCACGCTCTGCGGCGACGCGCGGCACGGGCGGCGGCCCGGCTATACGGACGCGGCGCCGCCGGAGCTGGCGCGCGCGCTGTATGAGGCGTGCGCGGCGCGCCTTGGCGCGCTGCTGCCGGTACAGACGGGCGTGTTCCGGGCCGATATGCAGGTCTCGCTCGTCAACGACGGCCCGTTCACCATCCTTTTGGACAGCAGGAGAAGATTCTGATGCAGCTGATCACCTTGCCCTGTGGCCCGCTTGCGGTCAATACGTATCTGGTTCATGACGATGAGGGCGGCCCGTGCGCCGTCGTCGATCCCGGCGATGGGGAGGCCGTGCTCGAGCGGCTGCAGCGGGAGGGGCTCGCATGCGGGCTCATCCTGCTCACGCACGGGCATTTCGACCATATCTGGGGCGTGCAGGCGCTGTCCGCCGCCACCGGCGCGCCCGTCGCCATCCACGAGGACGATGCGGACAAGCTGCAAAGCAGCCGCAAAAGCCTCGCGCTGATGATCGGCCGCCCGCTCCCCAAGGCGCAGGCGTCGCGCCTGCTGCACGACGGGGATACGCTCCGCTGCGGCGCGCTGTCGTTTCGCGTGCTGCACACGCCCGGCCACAGCGAGGGCGGCGTGTGCTATGTGCTCGAGCGCGAGGGCGTCATATTCTGCGGCGATACGCTGTTTTTTGAGGGCGTCGGCCGCACGGATTTCCCGGGCGCGGACTATGGCGCGCTCGGGCGCTCCGTGCGCGGGAAGCTCTTTGCGCTCGAGGGCGATTATGCGCTGTATCCCGGCCACGGCGAGGCGACGACGCTCGCGCATGAGCGCCGCTGCAACCCGTACTTTGGCGCGGCGGGGGCGGCAAGGTGAACGTCTCGCTGCGCACGAACCGGCCCGAATACTGGAACGAGATCGCCGAGGAGGTGCGCCTGTTCTGCGGCGTATCGGAGGTCGCCGAGGCGTGCGAGCCGGCGAATCTTTCGCTCATTGTCACGCTCGAGGAGCGCGACGGCGCGTTTTTTGCCTGCGCGCAAGAGGCGGGCGGACGCACGGCCAGCGCAACCACGCGGCCCGAAGCGCCCGACGCGCTGGAGCGCAAGCGCCAGCAAAAGCGCGCGCTCAAGACGGCCGCGTTCCGCCTGCTGAGCGAGCTGTTCCCGGACGCCGCCATCCCGTGGGGGTCGCTGACGGGCATCCGCCCCACCAAGCTCCTGCGGGAGCTGGCGGCGCGGCACGGTATGGACGAGGGCGTGCGCCTGCTGAGCGCGACGTTCGCCGTTTCAGATGAAAAGGCGGCGCTTGCCGCGCGCATCTGCCGCGTGCAGCGGCCGTATATCGAGTCGGTGGACGTGCGGCGCGATGTGGACGTATACATCGGCATCCCGTTTTGCCGCACGCGCTGCCTGTACTGCTCCTTTGCCTCCGAGGTCGCCGGCAAGGGGGAAAAGCTGCCGGCCTACCTGTCGGCGCTGCGGCAGGATATCGAAGCCGGCGCGGAGCTCGTGCGCGCGAGCGGCCGGCGCGTGCGCGCGCTGTATGTGGGCGGCGGCACGCCGACGGTGCTCTCCGCCGTGCAGCTGGACGCGCTGCTCGGCTGGACGCGCGCGGCCTATGGCGGCTTTCCGGACGAGGTGACCGTGGAGGCCGGGCGGCCGGATACCATCACGCCGGAAAAGCTCGCCGTTTTGCGCGCGCACGGCGTGGCGCGCATCTCGATCAACCCGCAGTCCATGAACGACGATACGCTGCTGCGCATCGGCCGCGGGCACGACGCGGCGGCCGTCGAGCGCTGCTTTGGCGAGGCGCGCGCCGCCGGCTTTGCCTCAATCAATATGGATCTCATCGCCGGCCTGCCGGGCGAGGACGAGGCCGCCTTTGCGCGCACGCTCCGCCGCGTCGTCCCGCTTGCGCCGGAGAATCTGACCGTCCATACGCTGGCGCTCAAGCGCGCGTCGCGCCTGATGCGCGAGCGCGGTGACTGGTCGCTGCCGCCGGCGGAAGCGACCGCCGCCATGCTCGAGGCGGCCGCGGCGGCGGCCGCGTCGCTCGGCCAGCAGCCCTATTATCTGTACCGGCAGAAATACATGAGCGGCAATCTGGAGAACACCGGCTATGCGCTGCCGGGGCGCGAATGCATGTACAACATCGACATGATGGAGGAGACGGTGAGCATCCTGGCGCACGGCGCCTGCGGCATCAGCAAGCGCGTGTTCGGCGCGGAAAACCGCGTGGAGCGCCTGCCCAACCCGAAGGATGTGGCGACCTACGAGGCCAAGCTGCCGCAGCTGCTTGCGGACAAGCGACGCCTGTTTTGCACCGCGGGCGATTGACAGGCCGAAACCCGGCCAGTATAATGATAGAATCAGCGCCGGCCGCCTGAGGCCGGCGCTTGGGCGCATGAATGGCGCAGGAGGGATGAGGCATGGCATATAAGGCCCCCAAGGGCACGCGCGACGTGCTGCCCGAGGAGAGCTACCGCTGGCAGCGGCTGGAGGCGCTGATCCGCGGCGTCGTTGCAAAATACGGCCTGCTGGAGGTGCGCACGCCGGTCATCGAGCATACGGAGCTCTTTTTGCGCGGCGTCGGCGGCACGACGGACATCGTACAGAAGGAGATGTACACCTTTGAGGACAAGGGCGGCCGCTCCATCACGCTAAAGCCGGAGGGGACGGCCGGCGTGGTGCGCCTGTTCGTCGAGCACGGCCTCTTTGGCGACGTGCAGCCGACCAAGCTCTTCTATCTCAACAGCCCCGTGTTCCGCTATGAACGGCCGCAGGCCGGGCGCCTGCGCGAGCACCATCAGTTCGGCGTGGAGATCTTCGGCGCGCCGGCGCCGAGCGCGGACGCCGAGTGCATCGCCATCGTGCTGGAGGTGCTCGACGCCGTCGGGCTCAAGGGCCTGTCCGTGCGGCTCAACAGCATCGGCTGCCCGCACTGCCGGCCGCGCTATCACGAGGCGCTGCGCGCCTATCTGGCCGGCCGCTATGACGAGCTGTGCGAGACGTGCCGCGCGCGCTATGAGACCAACCCGCTGCGCATCCTCGACTGCAAGACGCCCTCGTGCGGCGAGATCGTCGCCCAGGCGCCGAACATCATGGACTTTCTCTGCGACGACTGCCGCGCGCACATGGACAGGCTCCTTGTGCTGCTGGACGCGATGGGCGTGCGCTACGAGCTCACCCCCACGCTCGTGCGCGGGCTGGATTACTATACCAGGACCGTGTTCGAGGTCTTTTCCGAGCGCATCGGCGCGCAGGGCGCCATCTGCGGCGGCGGCCGGTACGACGGGCTGGTCGAGCAGCTTGGCGGCCCCGCGTGCCCCGGCGTCGGCTTCGGCCTTGGCATGGAGCGGCTGCTGCTGCTCATGCAGCAGTGCGGGACGGACTTTGAAAAGCCGCAGCGGCTGGATCTGTTCCTCGCCTCCATCGGCGACGAGGCGGGGGCCTGCGCCTTCCGGCTCTCGCACGAACTGCGCGCGCGCGGGCTGCGCGTGGACACGGATCACGTCGGCCGCAGCGTCAAGGCGCAGTTCAAGTATGCCGGCCGCACGGGCGCGCGCTATGCGCTCGCCATCGGCTCAGAGGAGCTTGCCGCAGGGCGTGCAAAGCTCAAGGATATGCGCGACGGGACGGAGCGCGAGGTTGCGCTCGACGCGCAGGCGATCCATCAAGCGATCTGACGGGAGGGAACGACCATGGGAGAATTGCTCAACGGCTGGAAGCGCACCTGCTACTGCACGGAGCTGACGGAGGACGACGCGGGCCGCGAGGTCACGCTGATGGGCTGGGCGAACGTGCGGCGCGACCTGGGCGCGCTGATCTTCGTGCAGCTGCGCGACCGCACGGGACTGATGCAGGTCGTGTTCGATTCCGGCGCGCTCTCGCCGGAAGATTTCGCGCGCGCCTCGTCGATCCGGCAGGAGTTCGTGCTCGCCGTGCGCGGCACGCTCGTGCGGCGCACCGGCGTGATGGTGAACCCGAACATGCAGACGGGCGCGCTCGAGGTGCGCGTGTCCGAATTCAAAATCCTCAGCGCCAGCGAAACGCCGCCCATCGAGGTGGACGACGATTGCAGGGCCAACGAGGCCGTGCGGCTCAAGTACCGCTATCTCGACCTGCGCCGCCCCTGCATGCAGCGCAACCTCATGCTGCGCCACCGCATCGCGCACTGCGCGCGCACGTATTTTGACGAGCAGGGCTTCCTGGAGATCGAGACGCCCGTACTCACCAAGAGCACGCCCGAGGGCGCGCGGGATTACCTCGTGCCAAGCCGCGTGCATCCCGGCACGTTCTACGCCCTGCCGCAAAGCCCGCAGCTGTTCAAGCAGCTGCTCATGCTCGCCGGGTACGACCGCTATATGCAGATCGCCCGCTGCTTCCGCGACGAGGATTTGCGCGCGGACCGGCAGCCGGATTTCACGCAGATCGACATGGAGATGTCCTTCGTCGAGGAGGAGGACGTCATGCAGGTCAACGAGGGCTTCCTGCAGCGCCTGTTCAAGGAGACGCTGGGCGTGGACGTGCAGCTTCCGCTGCTGCGCCTGCCGTATGCGCAGGCCATGGCGCGCTTTGGCTCCGACAAGCCGGACATGCGCTTTGGAATGGAGCTGTGCGACGTGACCGACCTGGTGCGCGGCAGCGGCTTCTCCGTCTTTCGCCAGGCGGCGGAGGCGGGCGGCAGCGTGCGCTGCATCAATGCAAAGGGCGCCAGCGCGGCCTTCTCGCGCAAGGAGATCGACGCGCTGGGCGAGTTCGTCAAGACCTACCGCGCCAAGGGCCTGCTGTGGATGAATTACAGGCAGGAGGGGCTGCAATCGCCGTTTTTGAAGTTCCTCAGCGACGGGGAGCGCGAGGCCCTCTGCGCGCGCGCGGACATCGCCCCGGGCGATATCGCCTTCTTCGTGGCCGACCGGGACGAGACGGTCTTTGCCGCGCTGGGCGCGCTGCGCCTCAAGCTCGCCGACAGGCTGGGCCTGATCCCCGAGAACGAGTACAAATTCCTCTGGGTGACGGATTTCCCGCTGCTGGAGTGGAGCGAGGAGCAGCAGCGCTATGTCGCCATGCACCACCCGTTCACCAGCCCCAAGGACGAGGACATCGACAAGCTGGAGAGCGATCCCGGCGCGGTGCGCGCCAAGGCGTACGACATCGTGCTCAACGGCGTAGAAATCGGCGGCGGCTCCATCCGTATCCATTCGGCCGAGCTGCAGCGGCGCATGTTCGCCGCGCTCGGCTTCACGCCGGAGCAGGCGCAGGCGCGCTTTGGCTTCCTGCTCGACGCGTTCCGCTTCGGCCCGCCGCCGCACGGCGGCCTGGCCTACGGGCTTGACCGGCTGGCCATGCTCATCTGCGGGACGGAGAACATCCGCGACGTGATCGCCTTCCCCAAGGTGCAGAACGCTTCCTGCCCGCTCACGGGCGCGCCGGACGTGGTGGACGACAAGCAGCTCGCTGAGCTGCACATCCGCTGCGTGACGGAGGACGGGCGGTGAACGCCGCGCACAGCGGCACGGTCGTCGCGCTCGAGGACGGGATGGCCGTGGTGCGCTTTGAGCGCAGCAGCATGTGCGCGCATTGCGGCGCCTGCATGGCGGCCGGCGAGCATGAGATGGAGGCGCGCGTGCAGAACCGGCTCGGCGCGGCGGTGGGCGACCGCGTGCGCGTGGAACTGCCCGGCCGCGTCATCGCGGGGGCGAGCCTCGTGGCGTACCTGGTCCCGCTGGCGGCGCTGCTGCTGGGCGTGCTGGTCGGGAGCCTGTTTTCCGAACTTGCGGCGATCGTGGCCGGCCTTTGCTGCTGCGCGGCCGCTTACCTGCTGCTGCGCGTGCTGGACAGGCGGTTTGCACGTATGCAGGCGCTCCAGCCGCGCATGATATCCATAACGACAAATGAGGAGGATGAAGAACATGGCCAAGGAACTGACGGCGGCGAATTTTGACGAAACGATCCGCGGCAACGCGGTGGTGATGGTGGATTTCTGGGCGTCCTGGTGCGGCCCGTGCCGCATGGTTGCCCCGTTCATCGAGGAGCTCGCAAAGGAATACGAGGGCCGGGCGGCCGTGTGCAAGGTCAATGTGGACGACAACCCGGACATCGCGGCGCGCTATGGCGTGTCGACGATTCCCACCATTTTGGTGTTCCGCAGCGGCGAGCTGGCCGAGCGCAGCGTGGGCGCGCGGCCGAAGAAGGCGTTCGCCCAGCTGCTGGATAAATACCTTGCCTGAACCGGCGCACCGTCCCGCCGGGGGCGCCCCTGCCGGCCGAAGCGGCCGGCGAGGGCGGCCCCGGCGTTTTTTGCGTTTTGCTGTTGACAGCGTGCGCCCGGCATGGTATGATACTTCCCGGAAAGGCGACCAAGTTGGTCGGGTATTCGCATGAAGCTGTCAACGAGGAGCCGTTACGGGCTCAAAGCGGTGGTCGATCTGGCCGTATACGAGGGCGAAGCGCCGGTCACGCTGTCCGCGCTGGCGGGCATGCAGGGCGTTTCGGAGGCGTATCTGGAGCAGCTGCTGCGCGCGCTGCGCCGCGCCGGCATCGTGGAGACGGTGCGCGGCGCCGCGGGCGGCTACCGGCTCAGCTGCGCGCCGGAGGCGCTCGACGTGGGGCGCGTGCTCGCGGCGCTGGAGGGCAGCACGGCGGTGGTGGACTGCGTCGGCACGGGCGACGCCTGCTGTGAAAACGCCTGCACCTGCTCGGCGCGACCGCTGTTTTTGAAGCTGCAATCGCGCATCAACGACGTGCTGCGCGACACGACCATCGCGGATCTGGCGAGCGACTATATCGAACAAAAGAGGCGAATCGAACATGCAAAAGGTCTATCTTGACAACGCGGCCACCACGCGCGTCCACCCCGAGGTCGTGCAGGCGATGCTGCCCTATTTCTCCGAACAGTACGGCAACCCGTCCAGCCCGCACAGCTGGGGGCAGGAGGCGGAGGCGGCGCTCATGCACGCCCGCGCGCAGGTCGCCGCGGCGCTCAACGCGGCAAAGCCGGAGGAGATCATCTTTACCGGCGGCGGCAGCGAGAGCGATAATATGGTGCTGCGCGGCGTCGCCCATGCATACGCCAGGAAGGGCCGGCACATCATCACCAGCGCCGTGGAGCACCACGCCGTGCTGCACACGCTCGAGGCGATGGAGCGCGAAGGCCTTGCCGAGGTGACGTACCTGCCCGTGGATGCGGACGGTCTCGTCTCCGTACAGGACGTGGCGGACGCCATCCGGCCCGACACGATCCTCGTCTCCATCATGTTCGCCAACAACGAGGTCGGCACCATCATGCCCGTGGCCGAGATCGGCGCGCTGTGCCGTGAGCGCGGCGTGCTGTTCCATACCGACGCGGTGCAGGCCGTGGGCCATGTGCCGGTGGACGTACAGGCGCAGAACATCGACCTGCTCTCCCTTTCGGCGCACAAGTTCCACGGGCCCAAGGGCATCGGCGCGCTGTATGTGAAAAAGGGCGTGCGCGTGCCGGCGCTCATCCTTGGCGGCGCGCAGGAGCGGGGCAAGCGCGCCGGCACGGAGAACGTGCCGGGCATCGTGGGCCTTGGCGTGGCCATCGAGCGCGCGAGCGCGCACCTTGAGGAGCACGCCGCGCACATGCGCGGCCTGCGCGACAGGCTGATCGCCGGCGTCGAGCAGCGCATACCGGACGTCAAGCTCAACGGCCATCGGACAAAGCGCCTGCCCGGGAACGTTAATTTCAGCATCCGCTATATCGAGGGCGAGTCCATCCTGCTCATGCTCGACATCAACGGCGTCGCCGCCTCGAGCGGCTCCGCCTGCACGTCCGGCTCGCTCGACCCGTCGCACGTGCTCCTTGCGATGGGGCTCACGCACGAGGTGGCGCACGGCTCGCTGCGCATGACGCTGTCCGAGTTCACCACCGAGCAGGAGATCGACTATGTGCTGGAGCTTTTGCCAAAGATCGTTGAGCGGCTGCGCGCCATGTCGCCGCTGTACCATGGAGGGAAATAAAAATGGTGTACACGAAAAAGGTCATGGATCACTTTGAACATCCGCGCAACGTCGGGGAGATCCCGGACGCGAGCGGCGTCGGCACGGTGGGCAACGCCAAGTGCGGCGACATCATGCAGATGTTTTTGAAGATCAACGACGAGACCGGCGTCATCGAGGACGTGAAGTTCAAGACATTCGGCTGCGGCGCCGCGGTCGCGACCTCGTCCATGGCGACCGAGATGATCAAGGGCAGGACGGTGGACGAGGCGCTCAAGCTCTCCAACGCCGCCGTCGTGGAGGCGCTCGAGGGGCTGCCGCCGCAGAAGATCCACTGCTCGGTTCTCGCCGAGGAGGCGGTCAAGGCCGCCATCGAGGATTATCAGAAGAAGAAAAAGGCAGAATAAACGCGAATACTCGCCCGCCCGCCGTGCGAAACTAAATCCGTAGCGCAGCAGGAAAGGCGAGGTGAGAATATGCGTTCGTTTGCAATGGGCCTCGGCGTGATCGCCGGCGCTGCGATCACGCTTACCGCGATCGGTTCCCTGTATCCCGACGTGCCGCGCAGGATGATGCGCGACGGACGGCGGCTGGTGCGCAGCACGCGCCGCACGGTGTGCAGCATGGGCGAGCTGATGGGCAAGTAAGCGTGCAGGCGGGCGGGGCGCAGGCCCCGCCCGCCGTCTGTGCGGACGCATTCCCACTTGACGGCATAACCGGATTTGGATATACTGATACCATCACGTTTGAAAGGGACACGGTTTCATGAATGCAGATGCAATGAGCGGATTCGGTTATTTCTTCTCGAACTACGGCATTTTTATCATATTGCTGGTTGCGATGTTCGCCCTCATGATCATCCCGCAGCGCCGCCGCGACAAGAAGGTCAAGGCGATGCTGGCCGCCCTCAAGCAGGGCGACCGGGTGCGCACCATCGGCGGCATCTACGGCACCATCAGCTCCATCCGCGACGACGTGGTCGTCCTGGCCGTCGGGCCGGATAAGGTCAAGCTCGTGTTCGCGCGCGGCGCCATCTCCCAGGTGGAGGAGGCCGGCGTGGAGAACACCATGACCGAGGAGATCACGGAAACGAAATAAACGACGTTTTCTCCCTGCCTGCGACGATCGTCGCAGGCATATTTTTTTGACGAGCGTATATAGTGGATATCGTCAGGGGGTGTCATGCCAATGAAAAAGCGCAGGAAGTCCCGCAGCGCCGCAGCGCCGTCGCCGCTGCTGTACTGCGTCCGCAGCGCCGTGCTCGCAAGCGTCGCCACGGCGCTGCTCGTGCTCCTTTTTGCATTCCTGCTCAAATGGGGCGTGCTGCACACCGGCTCCATCCTCACGGTCAACTCCATCATCAAGGCGCTGTGCGCATGCGCGGCCGGCGTGCTGGCGGCCAGGTCCGTCGCGTCGCGCGGCTGGCTCTACGGCGGCCTGTCCGGCTGTCTGTATATCGCGTTCTCCTACGTTGCGTTTTCGCTGATCGAACGGGAATTCCAGCTGAGCCTTGTGTTCCTCTCCGACGTGGCGCTCGGGTTTGTCTGCGGCGCCGGCGCCGCGCTGATGCTCTCCCTGTTCAAAAACCTGCGCACGGAAACGGGATGAGCGGATGGGGGTCTGCGGCCGGCCGGCGCGCGCAGGGCGCTCCGGCCGGCCGCGCACGGGCAGTCCCCCTCGGCCACGATCCGCTCGGCGATGCTGTTGTCCACGAGCGCGGCAAAGTCAGGCCTGGCGCGCAGCGCGCCCGCTTCCTCGATGATGTCGAGCATCCGTTCATAGTCCGCCTCCTGCATGATCGGGTCCTGCTTCCACGAGTCGGTGGCGCGGTAGCTGTTGGCCACGATCATGAGGCTTTCGATGGACGCGTCCGGGAAGAACGGCTCCATCGCCTCGGCCACCTCGCGGTCGCTCGCCGTTGCGATCCAGCGCTGCGCGCGGTAAACGGCGCGCAGGAAGCTTTCCACAAACGCCGCGTCCTGCTGCAGCATCGTCTGGCTGATCAGGTAGACCGTGTACGGCACCTCGCCGGAGGCCAGGCCGACGTTGGCGACGATGTAGCCCTTGCCCGCGCGCTCAAACTCGGTCGCCGTGGGCTCAAACAGCGTGACATAGTCGCCCGTGCCGCCCTCGAACGCGCCGCCCATCAGGTTGAACTGGATGGAATCGATCACGTCCACATCCACGCCCGGTTCGAGCCCGTGGGCCTTGAGCACATATTCGAGCGTCATCAGCGGCATGCCGCCCGCGCGCCCGCCGATGATGGATTTTCCTCTGAGCGATTCCCAGGAAAAGTCCGGCTCGTCGATGCGCCCCACGAGGAACGAGCCGTCCCTTTTGGTCAGCTGGCCGACGATGAGCGGGTGGTCCGCCTTGCCCTCGTTGTAGACGTAGACGCCCGTCTCCGGCCCGGCCAGGCAGATATCCGCTTGCCCGGAGAGCAGCGCGGTCATGGCCTTGTCGGAGCCGCCGGAGGTCGTGATGCGCACATCCAGCCCCTCGTCCTCAAAAAAGCCCATCGAGATGGCGACGTACTGCGGCGCGTAAAAGACCGACCGCGTGACTTCGTGCAGCTCCACGGTGCGCAGGCCGTCCGCGTCTTGGCAGGCGGGCGTCAGCAGGCACAGCAGCAGCACGAGCAGCAGAGCAAAGGTTTTTTTCATGTTCTCCCTCCTCGGTTTTTAATAGCCATCCTATGCCCGCCGCGCGCGCCGCGTGCCTGTACGGCCCGGGCGCGCATCTGATAAGGAGGGAAATAGGCAAGGAGGACGCAATCCCTCTCCCACCTGTAGAGGCGGGTGAATCCTTGCTAAATTATGTTGAACAATAGCGCGCCGTCCGCTATAATAGCATCAAAGGAGGTGGGGCCCATGCCTGCCGGGCACAACGATACGGTGGAATTCTCCCTGCCGCGCGAGGCGCGCACAGCGCGCGATGTGCTCCTGACCGTATATGACGCCATGCGCGAGAGGGGCTACGATCCGGTCAATCAGATCGTCGGCTACCTACTCTCCGGCGATCCGACCTATATCACCAGCTACAACAATTCCCGCTACCTGATCTCCCGCATGGAGCGCGACGAACTGATCGAGGAGCTCGTCCGCTTCTATGTCGAAAAGCGGGGCGGGGAATGATGCAGCGCGTACTGGCGTTCGACGTGGGCGAGCGCCGCATCGGCGTAGCCGTGAGCGACGCGATGGGATGGACGGCGCAGGGGCTGACGACCTATGAGCGCGCGGCGGACGACCTCGCCGCGGATGTGGCCCGCCTGCTCGCGCTGGCCGAGCCCTATCGCCCGGTGCGGTTGTTGTTTGGCCTGCCGCGTAACATGGACGGGAGCTTCGGCCCGCAGGCGGAGCGCGTGCGCGCCTTTGCCGCCGCGGTGGTCGCACGGTGGGACGGCGAATTGGTGTTCTTTGTCGAGCGCCTGACCACCGTTTCGGCAGAGCGCGTGCTGCTCGAGGCGGATATGAGCCGCCGCCGCCGCCGGCAGGTGGTGGACAAGCTCGCCGCCGCCATCATCCTTCAGGCGTATCTGGACAGCGGCGCCGCGTCGCGCCCGCCGGCGCGGGCGTAGGAGCGCCGCGCAGGAAAGGAAACGGTATGGAAGAACAACAGGAACTGCTCGTGACGCTGCTGGACGAGCAGGGGCAGCCGCAGGAGTTCGAGCTGCTCATGACGTTCGATTACGAGGGGAATCGCTATGCGGCGCTCCTGCCCGCCGGCTGGGACGCCTCCGGCGAGGAGGACGGCGTCGTGCTCTTTGGCGTGGCGCGCGAGGGCGCGGACGAGGTGTTTCGCCCGATCGAAAGCCCCATCCTGCTCGAAGAGGTGTTCGCCGAATTCCTCGCCCTGCTCGACGAACAGGAGGAGGGGGAGGACGCGACCTGAACCGGGCGGGCCGGCACGGCCAAACGCGGAAGATTTTACCGGCAGGCGGGCAATTCCCGCTTGCTTTTTTCACCCGTCGATGCTATAATGCTCCACGGTATCACGCACTCCTGCGGATCTGCGGGCTCGTGCCGGTCAGCCGGTTTCCCGCGGAGATGAGGCGGAGGTGGAAATAAGAACGAGGAGGTTCAATTCGTATGCCCGTGATTTCCATGAAGCAGCTTTTGGAAGCAGGCGTCCACTTTGGACACCAGACCCGCCGCTGGAACCCGAAGATGAAGGAATACATCTTCACCGAGCGCAACGGCATCTACATCATCGACCTGCAAAAGACCGTCAAGAAGATCGAAGAAGCGTATAATTTCGTGCGCGACCTCGCGGCCGAGGACAAGAGCATCCTGTTCGTCGGCACGAAGAAGCAGGCGCAGGAATCCATCGAGCAGGAGGCCCGCCGCTGCGACATGTTCTATGTCAACCAGCGCTGGCTGGGCGGCATGCTCACCAACTTCAAGACCATCCAGGGCCGCATCGCGCGCCTGCGCCGCATCGAGCAGATGGAGGCGACCGGCCAGTTCGACCTGCTGCCCAAGAAGGAGGTCATGCAGCTCAAGCTCGAGCAGATGAAGCTGGAGAAGAACCTGGGCGGCATCAAGGAGATGAAGAAGCTCCCCGGCGCGCTGTTCGTGGTCGATCCGCGCAAGGAGCACATCGCCATCGCCGAGGCGCGCACGCTGAAGATCCCCATCGTGGCGATCATCGACACCAACTGCGACCCGGACGAGGTCGATTACCCCATCCCCGGCAACGACGACGCCATCCGCGCTGTCAAGCTCATCACCGCCAAGATGGCGGACGCCGTGCTGGAAGGCCGTCAGGGCGAGCAGATGAACGACGAGGAGCCGGCCGCCGAAGCGCAGGCTGCGGACGCCGAGTAAGCGAGGAGGAAAAAGCATGTTTACCGCTAAGGATGTCATGGCGCTGCGCGAGCGCACCGGCGCCGGGATGATGGATTGCAAAAAAGCGCTGACCGCCTGCGAGGGCGATGCGGAAAAGGCTGTCGATTTCCTGCGGGAAAAGGGCCTGGCCGCCGCCGCGAAGAAGGCCGGCCGCATCGCGGCCGAGGGGATCGTCGGCGCGTATACCAGCGAGGACGGTACGGTCGGCGTGATCGTCGAGGTCAACTGCGAGACGGACTTTGTCGCCAAGACGGATGACTTCAAGGCGCTCGTGACGGCCATCGCCCGCCAGGTCGCGGCGAAGAACCCGGCCACGGTCGAGGAACTGCTCGAGCAGACCTTTGTGGACGATGAGAGCGAGACGATCAACGCCATGCTCAATGCCGCCGTTGCCAAGATCGGCGAGAAGATCAGCATCCGCCGCTTTGCGCGCGCCGAGGGCGTCGTGGATACGTACGTGCACCTGGGCGGCAAGATCGGCGTGCTCGTGAACGTCGAGGGCGCAGCGGACCGCGCCGCCATGCACGACGTCTCCATGCAGATCGCCGCCGCGCGTCCCACCTGCATCAGCCGCGAGGATGTGAACCAGGCGGACGTGGAGAAGGAGAAGGAGATCCTGCGCGCGCAGGCGCTCAACGAGCCCAAGCCCAAGCCGGAAGCGATCATTGAGAAGATGGTCAATGGCCGCATCGAGAAGTACTATAAGGAGGTCTGCCTCCTGGAGCAGCCGTTCGTCAAGGATCAGGACAAGTCCGTCCAGCAGATGATCGGCGGCAAGTTCCGCGTCGTCAGCTTCACGCGCTTTGAGATGGGCGAGGGCCTGCAAAAGCGCGAGGACAACTTCGTGGATGAGGTCATGAGCCAGACGACGCGCGCCTGACGCGCTGCGCCAACCGCAACCCTGCGCGGCCCGCCCATGCCGGACGGGCCGCGCAACGAAAAGCGAATCACAGCAAAGCGCCAGGTCAAATCGGCCCGGCGCTTTTCCATGCCCATGCGCGCCAACCCCGCAGAGAAAGCCTCCCACCACCATCCTCCGGCGCGCCATAGGCGAGCCCCTCGGCGGAATACGCCCGAATCCCGGCGTCCCGGGAGCCCATACGAGACCTTGTAATGAACAGACCGCGCGCAGCGAACTAGAACCTCTCTTGCTTTTGCAAAGGAAAAAGTCAAGAAATTTTCCGCCCGGCGTTATATGAGCGATAAAACCTTGCACCGCTATTGTTCGTCCTTTAGAATGAAGTCAGAAAAACAAGGAGGTTGACCACATATGTCTGACAAGAACATCATCAAGACCATCGACGAAATGCCGAGATTTGCTGACAGCCGCGAGAAGCTGGAATGGGCGGAGGCGATGTACCAGAAGCTGTGCGCGGAGGAGGGGGAGATGGAACCGGACAGCGCGGAAAATGTGCATGAAAGATCGCGCTATACATATAAAGTGTAGTGATGCGGAAAAGAGCGCCTGTAAGGCGCTCTTTTTGTATGAGCAGATCAATGGTTGTTGAGCAATGTTTGTGTACAAAGAACGTATAGCGCTAAAACGATTGACGAATCAGCACCGAAATGCTATATTACATATATAAATAGGGGGGTGCAGAATGATCATTTCGTTATCTGAGTTCAAAGCCAATGTTGGTCGATATGTTGATTTGGCCGAAATGGAAGATGTCGTCATTACCAAATACGGAAAGCCGGCTGCCAAAATCGTTCGTATAGATAAAAAGACAGGTGCGCAAAAGAAATTCCCGTCCATATTGGATCTGTTGAACAGCTCTTTGGCACGTTGCCCGTGAACGCTGACCGGAAGGTTATCAAACAAGAAAGGTTGACCAAATGAGGTCGAACCTCACCTGAAGATATTTTGCGAAAAAGAAAACCATACCCAATTTTTAATTGTCTTATGGACATCAGAACAAAGAGGTGGTGCTAAAGCATGTTAACAAATGCGTTTGTGGACAGCGCCAAAGTCATGGCAAAAGGACAAATCACGATCCCAAAGGATGTCCGCGATGCGCTTGGCGTATCAAACGGAGATCGGGTCACTTTTATCGTTGAGGGAAACACCGTCCGCATTGTCAATTCTGCTGTGTATGCCATGCAGGTGCTTCAGCAGGAAATGGCCGGAGAAGCAGAACGCGCTGGCCTGACCTCGGAAGATGATGTTATGGCGCTCGTCAAGGAAGCGAGGAAAAAGCAAGTACAGCACCTGCAAAGAGGCGAAAGGCAATAGATTTGACTGTGCGCATCACACTCCGACAAACCCCACTACAATCTTACAAACTTCTCGAAAACAAAAGTTTATTAGATTGATGTTATAAACTTGATTTTTGAAGAAGTTTTTGTTATGCTATTTTATAGAAGGAGGTGCGGCTGCTAATGCAAAAAAACAGGCTGCAAAAACGCGATCTCTATTTGAAGCGGATGATTGCGTTCCAGGATACGGAAATGATCAAGGTTGTGAACGGTATCCGGCGCTGCGGAAAATCCAGTCTGATGAAGCTGATGGCACAGCATCTGCGGAATAGCGGAGTGGCCGATGACCAGATTCTTGAAATGAATTTTGAATCCATGAGCATTCCGGATATGGACGCAAGAGGATTCTACGAATATGTCAAGGCGCGCATCTGCCCGGATAAAAGAACCTATTTGTTTTTCGATGAAGTACAAAAGGTGCCGGGATGGGAAAATGCGGTCAATTCTTTCCGGGTGGACTTTGACTGCGATATTTATATTACGGGCTCCAACGCCTACCTGCTCTCCTCTGAGCTTTCCACCTATCTGTCCGGACGATATGTGGAGATCAAGGTTCTGCCGTTATCCTTCAGAGAGTTCCTGGACTTTCATGGTTATACGCTGACGGAGAGAAAGTCGCCTGTGGGCGGCGTAAAAAAGCGTATTATGGATGCCGATGACGAGATCTATGACGCCAAGGAGCTCTTTGACGCCTATGCACGGTTCGGCGGCATGCCCATGCTGGCAGATATTGGATTGGAGATCGACAGGGTTACGGCTGCTCTGGACGGCGTGTATTCTGCGGCGGTTGTGAATAATATATTGGAGCGGGAAAAACGGAAGGGACGGCGAACGATCACCGATGCGATACTGCTCCGAAAAATCATCATGTTTTTGGCGGACAACATCGGCAACAATACCTCCGCTACATCCATTGGGAACACGCTGGTCAGCGAGGGCCTGCTGGAGGATGGAAAGCGAAAAACAAAGCCGGCGGTGCAGACGATCCAGGCGTATATCAAAGCCCTGACAGACGCCTATTTCTTTTATGAAATTAAGCGGTTCGACATTAAAGGAAAAGAGTATCTGCGCACATTGGGCAAGTATTATATTGTAGATATTGGCCTGCGGAACTATCTGCTGGGATTCCGGGAGGGAGACAGCGGACATATCCTGGAAAACATCATTTTCTTTGAACTGATGCGCAGGGGCTATGATGTGGCCATCGGGAAAATAGACAATCAGGAAGTGGACTTTATTGCCACAAAAGCAGATGAGAAAAAATATATCCAGGTTACAGAGACCATGAATGCGCCCGAAACAAGAGAGCGGGAGCTTGCGCCCCTGCGCAAGATACGGGATAGTTATGAAAAAATCGTCATTGCTCTGGAGTGCGATCTAACCCAGACGCAAGACGGAATCAAAATCATCCGGACATTGGATTTCCTTTTGGATGATTGACGCTCCTCGTGTACGCCCAGTCAGGCTCGCATGATGTAGTAGCTGGTGTCATGGTAAGGTAAGAGAGATATCCGACAAGTACGGGAGGAGTTCCAGCCGGCCCTTGACATGCTTTGCCTGTGCTGCTATATATGGACCAAGGCTGAGAGCTAACCATCGGTGCAACGACTATCGCTGCTTTTTCACAGATTTATCCACAGGCTCAAAAACCCCGGTTTTTAAGCCGAAGAACAGATGCATGACCGAAAGGAGAGAAGCAGCGTTTTCGCCCGCGACTTAAGTCGCAAGCAGACACGCCGCAAATGAATAAGCGCATGCGGTTTGAAGTCGAAATTTATCTGAAACTAAAGGAAGCGGAGATACAGTCGCAAGCGACAGCGCAGAGGTATTCACACGACGACATCCTGCAGGCTGTTCACAATGGAATGGTGTCAGGGGAATGGGATGTTTGACACCTGGCTGTCAGAGGTGTCAAGCCCAGTTCACCGAGGGCCTGCGCCTCTTGGCGTAACCTCTGCACGGTAGGGCGGGACACGCCCGGACCTAACGCTCATGTGCCGTAAAGTAACACACAAGAATTTGATAGACAGCACCCCGCTATTCCGTAATTCTCAAATAAAGATATAAGCCTACGCAACCAAATATAACATTTTTTGCGTACCGTAGTTGGTAGAACTTTTGAAAAGTCAAGAGTATAATGAGGACAGGAGGTGTGAAAAGTATGAAAATGCAGAAAAGTAATATCGCCTATAATTTGGCTACACTGCGTCAACTTAATAAATTTTCTCAAGAAGAAGTAGCTAATCGAATTGGTGTTTCCCGGCAGGCTGTTGCAAAATGGGAATCAGGCCAATCAGTACCTGACATTCTGAATTGTGACGCGCTGGCGAAACTATATGATGTGGAACTCGACGACCTAATCCATTACGACCAAGGGCAGACTGGCGAAAGCATACCGCCTAAGGGTAAGCACATATTCGGAACTGTTCGTGTGGGGGAACGCGGTCAGATTGTACTTCCCAAGAAGGCCAGAGATGTATTCAAAATTAAGCCTGGAGATATGTTAGTTGTTTTAGGGGATGAAGAACCGGAACATCCGGGAATTGCACTGATGAAAGAAGATTTTTTTCTGGGTATTGCTCAATTATTCAAAACTTCTTTGAATATGGCAGATACACCAGACGGAAAGGAGAAAAAATAATGGAAGCTGTATTGAGCGCCCAGAGTATCAATAAGCACTACCCCGGATTTACTCTGGAAAATATCAGTTTTTCTCTTGCACCTAACCGCATTATGGGGCTGATCGGTAAAAATGGGGCGGGGAAAAGTACAACCTTAAAAGCTATTCTCAACATGGTGTCGCCAGAAAGTGGGAGTGTCACCATGTTCCAAAAGAATTTCTATCAGCATGAAAAAGAGTGCAAACAGCGAATAGGTGTTGTGTTTGGCGGGATTGACTTTTATCCGTTGAAGAAACTCTCTACTATTACGGCTGTTACTCGAAAGTTTTACACAAACTGGGATGAGGAACAGTATCAAAAAAATATCAGGCGTTTTTCTTTGAATGAAAGTAAAAAATTCAAAGAACTTTCAAACGGAATGAAGGTAAAATACCTGCTTGCACTGGCATTGTCTCATCATGCCGAATTACTGATTTTGGACGAACCGACTTCGGGTTTAGACCCGGTATCCCGTGAAGAACTGCTTCATATTTTTCGGCAAATTGTGAAAAGCGAAAAATGTTCTATTCTGTTTTCTACACATATTACTTCTGATTTGGATAGGTGTGCGGATGATATTACCTATATTCAGAATGGGCGGGTATTGCAAAGCGCAGATAAAGATACATTTTTGCGTTCCTTTGAGCATTTGAAAACCCTGGATGATACAAGACCGCTCACTTTGGAAGAAATTATGCTGCGTACAGAAAGGAGTGAATGGGACGATGACATTACTGTATAAGGAAATGAGGCTTGTAGCCCATCCAACCTCGATTGTTTTTGCATTTTTGGGCTGCCTTGTTCTGGTACCGTCCTATCCTTACAGTGTGATTTTTATGTTTGGGTGTTTAGCGCCTTACATTACTTTTTTAAATGCGCGGGAAACAAATGATGTCTGGTACACAGCCGTTTTACCAGTAACAAAACGGGAAAATGTTCTGGGAAAATGCCTGCTTGTCGTTTTCTTTCAGCTATTTCAACTGCTGTTCTCTATCCCGTTTGCACTTTTGAGAAATGCCATGAATATAGCAAATAACCCCGTAGGTTTAGACGCGACTGTTGCATGGTATGGTTTTGGCTTTATTTTATATGCAGTATTCGATTTGGTATTTCTCACGACATTTTATAAAAGCGGTTACAAAGTCGGAAAATCATTTATTCTTGCAGCAATTCCTATGGTTTTTCTCATGGTAGCGATAGAAGCCACTTCTTACATCCCGGCGCTTGTTTGGATAGATAGCTACCAGCCAGAGCATTTGCTGATACAGTTGCCGATTTTAATAGTCGGGATTGTCTGCTATGGCGTACTTGTTCCATTAGCATATCGAATTTCTGCAAAACGCTTTGAAAAAGTTGATTTGTAAAGTCAATGTATTAGCAAAGCCAGCCGAGCCAGTCAACGGTCAAGATGAACGGCGCATATGCGCCGCCGTTGACAGCCCCGTCCGCCTTTGCAGATAGGCAATCAAGGGGCGACAGCAAGGAGTGCTGCCGCCCCGCACTATTATCAGAGAGGGGGTATTTCTATGCCAGACTTTGAAGCCTATCAAGAGTACATCCAGCGCAGGCACAACGCCTTTTGCAAGGCAGAAATTCGCTATGCTGCCCGCGATAAGATTTTGCAGCTTCGCCGGAAATGGGAGCGGCAAGTTTCCCTTGACTATCTGATAGACGAGAAGTTTGTCCAGTTTGCCGGGCCGGAGCCGGACGAGGAATACCCCTTTACCGTCTGCGGCCAGACCGTCCTGCTCTGCAACGCCGCTCTTGCCGCCGCGCTCTCCGCCTTGCCAAAGCAGACGCAAGAAGTGATTTTGCGCTACTACTTCCTGCGCCAGCCGCAGCGAGTGATCGGCGTACAGATCGGACGCTCACGCAGCACAGCGGGGCGGCATATCCAGCTTGCCTTGCAGCGGCTGCGCGAGGAAATGGAGGTGTGTCGGTATGAGTAAGTTGCTCCCTTATGAAACAATCGTCAAAGCCCATGAGGGCGACCCGGAAGCCGTGAACGCCGTTCTGCTCCACTACGCCGGATATATCCGCTATTTCTCCAAAGTGAACGGACAGGTCAATGCCGAGGTGGAGGACTATGTGAAGCAGCGGCTTATTGCTTGTCTGTTCAAATTTCAGTTTGACTATCCGCCGGACGAGCCATAAAAACTGAATACCTGCCGCCCACTGGCGGCCAGCGAAGGCAGTAAGTCTTGAAAAAGATTTGCTGCTTTTTTTGTTGCCTGTCTCCGTTTCCGGCCATTTTGCCCTGTTCAGATTGTAGTAGTAAGTGAGGGGAAAATTTTTTGTCCCGGTGTTTGGCACTCTTGATTTTTGTCCGTAGTAAAGGGCAAAGAGAAATTTTGAAAAATCCCCGTCCAGCGGGTAGCTAACAGCCTTTCAAAAGTATCTTTGGCGAAAGGAAAAAAGACCGCCCACAGCGGGCCGCAAGTCCTGTCCTGTCCGTTCTATGTACGGGAAAACCAGAAAGGGGCAAGTCTGCGGCAGTTACAGAGCAAGTTTCTACCACGGTGCCAAAATCCGCAATTCTGCGATTTTGCCCCTTGCGGGAAACTTGTTGGGGAGTGCCTTCCCCAAACCCTGCTATGGCGGCTTACGCCGCAAAAAGATTTCCGTCCGGCAGGCCGTTTTTTTGCGAGAACTGCCCCGGAAATACCTAACAGACCAGCCTATTTTTTGTGATAAGTGAAAGGAGGTTTACAGCCCATGCCGAAGCGATACAACACGCTCCACCGCAGCCGCGTTGTGAAAACCCGGCTGTCCGAAGATGAATACGCCGACTTCACAGCGCGGCTTGCGCCCTATGGTATCAGCCAGTCGGAATTTCTCCGGCAGGCGATACGGCGGGCGACCATAGCGGACGGCGTGGCGTCGCTGACGGGCGAAAGCGGGACGCTGTCCTTCATCGACCTGATCGTGAACCAGCAGGCGCCGGCCGGCGCGGCCGTTGGCTATGAGGTATCCGTGGACGACGGGGCGTGGCAGCCGATCACGCCGGTCTCCACGGACGGGGGCGTGACGGTAACGCAGGCGAACCGGCTGTATCTGTACGGCGGCGACGCCGGCAGCAGTTTGCGCGTGCGGGTTACCATGGACCGGGGGATGGCGGCGACGCCGCCGACGGTCAATCAGCTCTATGTCGAGGCGCGGTACATCTTCTATGGCAGCAGCGAGCTGATCCAGACGGCGTTCTCGGCGGACGCACGGGGGTTCACGGCGCTGCACAACACGGAGATCCTCGCAGACGGCGGCCTGACGCTCTCGGAAGCGGCGGGGACGGGCACGGTGCAGAGCACGCGGCGGCTGCTTGCCGGCGAGGCGGCGGCCACGCGGCTGATCGTGGACGAAAGCGTCCCGGACGGGGCGGGCATCGCGTACGAGCTCTCGACGGACGGGGGCGCGACGTGGCAGGCCGTGGCGGCGGTGGCCGCGGACGACAAGAGCACCTGGAACGTCGTGGCGCAGCGCGGCGGGGAAATCGTGCTGCGGGCGACGCTCACGGCGAATGCGGACGGCGAAAAGCCGGTGCTCAACGGCTGGTCGCTGGAGGTGCGGGCGGCGATGCCGGGGCAGGCGCAGACGGTGGTGCTGATCGACCCGCCGGACAACCTCTCCGCCTTTGCGGGCGCGAACAACCTGACCGTGCTGCGCTGGGCGCCGTCCGAAACGGCGGGCGCGACCTACAATGTGTACCGCAGTGAAACGCCGTATTTCACCCTGTCCGGCGAGGCGCTGGTCGCCAGCGGGCTGACCGGGTGCAGCTGGTCGGACTTCAATTTGAACTATGGCAGGACGTTCTACTATCTGGTCGCCGCCGTAAAGGACGGGCGCGTGAGCGAGCCGACGAACCAGGCGGCCGGCACGGTCGTCACGCAGGGGCAGCTGGAGAAGCAGCTGGGGCTGCAGGACTACTGGAGCTATGCGCAGTTTGCGACGGACAGCGGCGCGGGGTATGTGAACGTCGCGAGCGGCAACGTGGCGTACCAGACGAGCGATCTCGTGGTACCCGGGCCGTTCTTTGCCATGGCCATGCGCCGGACGTTCAACAGCCAGACCACGAGCAAGACGGCGCTGGGCGTGGGGTGGGATTTCTCGTTCAACACCGTGCTGATGCGCGAGTACGACGCCGCGGGCGCGGAGGTGGGGCTGATCCTCAAGGATGGGGACGGCTCGCTGCACCGCTTTGCGCTGCAGGCGGACGGTGGGTATGCCAGCGCGCCGGGCACGCGCATGGCGCTGGCCTACGTCGCGGGGACGGCGGGCGCGCCGGCCGAATACACGATCACGCGCAAGGACAACGTCACGTACCATTTTGACGCGCAGACCATGCGCCTGACCGCGTTCACCAACCCGGCGGGCGCGGAGCTGACGCTCAGCTATGACGCGCGCGGCAACGTCGTGGAAGTGGCAAACGGCGTGGGCGACAAGCTGACGCTGGCGTACAAGGTGCAGCGCACGGGGCCGCAGACGCGCGCGAGCGGGGCGGGCGGCGCGAGCTATGAAGAGGTGCTCCCCGATGAGGCGGATTACCTGTATGTCAACGAGCACATCGACATGCTCGAATCCGTCACCTGGACGAGCACGGAGGGCGAGCAGCCCAGCATCACGTTCACCTATGCGTATGACGCGCAGGACCGGCTCGTCTCGTCCTCTCACGCGCTCTCGGGCAACAGCGCGTATACCGAGACCTTCACCTATTCGGAGGCCGGCCTCTCCTCGATCAAGAACCCGGACAACCGGGTGTACACGCTGACGTATGACGACGCCGGCCGGTTGACCGGCCTGTCGTACCCGGGCGGGCAGGAGTCGGCCGGGTTTGTGTACGGTACGAACACCACCGCCGTCCAGACCAGAATCGGGACGGACGCGGCGTATACGGTCGCGACCTATACCTATGCGCCGGCGACCGGGGTGGTCACGGGGTGCGAGGACGCGGACGGCCACGCCGTCAACTACACCTATACCGCCGACCTGCTGCTCTCCTCCGTCAGCTATACCAATCTGGTGGAGGGCGTGCTGAATGAAACGCCCGTCGTGCAGAGCTACACCTACGACGCCACGACGCGCGACCTGACGCGCGTGGCGGTCACGCAGGGGGAGACGCTCCTGGGCGAAACGCTGTATCAGAACTATCAGTACAACCAGCCGAAGACCGTGAAGGTCAAAAACGGCAGCGGGTATCAGACCACGACCTACACGTATAACGCCGCCGGGCAGGTGCTGACGGCGGTCGACCCGGAAGGCAAGACGACCACGAACGCCTACAACGACTATGGCTACCTGATCGCCACGACCGACCGCAACGGTGGGTATATGTCGTACGTCTATGACGCGAAAGGCCGTGTGATCACCATATCGAGTGCCAATGGCGCGGGGCAGACGCCGTTCTCCGTCGTGCGCTATACGTATGACGATTATGGCCGCACCGCCACGGCCGCGACCGACGGCATGGACGACGGCGTGACATATGAGTACGACTGGCGCGGCCTGCTCATGAAAAAGACGTATGGAAACGGCGCGTATGAGGCATATACCTATACCACGGCGGGCCTTACGCTGACGGCGCGCGACGTGGAGGGCGTGGTCACCACCTATACGTATGACGATATGGGCCGCGTGAGCACGGCGCGCGTTGGCGCGGGCAGCGGCGCGCTGACGACTGCCTATGCCAATCTGGGCGGCGACGGCAACGGCGAGCAGGCCCGCGACTTCGTCTATGTCGGCGACGTCTGCAAGGTGCTTATGCACTTCCTCGACAAGCCCGTCTCCGGCGTCTACAACTGCGGCACGGGCCGAGCCCAGCCGTTCAACGACGTCGCCCTGTCCGTGATCAACGCCCTGCGCGAACACGACGGCAGGCAGCAGCTCACGCTCGAAGAGGCCGTCGCGACGGGCGAGCTCGAGTACATCGCGTTCCCCGAAGCCCTCAAGGGCAAGTACCAGGCCTTCACGCAGGCCAACCTCGAGAATCTGCGCAAGGCCGGCTGCGACGTCGAGTTCCGCACGGTTCAGGAGGGCACCCGCGAGTACATGCAGAACCTCCTCGCCGCCTTCCCGAACGTGGAAGAATGATGAGAAAGGCCGCATTTCTCGACCGTGACGGCGTGATCAACATCGATCACGCCTACGTCCACAAGATCGAGGAGTTCGCCTGGGTTCCGGGCGTCCTTGAGGCCGCCCGCGCCCTCTCGGAAGCAGGCTACCTGCTCGTCGTGGTCACCAACCAGTCGTGCATCGGACGCGGATACTACGACGAAGCCGCTTTCACCCGCCTCACCGACTGGATGAAGGCCCGCTTCGCCAAGGCGGGCGCCCCCGTCGCAGGCGTCTACTTCTGTCCACACCATCCCGAAAAGGCGAATCCGCCCTACCGCATGGACTGCGACTGCAGGAAGCCCCGTCCCGGCATGCTTCTCAAGGCTGCCGAGGACCTCGGCATCGACCTTTCGACCTCGCTCATGTTCGGCGACACGCCGGGCGACATGACGGCAGGCCGCGCCGCAGGCTGCGTTGAGCGCATTCCGCTCG
>URSN01000007.1 GCA_900550525.1 uncultured Eubacteriales bacterium
TTAGCGGGACGCGAGGTACGGCGCGCCGGGGTCCAGCGTGTAGATCTTTGCGTTTTTGTAGACGTGGATCGCCATGCCGTCCTCCTTTTATGCCTGTTTGCCCGAGAGCAGCCGGTCGATGGCCGCGGCAGCCTCCTTCGCCTCCGCCACGGCCTGCACGACGGTCGCGCCGCCGTTGGCCGCGTCGCCGCCCACGAAGAGCTTCTCCGCGTCGAACGCGGCGGCAAGGTCCTGCGCGGGCGATTTGCCCGTTGCGGTGAGCACGAGCGACGCCGGCCGCGCGTACCGCTCCGCCTCGCACACGACCGGGCGGCGGCGGCCGGACGCATCCGGCTCGCCGAGCGCGACGGGCGCGAGCACGACGCCGCTGACCGCGCCGTCGTGCTGCTGCACGTCCAGCACCTGCGTCTGGAAGAGGAACTCCACCCCCGCGCGCACGGCGGCGAGGAACTCATCCTCCCAGGCGGGCATCTCGCGCTGGCTGCGGCGGTAGCACAGCAGCACGCGCTCGGCCCCGAGCTTTTTGGCCGTGACCGCCGCGTCGATGGCGGTGTTGCCGCCGCCCTGCACGATGGCCGTGCCGGACACGGCCGTGCAGCCGCCGCCGTTGGCCGCGCGCAGGAACGCCTCCGCGCTCATGCAGCCGCGCGCGTCCGTGCGCAGCCCCGCGTTCGGCTCGCCCAGGCCGCAGGCCAGATAGACCGCGTCGTACCCGGCGTTGATAGCGGCGGCCCCGTCCGCGTCGATGGCGGCACCCAGGCGCACCTCCACGCCGCCGCCGAGCAGCTGCTCGATCTCCTTTTGGAACAGCGCCTTATCCAGGCGGTCGTTGGGGATCTCGTCCATGGGCACGCCGCCCAGATGGTCCGCCTTTTCAAACAGGGTCACGCCATAGCCCTTCGCCCGCAGCAGCGCCGCGGCGACGCCGCCGCTCGGCCCGCCGCCGATGACGGCCACGCGCCCGCTTTGCTGCGGGACAGCCTCCGGCGCGGCCGCTCCGCGCGCCACGGCGCGGCGCATGGCGTACGCCTGCAAATCGGAGATGCGGATGGATTCGCCCAGCTTGCCGCAGTTGCAGTCCCGGCGGCACAGCTCCGCCGACGGGCACACCAGCCCGCACACGAGCCCCAGCGGGTTCCCCTCGCGGATGGTCTCGGCCGCGCCGGTCCAGTCGCCCGTGGCGATGCGGTGGATGAAGCGGGGCACGTCCACGCCCGCCGGGCAGGCGCTCTGGCAGGGCGCTTCATAGCAGTGGAGGCAGCGGTTGGCCTCGGCAAGCGCCTGCGCATCCGTCATGTACAGCTTGTTTTCCATGTTGTGCCTCCTTCTCATTTGCGCTTGAGGACCATGCAGCCCTCCACCGGGCAGACCGACTGGCACACGCCGCAGCCGCGGCACTTCTCCGAATCGATCACGGGACGCTCCTGCCCCAGCTCGATGGCGTTGTAGCCGCCGTCGCGGCAGGCGATGTAGCAGCTGTTGCAGCCGATGCACGTCTCGGCGTTGATGGTGGATACCTGCCTGACCTTGCGGTCGAGCAGCTCATGGTCGGCAAACGTGCCGAGGCACCGGCCCACCATGGACGCGACCGTGGGGAAGCCCTTTTCCTCCATATAATTGGCAAGGCCCGTCTTGAGATCCTCCACAAGCTCAAAGCCGTAGCGCATGATCGCCGTGCAGACCTGCAGGTTGCTCGCGCCCAGCAGCAGGAACTCCGCCGCGTCCTGCCAGGTGGTCAGGCCGCCGACGCCCGCGATGGGCAGGCCGACGTTCTGCGCCAGCTCCGACACGCACGCCAGCGCGATCGGCTTCACCGCCGGGCCGGACATGCCGGCAAAGGTGGATTTGCCCCGGACGCTGAGCTTTGGCTCGAGCGTATCCAGGTCGATGCCGGGGAAGCCGCGCACGGTGTCGATCGCGCAGAGCGCGTCCGCCCCGCCCTCCTTCGCCGCAAACGCGATGGCCGACAGGTCCGTCACGATGGGCGCGAGCTTGACGATGATCGGCGTGTCCTTCGTCAGCGCGGCCTTGATCCAGCCGGTGACCTCGCGCGTGAGCGACGGGTCGTTGACGGGGATGACGCCGTCCTCGCCCTGCGGGCAGGACATGCTGCACTCGATCATGTCCGCGCCCGCCGCCTCGAGCTTGGAGACGAGCTCCTCCCACTCCGCGCGGCTGCCGGCCATGATGCTGCCGATGACCATGCGGTCGGGGAACTTCGCCTTGAGGTAGCGGATGTCGGAGCAGATCTCCTCGATGTGCCGCTCGGAGATGAGGTCGATGTTGTAAAACGCGGCGTGGCGGCGGTCCTTATAGGAGAGCGCGCCCATCATCGGGTACACCAGGTCCACCACCTCGGACTCGACGGACGTGGTCTTGAACACCGCGCCGCCCCAGCCGGCCTCGAACGCGCGCTCCACGCGCGCGCGCGTGTCCGACGGCGGGGACGCCGCCACGGTGAAGGGGTTGACGAAATGCTTGCCGCAAAATTCGATGGATAGATCCCGTTTGACGTTCATGGCAGTCCTCCTTATCGTTGTACGCGGCCGGAGCCGTCGCCCTCCATGAGCGCGCGGACCTCCGCCTCGGAGACGAGGTTGTAGTCGCCTTCGATGGTGTGCTTGAGGCAGCTGGCCGCCACGGCGAATTCCAGCGCGTAGCGGTCCGACCTGCCGTCCAGCAGCGCGTAGATCAGGCCGCCGGCAAAGCTGTCCCCGCCGCCGACCCGGTCCACGATGTGAATGGGATAGCTGGCGGAAAAGTAGGCGCGGCCGCCGGAATAGAGCATGCCGGCCCAGTCGTTGTCGTTGGCGGAGTGGGAGCTGCGCAGCGTGATGGCGACCTTACTGAAGCCGAAGCGCTCCGCCAGCTGCCTGGCAACGCTCACATAGCCCTCGTGATCGAGCTTGCCCTGATCCACGTCGCTGTTCTCCGCGCTGATGCCGAACACGTCGGACGCGTCCGCCTCGTTGGCGATGCACACGTCCACATACTGCATCAGCTCGCCCATGACCTGCCCGGCCTTCTCGCGCGACCACAGCTTCTTGCGGTAATTGAGATCGACGCTCACGGTCAGCCCGTGCGCTTTGGCGGCAACGAGCGCGTCGCGGCACAGCGCGGCGGCCTTGTCGGAAATGGCGGGCGTGATGCCGGTGAAGTGGAACCAGTCCGCGCCGTCGAAGATCGCGTCCCAGTCGAAATCGCTCCGCTCCGCCTCCGCGATGGCGGAGCCGGCGCGGTCGTAGATGACCTTGGAGGCGCGCTGCGAGGCGCCCTTTTCGCAATAGTAGATGCCCAGGCGGCTGCCGCCGCGCACGATCTTTGAGGTGTCCACCCCGTAGCGGCGCAGCGTGTTGACCGCGCACTGGCCGATCTCATGGGCGGGGACCTTCGTGACGAACGCCACATCCGCGCCGTAGTTGGCCAGCGAGATGGCCACGTTCGCCTCGCCGCCTCCATAGATGGCGGTGAACGTGTCGGCCTGCACGAAGCGGTCGTAATGGGGCGGCGCAAGGCGCAGCATGATCTCGCCAAAGGTGACAACGCGTTTCATGGTATTTCCCTCCGTTCAGTTTTGCAGAAGATGGATGGCAAAGCCGCCGATCTCATCGCTGAGGTAGACGGTCTTGATCGCGCCGGCATCGTCGTATTTCGCGCTCTCCATATCGGCGGCAAAGCCGCAGCGCGCCATGTACGCCAGCGCGCGCGGGATGTTGTTGACGCCGAGGGCGATGTGCCCGTGCGCGCCGCGAAACGGCTGCTTCATGACCTCCACGAGCGTGCCGGCAAAGTTGGAGCTGTTGCCCTGCTTCACCTGCGTGCGCAGCAGCGAGGCAAACGCCCGCGCCGTGTCGAGCGACGCGCCGGCATCCGCCGCGTTGACGCCGATGTGCCGGATGGTGACGCCCAGCACGAGCGAGACGGCCTCGCGCACGATGCGCTCGACGCCCGCAAAATCGCCGGCGGCGACCAGGTCGGCCGGGGCGAGCCAGCTGCCGCCGCAGGCGAGAACCTTGCCAAAGGAGAGATACTCGTTCAGGTTTTTGGTGCTGATGCCGCCCGTGGGGATGAACCGGAGCTGCGCATACGGCGCGGATATGGCCTTGATGTATTTGAGGCCGCCGCTCTGCTCCGCGGGGAAGAACTTGACCACCTCGAGCCCGTTCTCGATGGCGCGCTCAAGGTCGGACGGGCAGGAGCAGCCCGGCGTGATGGGCACGCCGCGTTTGATGCAGTGCTGCCCGACCTTCTCGTTGAAGCCGGGGCTGACGATGAAGCGCGCGCCCGCGTCAAGCGCGCGGTCCACCTGCTCGCAGGTGAGGACCGTGCCGGCGCCCACCAGCATGTCCGGCACATGCTTTGCCACGTTCTCGATCGCCTTTGCGGCCGAGGCGGTGCGGAAGGTGATCTCCGCAAGCGGCAGGCCGCCGGCGCACATGGCCTCGGCCAGCGGCTGCGCCTTGTCCGCATCCTCGATCTTGATGACCGGGACGATGCCCAGCGCGCCGATCTGTTCCAAAATGCTGTTCATTTCAGTCCTCCTTGAGCAGTGCTTCCATGATGCCGATATAGCCGAGCAGCGCCTTTTCCAGCTGCTCGATCTCAACGTATTCGTCGACCGTATGGGCAAGGTTCTCCCGCGACGGGCCAAAGCCCAGCGTGCGGATGCCCGCCTCGCCCGCATAGTGGCTGCCGTTGGTGCAGAAGTTGTATTCCGTCAGGCGCGGGCAGATCCCCAGCTCGTCCAGGCGGGCCGTGACCTTTTGCACAAACTCCGCCTCCGGGTCCATCAGCCAGCCGGGGAAGAAGCGCTCGCCCTCGATGCGGCTGCCGGTGTAGCACTCCTCCTTCGCTGACGCAAAGCCGGCGCGCGCACGGAAGCGCGGATCCTCCTTCTCCAGCGCGGCGATGGCGTCGAGCACGGGGCGCAGCACGCCCTCCTTCGTCTCGCCGGGCAGCAGGCGGCGGTCATACGTGGCCGTGCACAGATCCGGCACGACGGACGCGCCCGGATACGGGGAGGACAGGATATCCGTCAGCTCCATGATGCCCTTGTTCAGGCGCGGGTTGGACGGCGGTTCGATCTCGGCGAGGCGGCCGATCAGCCGGCACATGGCGTACACGGCGTTGACGCCCTTTTCCGGGTTGGCCGAATGGGCGCTCTTGCCGATGGTCTCCACGCGGATCTCCGCGCGGCCGCGCTGGCCGATCTTGAGGTTGAGCTCGGACGCTTCGCCGATGACGACGTAGTCCGGCCTGACCTGCGCGCTGACGGAGCGGGCGGCCACGCCCTCAAAGCACTCCTCGTGCACCACGCCGGCCACATGTACGCTGCCGGCAAAATCGCGCCCGGTCTGCTTGGCAAAGGCCGCCGCCGCGCAGCACATGGCGGCGACCGCGCCCTTCATATCCGACGCGCCGCGGCCATAGATGCGGCCGTTTTCGATCTGCCCGCCAAACGGGTCGTGCTTCCAGGCGGACGCGTCCGCCCGGACGGTATCGATATGCCCGTCCAGCAGCAGCGCCGGCCCGGGCCGCCTGCCGTAGATGCTGCCGATGACGCTGCCGTACGCATCGACGCGCACCTCATCAAAACGGTTCTGTTTGAAAAACTCCGTCAGCGTGTCCACCACGCCGCCCTCCTCGCCGGAATAGCTCCTACTGCGGATGAGCGCCTGCGTGAGCGAGATCAGGATCTCCTTGCGGTCCATAAAAATGAGCGTCCCTTTCCGCGCGGCTGCGCCGCGCCATGCGTGTATTTGTGCGCGCGCCGCCATGCCGGCGCGCGGCTGCCCCGTTGGCTCAGAGCTCGCCGAGCGCCGCCGGGAGGCCGCGCCGCAGCAGCCGGCCCGCGCCGCGCCTGCCGGTGAATACCCCGTCCTCGGCGACCACGCAGCCGCGGGCGAGCGTCATGCGGATGCGCGCCGTCAGCGGCCAGCCCTCAAAGGGCGTATAATCGGTCTTTTCGTGCAGGCCGGCGATGGTGAGCGGATAGGGCTCGCACGGCTCGACGAGGATGAGATCCGCATCGCTCCCGACGGCGATGGCGCCCTTTTGCGGATAGATGCCGTACAGCTTGGCCACGTCAGCAGCCGTCAGGTGTGCGAGCCGTTCATAGCCAAAGCGGCCCTTGCCCGTGCCCTCGCTCAGCAGCAGCGGCATGCGCGTCTCGATCCCCGGCATGCCGCCGGGCACCTCGTCAAACCGGTCGGACGCGCGCTTTTGCGAGAGATAGAACGCGCAGTCGTCCGTGCCGATGGTGAACTTCACCCCGTCCTCGAGCGCCTGCCACAGCGCCGCGCGGTCCGCCTCGCCGCGGATGGGCGGGTTGCAGATGTAGTCCGCGCCGTTCTCGCGCTGATAGACCTCGCGCGTGAGCAGCAGGTAGTGCGGGCACGTCTCGCCCACGACGGTCTGCCCCGCCGCCTGCGCGTCGGCGATAAGCCGCGCGCCCGCGGCGGAGGACACATGGCGGATGAGCAGCTTTGCGCCGGTGCGCCGCGCCAGGGCGATGACCTGTTCAATGGCGCTCTGCTCGCTGTGATCCGGGCGGCTGCCGGAAAAATAGCGCACCTGCGTCCTTCCCTCTTTGATGAGCTGCTCCGTGGCGGCGAGCACCTCCGCCTCTGTCTCGCAGTGCACCGTGGCCAGCGCGCCGCAGGCGGCGACGGCGGCAAACGCGCGCGCCATCTCCTCCGCCGGGACGTACAGGCCGGAAGCGGAATACGCCGTATAAAACTTGAAGGAGGTGAAGCCCTGCGCCGCGAGCGCCGGAATCTCCGCAAGGCTGCGCTCGTTGACGTCCGTTACGGTCAAGTGGAACGAGAAATCCACCGCGCAGTCGGCGCGGGCGAGCGACAGGCGCTGCTCGAGCGCCTCCGCCAGCGTGCCGCCGTGCGTCTGGTCGGCAAAGTCGATCAGCGTCGTCACGCCGCCGAGCGCGCCGGCCATGGTGCCGTCGAAAAAGTCGTTCATGGTATGCGTGCCGCCAAAGGGCAGCAGCATGTGCGCGTGCGTCTCGATCACGCCGGGCAGCACCGGCCGCCCCTCGCAGGCGACCACGCGCCTTGCGGGCGGCGACTCCTGCCCGATATAGGCGATTTTGCCCTCCGCCACGCCGATGTTCACGATCCCCAGGTCCTCCGGGGCGTAGGCGTGCGCCTGTTTGAACAGCAGATCCAGCATCACGCGCTCCCTCCTTTATGTCCCTTCCCCGTGCATCGCGGGCGCGCAGGGGCGGACAAAATGCAGAACTGTACAATGGGCGGACGGTACCGGGCGGACGGCCCCGCGCGCCGCGGGCGCGCAGGGGCAGCGCTCCTTCAAACGGCGTCCGCGTCCTCCGGCGCGGGCAGCTCCAACAGGTCGCGCAGCACGCGCGCGGCGAGCTTCTCCGCCACGGGCTGCTTGTACGCCGTGGAATGGCGGATGCCCGCCACCTCCGGGATCTTGTCCGCAAGGGCCTTGGCCGCCGCCAGCACGTCGGCCTCGCCCGGGCGCTTGCCCAGCAGCAGCGGTGGGATGCCGGCAAAGCGCTGCGGCCGCGGGAACGTGGCGCCGAGCGTCATATCGAAATAGTCCACCGTGCCGCTGCCGTCGCACCGCAGCACGGCGGCGACGGTCATGCGCGAGATGGCCAGCGCGCGCCGGCGGCCGAGCTTATAGAAGCGGCTGCGGCAGCCCTCCGGCAGCTTTTTGACGGTGACTGCCGTGATGAGGTCGCCGTTTTGCAAACAGGTGGCATAGGGCCGGACGATGACGTCGTACAGCGGCAGCGTGAGCGCCTCCCCGCCGCGGCGCACCTCCACCTGCGCATCGAGCACCGCCAGCGCCGCGAACGTATCCGCCGCGGGCGAGGCGTTGCCGATGTTGCCGCCGATGGTCGCATGGCTGCGGATCTGCCAGGAACCCACCGTCTCCGACGCAAGCGCGAGCACCTCCGCATGGCGCTTCACGAGCGGATCGGCAGCGATGGCCGCATGGGTCGTCAGCGCGCCGATGCGCAGCCGCTCCCCGGCGTCCGTCACGCCGCGCAGCTCCTCCACGCCGTAGATGTCGATCACATGGCTGCCGGCATAGCAGTCGTCCTCGCGCTGGCGCACCAGGATATCCGTGCCGCCTGCAAAGTACAGCACCGGGCCCGCCGCGGCCTGCGCTGCGGCGAGCGCCTCCGCCAGCGTGGATACGCGCACATAGCTTGCCATCTGCATGGCACAGCCTCCTCTCTCAAACGGGGCGCGCCGGACGCCGGAAGCGGCGGGCCCGACGCGCCCGCCGGCTCAGATCGCGCCGACTTCCTTATAGACCTGCTCGAGCGACACGCCCTTGTGCAGGTTCGCGCGCACGGTGTTCTCGTTTTCGATGAGGGCGAGCGCGCGCTCGAACACCTCGTCGGCAATGTCCTGCGGGATGATGCACACGCCGTCGATATCGCCAAAGACGATGTCGCCCGGATTGATCAGCACGCCGTCGATCTGCACCGGCAGCTTGCACTCGTTGATCTCGCAGCGGCCCTTGGAGGTGGTCGGCAGCGCGCCGCGGTAGAACAGCGGAAAATCCATCTGCTTGAGCGCCCGCAGGTCGCGCGCCATGCCGTCGAGCAGCACGCCGACGCCCTTGCGCTGCAGCACGGCCGTGGCGAACAGCTCGCCAAAGACGGCGCAGTTGTACTCGCCGCGCGTGGCCAGCACATACACCTCGCCGGGCTGGAGCTGATCCACCACCTTGCACTGGGCGGTCAGCGGATCGTCCGGCATGGTGTAGACGGTGTTGCCGATGCTGGTGAACGCCGGGCCGCAGACGACCGTCTCATCCTTGAGGCCGTGGATGCCGCCGCCGAGCGTCTGGTTGCGGTAGCCCATCTGGTCGAGCACGTCGCTGACGACGCCGCTGTACAGTTTTTCCTTCAAATAATCTATTTCGTACTTCATGGGGGAATATCCTGCCTTCCGTGTGAAATTCTTACAGCTCCTGGATCGCCTTGTAGACGGCCAGGTTTTCGATGAGCATCGGCAGGCCCGCCGCGGAGAACACGATGCGCAGCGCCTCGATGGCCTGCTCCTTCGTCGCGCCGGCCTCGATGGCCTCGCGCATGCAGGCCACGGCGCCGCTGGTATGATGGCACATCGCGTCCGCCACCATGGACATCAGGTGCTTGTACTTGGGCTCGAGCGCCCCTTCGCAGTGCACGAGGCCGAGCGTCTCATCGACGATCGCGTACAGTTTCTCATCCGCCTCCGCCAGCGGTTTCAAAAAGACGGGTACTTCCTTGTTCATGGTTGCTCCTCCTTTTGTTCCGTTTCTTCCATGGCTTTTGCCGCGGCCATGACCGCGTCCACGATCTTGGTATAGCCGGTGCAGCGGCACAGGTTTCCGGACAGCGCCGCAGCCGCCTGCTCGCGCGTGGGATGCTTGCAGCGGTTCAGGAACGCCTTGGCCGTGAGCACCATGCCCGGCGTGCAGAAGCCGCACTGCACCGCGCCCGCGTCCAGAAACGCCTGCTGCACGGGGTCGAGCGGCTCTCCCTCGCGCGAGAGGCCCTCGATGGTGAGCACCTCGTGCCCGTCCGCCTGCGAGGAGAGCACCAGGCAGGAGTTGACCGGCTCCCCGTCGAGCAGCACCGTGCATGCGCCGCATTCGCCCTCGCGGCAGGCGACCTTCGTGCCCGTCAGTCCCAGCCGGCCGCGCAGCAGATCCGCCAGGACCTCGCCCGGCCGCTCCTCCACGGTGACCTGTTCGCCATTGAGCGTAAATGTGATACTGTTCATGCGACAAACGCCTCCACGATCTCATCCGCCGTCACGCCGCGCGCAAGCATCCGCTTGACGCGCCTGATCCCGCCCTCGTCGAGCGCCTCGCCCCGCTGCTGCTCGATGCGGCGGATCACCGCCTCCGGCGCGGTGCTGATGCGCGCCTCCAGATCCTCCAGCTGCACCTTTTCGATGAGCTTTTCCAGCTCCTCGTTGAACTCCGCCTCGCTCGGCTCGCGGCCGAAGTACGTCTCATACGCGTCGTAGATGAACGCCTTGCGCAGCTCGCTCTTGGTCTGCTGGAGGAAGGGGTCGTAGGTGTGGTACACCCGGTCCTCATAGGTCTCCACCGGCACGTCCTCCCCCGCCTCGTAGCGGACGATCTCAAAGGGCGTGAACACCTGCGGCGTGAGCGCATCCTGCTGGTCCACGACGAGCTGGTACAGCTCGCCGTGGACGTGATACGCGCGCACCCTGGTCACGCTGCCGAGCGTCATGGGCATGACGATGTCCTGGTTGCGATACCAGACGACCGCCTCGCCCTCCGCCGGCGAAGGGCCCGCCTGGCAGGCGGCGGCGCACAGCAGCGCGGCGCACAGCAGCGCTGTGCCGGCGAATTTACACCAGCGCGCGGACAAAGTCATACGCGCCCTGCAATCCGGCCTCGTTGACATACTCGAGCAGGACCGCCCCGTCGTATCCGCAGCCTTTGAGCCGCTCGATCAGGTACGGGTAATCCAGCGCGCCCTTGCCGGCGCCCAGGAACACCGCGCGGCCGTCGACGATCTTGGTATCCTTGGCGTGCACCAGCTCGATGTCGCCGCTCAGGCGGTCAAAGAACCCGTCGATGAGCGTGCGGGTGTCGCCCGCGTTCTCCGGCGTGACCATGTTGGCCATGTCCAGCGCGATGCGCAGGTTCTTTGCGCCCACGTCGTCGAGCATGCGGCGCAGCGTCTCCGGGCTCTTGGTCACCTGGCCAAAGTGCGGCTCGAGCGCGAAGGTCACGCCCTCCTCCGCCGCGCGCGCGCAGATCTGCCGCAGCGTATCGGCCACCGCGTCCCACACCTCCGGCAGGTAATTGTTCGGGTGATCGATCCAGGCGTTGTCCGGGTTGGCGCTGCCCGTTTCCGAAACGATGACGCGGCAGCCAAAGCGCGCCGGCAGCACGAGCTTTTTGAGGAAGCTCTCCTTTGCCGCCTCGCGGGCCTCCTTCTCCGGGAAGGCGATCTTCTGATGGCCGCTGACGGCGAGGATCTCGATGCCCTCGTCCGCAAACGCCTGGCGCACCTCGCCGCACAGCTCCGGCGTCAGCTCGTCCACATCATAGCCGCGGCCGTTGAACGCCATATCCAGCTGCACCTTGCGGATGCCGTAGGCGGCGATGCGCTTTGCCATCTCGGCCGGCGCATATGCCTTGAACATCGTGTTGAGCGTTCCGACTTCCATGTTGCCTAACCTCCAATTCCGTTGTGCGCTTCCCGCGGCGGCTTCAGCGCAGGGTGTAGCCGCCGTCGGCCACGATGTTCTGCCCGACGATGTAATCGCTCGCGGGCGCGGCCAAAAACAGCGCCGCGCCGACCATATCGATCGGCTGCGCCATGCGGCCCAGCGGGATCAGCGCGTCATACTCGGCCACGGCCTCCGGGTTGCCCTCGAACATCGGGTCGGTCAGCGCGGTGCGCACCATGCCGGGGCTGATGCCGTTGACGTTGATGCCGTAGCGGATCCACTCGCACCCCAGCGACTTGGTCACCTGGATGAGGCCCGCCTTGGCGGCCGCGTAGCTGGAGCCCACGTCGCCGGTGACGACCATGCCGCTCATGGAGCAGATGTTGATGATCTTGCCGCCGCCGGTCTTGACCATGCGCTTTGCCGCCTGCTGGCAGCACCAGAAGGCGCTGTTGAGGAAGTGATTGATCACGGTGTCCCAGACCTCCTCGGTCATGTCCAGCGCGGACGAGAACGAGCCGATGCCCGCCGAATTGACCAGGATGTCGAGGCGGCCGAGCTTTGCGTCCATCGCGGCGAACATGGCTTCGATATCCGCCTTCTTCGTGATGTCTGCCACGAGATAATCGGCCGTGCCGCCCGCCGCGCGGATCTTTTCGGCGGCGCTCTTTGCGTTCTTTTCGGAGATATCCGCCACGACGACGTTCGCGCCCTGCCAGGACAGGCCCTCCGCGATTGCGGAACCGATGCCGCCGGAGCCGATCACAAATGCGTTCTTACCGGTCAGATCAAACAGATTCATTGGTTGCACCTCTCTTTAAGTATGGTAGATGGTCGATCGCCGGCCGCGCCCAAGCGCAGCCGGCGCGGATCAGTTGAGCTCCTTGCCCTCGCGCACATAGGGGACGCCCACCACGGACGGGTTGACAAAGCGCGAGCGCGCGCCGATGAGCAGCACGATGATCGTCAGCACATAGGGCAGCATGACCAGGAACTGGTACGGGATGCCCAGGCTGAGCGCCTGCAGGCGCAGCTGCAGCGCGTCCGCAAAGCCGAACACGAACGCGCCCAGCAGCGCGTTCCACGGCATCCAGCGCGCGAATACGACCAGCGCGATGGCGATGAAGCCGCGGTTGTTGCTCATGCCGTCGGAGAACAGGCCGATGGTCAGCGTCAGGTAGGCGCCCGCCAGGCAGCAGAACACCGCGCCGACGATCCACATCCAGCAGCGGATCCTGATCACGTCGATGCCCATGGTGTCGGCCGCCTGCGCGTTGCCGCCCACGGCGCGGATCTTCAGGCCCAGGTTCGTGCGGAACAGGATGAACGCCGCCACCGGCACCAGCAGGATCGCCAGATAGCCCATGATGTTCTGGCTGAACAGGAAGCCGATGATCGGGATGTCGGACAGCAGCGGGATCTCGATGGGGGTGAGCGTATCCACCGTGGTCGGGATCAGCGAGACGCCGAGGATGTACCGGTTGAAAAAGCCGGTGAAGCCCGTGGCGAAGAAGTTGTACACGATGCCGCAGATGGACTGGTTGGCCAGCATCTTGAGCGTGAGCAGGCCCATCAGCAGCCCGATCAGCACGCCCATGACGACGGACGCGCCCACGCCCGCCACGACGCCGCCGCCATAGATGGCGCCGATGTACGAGACGAAGCAGCCCATCAGGATCATGCCCTCCATGCCCATGTTCAGCAGGCCGGAGCGCTCCACAAAGATCTCGCCGAGCGTGGCGATGAGCAGGGGCACCGCCAGCGAAAAGCTGCTGGCCAGGAGCCCGGTCACAAAATCTACGGTCAGAACAGAACCCATTGTACGGCCCCCTTCCCTACGCCTGCGCGGCCGCCGCAAGCCTCTTTGCCGCAGCCTTGTTGTTGATCGCCTTGCGCGTGCGCTTGACGATGTACTCGCTCATGATGAAGAACAGCACCGCAAGCCCCTCGATCATGTCCGAGAGCATGGCCGGCGTGCCCACGGCGCGCTGCATCGCGGCGCAGCCGACGGTGAGGCTTGCAAATACCAGCGCCGACACGGCGATGCCGATGGGCCGGTTCTTGCCCAGCTGCGCGACGATGATGGCCGTAAAGCCGCAGCCGCCCGTCACGCCCTCGATCAGGCGCAGGTGCACGCCCGTGGCCTCAAACGCGCCGGCGATGCCGGCAAAGCCGCCCGAGACCATCATGGACAGCACCATGACCGACGTGACCGGAATGCCGGCGTAGAGCGCCGCACGGCTGGAAAGGCCCGTCGCCTTGAGCTGATAGCCCACGGTGGTGCGGTCGAGGAAGAACCAGACCACGAACACCAGCACCAGCGCAATGACCACGCCCAGATGGATCTTCGTGCCGGCCATCAGCTCCGGCAGCTGGAAGTTTTCCTGCATGATGGGCGACTGGTGGATGGGCGTCATGGGGTCCTTCATCGGAACGCTGACCAGATAGGAGACGATGCCGGAGGCCACCTCGTTGAGCATGACCGTCATGACGATCTCGCTTACGCCAAAGCGCGTCTTGAGAAACGCCACCGGCATGGCCCACAGCATGCCGAACACCGCGCCCGCAAGCACGATGAGCACCACGGCCAGCGCCATCGGCGTGCCCTCCGGCAGATACAGGCCCACCAGCGCCGCGCCGAGCGCGCCGGCAAACATCTGCCCCTCGCCGCCGATGTTGAACATGCCGCTGCGCGCGCCCACTGCAAAGCCGAGCGCAACGAGCATGAGCGGCGCCGCCTTGGAGAGCGTCTCGCCGATGGTATATTTGGTGCCCCAGGAGCCGCGGATGAGCGCCGCATAGGCCGTCCCGAGGTCGGCGTCGTACAGCCTGAGCAGCAGGCTGCACGCGATGAACGACAGCAGCGCCGTGAGCAGCACGACGAGCAGGCCGTCCGCCGATTTGCGGTATTTTTCCTTTTCCTTGCGCATGGCCGTCACCTCAGTTCGCCTCAGCGCCGGCCATCATCAGGCCGAGCTTGTCCATGTCCAGATCCTCCCGGTTCTCCAGCACGCCCATGATGCGGCCCTCGAACATGACGGCGATGCGGTCGCTGAGCGAGAGGATCTCCTCCATCTCCGTGGAGATGAGCAGCACGCCCGTGCCGTACTTGCGCGTTTCCAGGATGCTGCTGTGGACGTTTTCGATCGCGCCCACGTCCAGGCCGCGCGTCGGGTTCACGCACACGAGCGCCCGCGGGTCGCGGGCCAGCTCGCGCGCGAGGATGACCTTTTGCAGGTTGCCGCCGGAGAGCTGCTCGGCCGGCATATCGGGGCTGGCGAGCTTGATCTCATACCACTTGCGGAAGCGCTCGGTCGCCTTGAGCGCCTCCTCGCGGTTGAGCACGATGCCCTTTGCGTACGGGCTCTTGCCAAAGTCGCGCAGGATGACGTTGTCCGCAATCGACATCTGCCCGATGGCGCCGATGCCGTTTCGTTCCGCAGGGACGGCGCTCAGGTGCTGCCCGATGCGCTGCGCCACGCTGAGCTTTGTCACGTCCTGCCCCGCCAGCTCGATCGTCCCGGCGGAAGGCTTTTCCGTGCCCATGATCAGCTCGGACAGCTCCGTCTGGCCGTTGCCGTCCACGCCTGCGATGCCGAGCACCTCGCCCGCTCGCACCTCCAGGTTGACCCCGTCCACCACGACGCGGCCGTATTTGTTGCGGAAGGACAGGTCGCGCACGCGCAGCACCGTCTCGCCGGGCGCCAGCTCGTCGCGCGCGACGCGGAACACCACGTCCCGCCCGACCATCATGCGCGAGAGCGAGACCTTGTCGGTATCGCGCGTGAGCACGGTGCCGATCTTTTTGCCGGCGCGGAACACCGTGCACACATCGGCAAACTCCAGCACCTCCTCGAGCTTGTGGGAGATGAAGATGACCGTCATCCCCTCGTCCACCAGCACGCGGAGCACGCGCAGCAGCTCAAACGTCTCCTGCTTGGTGAGCACGGAGGTCGGCTCGTCCAGGATCAGGATCTCGGCGTTGCGGTAGAGCGCCTTGATGATCTCCACGCGCTGCTGCTCGCCGACGGAAAGCTGATAGATATATTTGTCCGGATCGATCTGCAGGCCGAACTTGTCGGAGATCTGCCTGATCCGGGCGATGAGTTCCTTTTTGTTGATGACGCGGCGGTTGCGCGCGTCGCCGCTGATGATGTTTTCAAAAACCGTCATCTGCTTGACCAGCATGAAGTGCTGGTGGATCATGCAGATGCCCTTTTCGATCGCCTGTTTGGAGGAGGAGAAGCGCACCCGCTCGCCGCGCACGTAGATGCTGCCCTCGGTGGGCTGGTACAGCCCGTAAAGGATCTTCATGATCGTGCTCTTGCCGGAGCCGTTCTCTCCCAGGATGGCGTGGATCTGGCCCTTGTGTATCTCCAGATCGATGTGATCGTTTGCGACGTTGTCGCCAAAGCGCTTGGTCAGGTTTTCAAACCGGACGATACATTCGTTGTTCATACTCATTCCCCGTCTGCGTCCGTTTCCCGCCCGGAGCGGGGGGTTCCCGCTGCGGCCGGAGCCGCAGCGGAAACAAGGGTCGCCGGCCGATTGCCGGTCACTCGCTGATCTCGGTCTTGGCTTCGATCACCAGCTCGCCGCTCTTGATCTGCTCGCGCGCCTCGTTGACGACGGCGGCCAGGTCATCCGGCACGAGGCCGTGGAAGTCCGTGATGTCGCACACGCCCAGCGCCATGCCGCCGCTGTACTCCTTGCCCTCGAACGTGCCGGCGCGGATGTCGTCGATGACCAGCTCAAGGCTGCGCCCCACGTTCCAGCCGGTGCTCGTGAGCAGCAGCTCGGGCGCGAGCTCGTTCTGGTCGGACACGTCGCCAAAGCAGTACACGCCATTCTCGATGCAGGCCTGGAAGCAGCCCAGCGCGATGCCGTCGCCGCGGCCCATGAGCACGTCCACGCCCTGTTCGAACATGGCGACGGCCGTCTGCTTGCCCAGCTCCGTATCGGACCAGGTGCCGGCGAACGCGTATTTGATCTCGATATCCGGGTTGAAGGCGCGCGCGCCCTCCTTGAAGCCCTCGAGCGCCGCGATCATGGGCATGGTGTCCATGCCGCCGATGTAGCCGATGACGCCCGTCTCGCTCATGCCGGCGGCGATCATGCCGCACAGGTAGGCCGTCTCCTGCAGCGGAGCGGACACGGTGGCCATGTTGTCCAGCGTCATGTAGCCCTGCGACCAGACGAACTTCGTATCCGGATAATCCGGCGCGACCTTCATGATGTAGTCGCCCATGTCGAACGACCAGCCGCAGATGAGGTCGTACCCCTGGTCGGCATAGTCGCGCAGCGTGGCTTCGGCAACGGTGGTGGTGATGTTCTCGATGTAGGTGGCTTCGACGTTTTCGACGTTCTCGTTGAGGTACTCGGCGCCATAGTAGCCGCCCGCGTTCCAGCCGGCGTCGCTGATGAGGCCCGGCAGCAGGATCGCCACGCGGAAGGGCTCTTGTGCGGAATCGTCCGGTGCGGCCGTCGCGTCGCCTTCTTCAGGTTGTTCGGTTCCGGTCGAGGGGGCGTCCGTCGGGTCGGACGCGGGGGGCGTCGTGTCCGACGCGCAGGCCACGGATACAACCATGACCAGCGCGAGGGCAATGAGGAACAGCCGTTTTTTCATGGGTTTCCTTTCCTTTCGCATGATCTGTTTTTGTGCGGTCCGCCGCACAACCTTGTGGATGCTACCTGGGAATCCGTCCCATTTCCTATGGATTTGTAACAGCGCCCTGCCGGGACAGGACCGGGGGCGCACCGCCGCGGGAGGTTGACGCGGCGGCGCAGGGATCCCTCCGGGATCAGATCTCCCACTCGGGACGGGCGTCGCCGACGATCTCGCGGCCCGCCTTCATGATCTTGGCGACCTCCGCCACGCGGCGGCCGACGCCCAGGACCTTCTCCACGCCGATCGGGTCGTCAAAGTCCTTGGGCAGTTTGTCCTTGGACCAGACGCACGCGCCGCAGTAGTTGCCCGCCGGGCCGCCGGTGACGACGATCTCGTTGGCGAGGAAGAAGTTGTTGATCATGGCGACGGTCGTCTCCTGGCCGCCATGGCGCGTGCCGCCGATGGAGATGGAGCCGCCGACCTTGTTCTGATGGATGCCGCGGTAGCAGCGCCACAGCGGGCGGAAGCGGTTGAAGAAGATGTTCAGCATCGGCGTGACGTTCATGTCGTAGACCGGGGAGGCCACGATGTACCCGTCGAATTGCAGCCAGTATTTCATCAGCTCGTCCATATCGTCATGGAACGGGCGGCAGTAATGCTCATACTTCTCGCCCGGGGTGAGCTTGAGGCAGGCTTCGCACTGGATGCAGTGCTCGATGTGCTTCGTGCGCAGGGGCAGGAACTCCGTGGTCACGCCGGGCACCTTGGCCGCTTCCTCAAGCGCCAGCTGCGTCAGGTGATCCGTCAGGCCCTTGCGCGGGCTGCCGGACACGCCGAGGATCTTCACGGTGACATCGTTCGGTTTGTAAGGCATCGTCGTTTCTCCTTTTCTGTTTGTCCGCTGTTCTGTTTATTCGTTGTCAAGCCGGGCGATGAAGCCCTCCTTGTCAAAGCCGCCCATCACCTGCTGCGACGGGAACCACTGCTCGTCCAGATCGCCGCACAGCAGCATGCGCGCCGCCTTCATGATCTTGGCCGCCTCCGTCACGCGCTTGCCGACGGACTGCGCCGACTCGAGGAACTGCTTGTCGGCCGCGAGCGCCTCCGGGTTTGGGGAATGGCCCAGCGCGCCGATGTAGCACTCCGGCATGTTGCCGGAGATGGGCATGCAGTCCAGCAGCACGGTGTGGTTGAGGAAGAACTGGCACGTGAGCTCCTGCCCGCCAAAGCGCGTCGCGCCATGCACGACGGCGCCCACGGCCTTGTAGAACTTCGGATAGATCAGGCCGCAGCCCTTCTTGTTCATGCGGTCGTGCACGGCGCCGAACTCAACCTCGCTGAGCCGGTCGAGCACCGCGCGCACCTTTGACGGCGGGCCCATGTGGTACACCGGGCTGACCCATACGATGCCGTCGGCCCACAGCCACTTGGCCTTGAACTCCTGGAAATCGTCCTGGAAGATACATTCCTGGTGCTCCACGCAGTAATGCGCGCGGCAATGGCGGCAATACTCGATCTTCTTGTTGGCAAAGCTGAAGGTATCGATGTTCGCGCCGGGGATGCGCTCCACCGCCTCGATCACCGCGGCCACGGGCACGCGGGAATTGCTCTTGACCTTCGGGCTGCAGTTGATCACGAGGATGTTGACCTTGACGTCCTCGCCCTTGAGGACGTTGACCATCTCTTTGTTCGTCAGAGCCGCCATGTTGTTACACCTCCGGTCTCAGGTTTTCTGCAAAGCTGTCCGGCGAGCAGAAATAGTCGTCGCTGAGCGAGTCGGCAATGGCGTATTTGCCGAGCTTGAGCATCTTGCCCACCTGCGCCACGCGCAGGCCGATCTCCCGGCTCTGCGTCATCAGGCCCTCATGGTCGTCCGGCCGCTGGCCGTCCACAACGTGGCCCGCCACGCCGATGTGCGAATGGGGCATGTCCGCGCACACCGGGATGCAGTCCATCGTGATGAGATGGTCGATCATGCCCTCGATGACGATCTCCTGGTTGCCAAAGCGCGAGCTGCCCTGCACGATGATGCCGCATGCCTTCATAAAGTGCGGCAGCGTGCCGCCGGCCTTGACCTGCTCGATGCGGTTGCCGAGGAACACCTCCCCCAGGCGGTCGAGCACGCCGCGCACGATGGCCGGGCCGGACATCGTGTACACCGGCAGCGCCCAGACGATCGCGTCCGCGCGCAGCCACTTCTGCGCAAACTCCTGGAAGCCGTCCTTGTGGACGCAGTCGTGGTTCTTGATGCAGAAGGCGTTGCACGCCGTGCAGCCGCTGATCTTCTTGCCGTCGAACGTATAGTGCTCGACCTCGACGTTGCCGGCGCTCTTTGCGCCCTCCACCGCCAGATCCAGCAGGATCTGCGAGTTGCTGTCGCGGCGGGGGCTGCCGCAGATGGCAAGGAGCTTCAGCGGTACGCTCTCAAGCGTGAGCTTTGGGATCTGGTTGCTCAAATCATTCTCCTCCATTCGTCATGCTGGTTGCTTGTCCGATCCGTCCGTTGTGCAACGGGGCGGGATGCGCATATCATACGGGCCGTCCGTCTGCCGGGGGTCCCTTCCAGGGGTTCGTCTCGGCCGCGAGCAGCTCCGGCGAGAGCGGCAGCTCCGTAAAGTGCGTGCCGAGCGCGTCGTTGACCGCGTCCACGATCGCGGGCGCCGTGGGCGTAGTCGCGTTCTCGCCCATGCCCTTGACGCCGAACGGATGCGCCGGCTCCGGATATTCGAGGATGTGGTTCTCGATCACGGGCGGCGCATCCAGCGCCGTGGGCAGCACATAGCTGGAAAACGACGGGTTCAGCGGCCGGCCGGCCCGGCGCTCCACCTTCTCCAGCAGCGCGTAGGAAGCGCCCATCACGACGCCGCCCTCGCTCTGCCCCTCCACCTGCTGCCGGTTCATGCAGCGGCCCACGTCCACATAGACATGCATCCGGTCCACATGCGCCATGCCGGTGGCCGTATCCACCTCGACGAGCGCAAGCTGCACGTTGGAGCTGTAGAGCACGTGCGGATGGCCCAGCGCGCCCTCGCTCGGCTGGTCGGAATACTTCGTGCGCACGCGCGTGCGGCGCACGATATCCGCGGGGCAGCCCGCCGCGACGGACGCAAACGGGATCAGCCGCCCCTTGAGCAGGAAGCCGCCCTGCACATGCTGCAGCGCGTCCTCCGGCACGCCGTGCGCCCGCGCCGCCGCCTCGCGCAGCGCGGCGACGAGCTCGTTCCCGGCGGCGGTCACGGCGAGCCCCACCGCGTGCGTCACGCGGGAGGATGCGGTCGCGCCGGTCTCCTCGTTCAGCTCGGAATTGCACAGGTCCATCAATTCGACCCGTTCGGGCGGGATCTTCAGCGTCTCGGCAAACATCTCCGCCATGGCCGTGAAGCAGCCCTGCCCCATCTCGATACAGGCGACGGACAGGCAGAAGCGCCCGTCGCGCGTGGCAACGCCCTGCGCAAAGCTGAAATCCGGCGCGCCGTTGATGCCGACGCTGTAGCCCTTCATGCCCGCGGCGACGCCCACGCCGGTGCGGACGCCGCCCCGGCTGCTCCGGTAAGCCGCGCGCCCTGTCCAGAGCGGGTCCCTGCTGGCCTCGCACAGCGTTTCATACATGCGCGTGTCGGACAGCAGGATGTGCCCAAGGCCCTGCCGCTCGCCCTGGCGCAGGCAGTTCCTGATGCGCAGCTCGATCGCGTCCATGCCCATCCTGCGGGCCAGCGCGTTCATCTGCCCCTCGAGCGGGAAGCAGCCCTGCGCCGCGCCGAAGCCGCGGAACGCGCCGTTGACGCCGTTGTTGGTGTATACGTTATAGGTATCGACCCGGATGTTGGGGAAGCGGTACGGCCCGGCGCAGCACTCCGTGGCGATCTCCAGCACCACGTTGCCAAACACCGTATAGGCGCCGCCGTCGAGCACGGCGTAGACCTCGTGCGCCTGGATGACGCCGTTCTCATCCGCGCCGGTCTTCATGCGTACCTTGCCGGGATGGCGCTTGACGCCGTTGATGAAGCGCTCCTCCCGGGAAAAATGCATCTTGCAGGGGCGGCCCGTATCGAGCGTGACAAGGCCGATGAGGCACTGCACGCTGATGTCGCCCTTGCCGCCGAAGCCGCCGCCGGTATACGGCGCGATGACCACGACCTGCTCCTCCGGCAGGCCCAGGCCCTCGGCGATCTGTCCGCGGTCGTAATACACGTTCTGGCTGCCGGAGCGGATGACGAGCTTGCCGTCCTCCAGCGACGAGACGCCGCACTCCGTCTCCAGAAAACAGTGATCGACCTGCTGGAAGGTATATTCGTTTTCAACGATGTATTTGCACTTTGAGAATGCCGCGTCCACATCGCCGCGCGCATAATGGATCTGATGGCAGATGTTGTTCTCCATCTGGTCGTGCACCTTGCCGCGCTCGAGCGAGAGCGCCTGCTCGACCGTCTCAATGAGGGGCAGCGGCTCGTAGGCGACGCGCACCAGCCGGGCAGCGCGGCGGGCGATCTCCTCCGTCTCGGCGGCCACGACCGCGACGATGTCGCCATAGAAGCGGACCTTGTCGTCGCAGATGACGGGATGGTCGTGCAGGTAGCCCACGCGGTTGCAGGGCACGTCGCGCCCGGTGTAGACCTTCACGCAGCCGGGCAGCTTCAGCGCCTCGGACGCATCGACCGACAGGATGCGCGCGTGCGCCTCCGTGGAGAGCACCGGCACGGCATACAGCATGGACGGCAGGACCATGTCCGACGAAAACTTCAACCTTCCGGTGACCTTTGCAACGCCGTCGAGGCGCCTGAGAGAACTCTGCATCATGACTCCGTACCCTTGAGGTTTTGGGAAAGGTCCGCCGCGCCGCGCGGCGCGGCGGACCCGTTCGGACGGGAAGGACCAGTCCTTACTTGCTGCCCCGCCCGAACAGCATCTAAGCGACCTTTTCCACGCCCTCCGCCAAGGCGGAGTACGCCTTGACGCCCGCGGCCGCGCTGGCGCCGCTGGGATCGCCGGTCTGGCCGGGGTCCCCGGCCTCGTAGCTGTAGCTGCGGCCCTCGTTGGCGGGATTGTAGACGCCGCCGCCCAGCAGCGGCGGTTCGCCGCCGAGGATCGGCTCGTCGTCCACCACCGCCTTGGCGGGATCCCAATGGTCGTCCTGCGCCCGGTCGATATAGACCAGGGTCGGATGCAGGCACAGCCCGCGCGAGGTCTCGCCGGCGCCGCCGTGCCCGTCCGGGCGCGGGTTCTTGTCCAGCTTGAGGTTCTGCCGCTCGCTGGCCTTGAGCGCCGGCATCGGGTTGAGCACGACGACCTTGGCGTCGCTGTGGCGGTCCACCACGTTCTGCGCCGCGACCATGGAGGAGGCATAGTTCTCATCATGGCCGAGGAACAGGATGATGTTCTTGAACCCGTGGTGGGACAGGCCTTCGCACACATCCTCGAGCACCGCGATGAGCGGCGAGGTCCGCAGCGTGATCGATCCGGGGTAGCACATGGCGCCGGGGCAGATGCCGAACTGGATGGTGGGGGCGATGAGGCTCTCCACGCCGTACTTCTCGAGCAGGATGTCGTGCGCATAGCGCAGCGATTCGGTGCTCTGGATCGTGTCGCAGCCCAGCGGCAGGTGATGCCCGTGCTGCTCGACCGCGCCGGTGGACAGCATCGCGATGTCCGTCTTTTTGCGCAGCGCGTCGACCTCCGGCCAGGTCATCTCCAGCAGGGTCTTTGGCGCGCGCACCTCATAGAGCAGTTCCCGATTTTCCCGCATGTTGGTCATCTCCTTGCCCGTTTTTGCGCCTTACGCCCACTTGGGCGCGTTCCAGAGCGTCAGCTCGGTGCCGATGCCCTTCTCGACGGCCACGTCGTAGATGCGCTTCATGACGATCAGGTCCGTGATGCCCATGCCGATGGAGGTGAACAGGCAGATCTCCTTGTCGCTCTGGCGGCCGGGCGCCTTGCCGTTGATCACGTCGCCGATCTGGACGCAGTCGTCCGGGTTGAGCAGGCCCGCTTCCTTCATCAGGCCCATCGTCACCGGGATGCCGAACTGCTTCTTGCTGTCGTAGCAGATGCGGTCCATCTTCTTGACGGCTTCGAAGGTATAGTCGTTGTCGGAGATGTTCGCGCAGAACGCGCCGGGCTTGAGCCACTCCGGCTTGATGTAGGCGTTCTTCGCAGAGACGAGCGTCGTCGGCGCGATGACGTCCGCATCCTTCAGGGCCTTCTCGGCGCTGTCCACGACGGTGATGGTCTTGCCGATGATCGGCTCCATCTCGGCCTTGAACGCCTCCGCCTTCTCCTGATAGATATCGTAGAGGCGGATCTCCTTGATGTTCTTGAGCTCGTGGCAGATGGCCATGATCTGCGGACGGCCCATGACGCTCGCGCCGCACAGGCCGACGACCTCGGAATCCTTGCGGGCGAAGTAGCGCGCGCCGACGCCGGTGGTCGCGCCGGTGCGGTAGGCGGTCATCAGCGTGGAATCGCCGATGCAGAACGGGCGGCCGTTCTCCGGGTTGATCATTTCCACGATGGAGGTGATCGACGGCATGCCGACCTTGCGGTTCTCGGGCGCGCGCGCGCCAAGCTTCATGCCGGCGACGTTCACATCGCCCGCGACCCATGCCGGATGGATGGCAAAGATATTGCCCGCCTGGTCGCCGTGGAAGTGCACCTGCGGCGCGACCGGGTCCGCGCCCTCGCCGTTGGCGATCAGGGAATAGGCTTTGATCTCCGCGTCGATGATCTTGCCGATGTCATCATCGAGCACGCCGGTCGCAATGACGTCTTCCTGGGAGAGCCAAAGGAGCTTTGCGGATTTGTCCATAACAGTCTGATCCTTCCTTTTCTGTGTTTTTATCTGCGGCAGACGGTCCGTCTGTCACACCCTTGAAAAAACAAAAAGATCGTTCCTTTTGGCGCCTGCCGCGCGCCGCATGGGCGCGCCCGACAGAGGACGCCAGTCAGAATGATCTTCTTTCCAGGAACGGGCGGGGCGGACCGCTCCCGCTCTCCCGAGTTCAGTTGAAACGCAATACAAAATAATGCCGTCCAACCCAGCGGCGGCCCGTGTCACGCGCAGTAAACGCCGCGCGATGGCCGTCGGTCGGAATGGTCTCTTTCCAGGATCGAGCAAAAGCAAAACGGCTCTCGATGCTCTCCCGAGTGATTGGTCGTTATGGGGTTCTTTCCAAGAACATGCGGCGGTCGCGCACTCTCGAGCTACAGGAATTCCAAGGGTAGAAAGATAGCGGTCTTTCGGACATCCGCGTTATGTGGATTTCTTCTAAAATAGATTTGCATGAATCGAGGCACGCATTTCATGGTTGAGCCAATGCTCATAAAAGATAAGGGATGCCCTTCTGGGAACATTTTACACAATCCGCGCGCTCCTGTCAACAGCCTTTTTCCTCCGCCGCGGGGCGGACGGGGCGCAGCCCTCCCGCGACCGGGCGGCCGGCCTTGAGCACGATTAGGCGCGGCGCGTTCTCGATCAGGGCGGTCTTTTCATCCGGCGCGTCCAGCAGCACGAGATCCGCCGCCGCGCCCTCGCGCAGGCCATAGTCCGTCAGGCCGCTCGCGCGCGCCGCGTTTTCGGTGATCATGGCCAGCACGTCCGTCATGCCCCGCGCCGTCCCGCGCGAGAGCAGCTGGCACGTCAAAAGCGCCTCCTCCAGCGGGTCGCCGTTGCCGAAGGGGCGGAACGGGTCGCGGATGTTGTCGGACGCGACGGCGACGTTCACGCCCGCGCGCTCGAGCTCCGCGATGCGCGTGATCCCGCGGCGGACGAGGCCCCGGTCGCCGCGGCCCATGAGGAACATGTTGCACGAGGGCAGCGCGATGACGCTGGCCCCGGCGCGGGCGCACAGCGCCGCCGCCGCCTCCGCCCGATCGTCCGGCACGGCGGCCAGCGCCGTCACATGCGAGCAGTTCACCCGGCCCTGCAGCCCGTGCTCGATCGTCTGCTCGAGCAGGTAACAAAAGCACGCCACGTTCGCTTCGTCGGATTCGTCCACATGCAGGTCGAGCGGGAGCACAAACCGCTCCGCCAGCGCGATGAGTTCATCCACCGCGGCGCGATAGTCGGGCGAGATGGTGGGATACCCGGCGATATAGTCGATCTGTCCGCTGCGCGCCGCCTCCTCCCACGGGCCGGCATACCGCGCGTCGTACGGTACGGACAGCTGCACATCGAGCCGCCCCGCATAGCGCGCGCGCAGCTGGCAGCTGCCATAGAACGCCTCCATGCCCCAGATCCCGTCCACGCTGACGTGGCTGCGCACAAGCCCCGTCCCGTTTGCAAGCTCGCGCGCGAGCACCTGCTCCCCCCGGCGCGCGACGTCCTCCCGGACCTGTGAAAGGGGCAGGCTGCGCTGGTACTCCTGCGTCAGCGCCACGGCGTCCATGAGCCCCTCCGCCTCGCGCGGCGTTTCCAGAAACGCCTTGTCCAGGTGCGTATGCGGATCGATGAACGAAGGGCAGAGCAGCCGTCCCCCGCCGTCGATCACGTCCGCGTCCGCTTCGGCGTCCGCATGGCCGACGGCCGCGATGCGCCCGCCGCGCACCAGCACGTCCACCCGTTCCCCCCTGCCCGCCAGGCGGACGTCTTGGAACAGGATCGCCCTCTCGTCCTTCATCTGCCTTCACCCTGCCTTTCGTTTTGCTGCGGCCGCAGCCGCGCGGTCAAGCAAAAAGGGGGCTTGCGCCCCCTGTTCTTCCCCGTATCGCTCGTCCTTGCCGCGTCACTCGCCCTCGCCGCGCGGCGGCAGGGGTTCGTCCTGCGCCGCGGCGTCACGGAACGGAGCGGCATCGTTTTGCGCCGCGGCGTCATGGAACGGAGCGGCGTCATTCTGCGCCGCGGCGCCATAGGGCGACACGCCGCCATCGGGCGTGCTGCCGTCGTAATGCGCCGCCGGGCCGCCGTCGTTCTGTCCGTACGGGTTCGCCTGCTGCCGCCGGTGCAGCAGCTGATAGAGGAACACGCCCAGCACCAGCAGGCCGGCCGCGAACAGGGCCACGCCCACGAGCGGGCTCTCCGGTCCCACGCCGACGCGCACGACGTACGGCAGGATGCGCGCGCGGATCTCCGCCTCGTCGGTCGTGCCGAGCAGCTCCGACTCCGCGAGCCAGTCCACGAGCCCCACCTCCTCGGCGTACTCCTCGCGCAGCGCGAGCAGGTCGCTCTCCATGGACGTCACGCGCGAGGTGCCGATCTCAAAGCGGGTATACTCGTCGCCCGTGAAGTTTTCATCCCACGTCTCGTCCATGATCTGGTCCATGACGGCGAAATGCTCCGGCCGCACCTCCAGGCACAGCAGGTAGGTGCAGTGGTAGTACCCCTCGCTGTCGGTGGGCGCGGCGGGCACGAGGTAGTACAGCTCATCGCTCTCGTCCGAGACGCGCACGTCGTTGCGCGTGGTGTACGACTCGGCAAAACAGTCGAGCACCAGCTCCACGTTGCCGGAAACGTACGGCGTGCCGGCCAGCTCCTCCTCCGTGAGCAGGTTGAAATCCGGCGCCGCGACGTCCTCGTTTGCCAGCGCGTCGCGCAGCCGGAGCGTGCCGCCCGTCAGCAGCGCCACCGCGAGGATGCCCAGCACCGCCAGGCGGAAGATTCTCACGGCCGTCCATCCCTTCGCTTCCATAGCGTTTCCTCCCCTGTCATGAGCGGGGGCGGCAGGGTTTCAGCCCTGCGCGCCCTCGTAGAAGTTCTGGATGCAGTGCATCGGGCAGCCCGCCACGCACGCGCCGCAGCGGGTGCACTTCGTCTCGTCGATGACGGCCACGCCGTCCTCGACGTGGATGGCGTCGGAGGGGCAGTTGCGCTCGCACCGCTTGCAGCCGACGCAGGCGGTCTTGCATTGCAGGCGGGCGGTCTTGCCGATCTCCCTGTTGCGGCAGGCGACCACGATGGTCTTGTCGCGCGGCAGCAGATGGATGACGCCGCGCGGGCACACGCTCTCGCACATGCCGCAGCCGGTGCACTTGTCCACATCGACGTGCGCGATGCCGTTGGATATGCTGATGGCGTCGAACGCGCAGCGGGCCACGCAGTCGCCAAAGCCGAGGCAGCCGTAATGGCACGCCTTGGGGCCGCCCGCGATCGACGCGGCGGCGCGGCAGCTTTCAATGCCGCTGTACTCATAGCGCATGACGGCGTTGTCGCACGTGCCGTTGCAGCGCACGCGCGCGACCTTGGGCACCATGTCCGACACGTCCACGCCCATGATGGCGCCGATGGCCGCCGCCGTCTTCGTGCCGCCCGGCTTGCAGCCGTCCGCCGGCGCGTCGCCCCTGACGACGGCCTCGGCGAACGCGTCGCAGCCGGCATAGCCGCATGCGCCGCAGTTGGCGCCGCCCAGGCACTCGCGCACGAGCGTCACGCGCTCGTCCGTTTCCACGGCGAACTTCTTGCCCACGAGCCCGAGCACCAGCCCGAACACGAGGCCCAGCGCGCCGAGCACGCCCAGCGCGGATAGAATCGCAACCCAGTCCATACGTACTTACCCCCTTATACCAGCCCGTTGAAGCCCATGAACGCGATGCTCATGAGGCCGGCGATGATCAGCGAGATGGAGAAGCCGCGCATGGGCTTGGGGATCTTCGCCGACTCGAGCCGCTCGCGCACGCCCGCCATCAGCACGATGGCCAGCAGGAAGCCGAGCGCGCCGAAAACGCCGTTGAGCACCGAGTACACGAGGTTGTACTCCACGACCATGCCGTTTGCCAGCGTGGTGGGGCTGCCGATGTTGAGGATGCACACGCCGAGCACGGCGCAGTTGGTCGTGATCAGCGGCAGGTAGATGCCCAGCGCGCTGTACAGCGCGGGAGCGGACTTTTTGAGGAACATCTCGACCACCTGCACGAGGCTTGCGATGATCAGGATGAAGGCGATCGTGCTCAGATAATCCAGCTCCAGCGGGATGAGCACCCAGTGGTACGCCATGTACGTGAACAGGCTTGCAAGCCCCATCACGAACGTGACCGCCATGCCCATGCCGAACGCCGTCTCCACCCGGTTCGACACGCCCAGGAACGGGCAGCAGCCGAGAAAGCGCGAGAAGATGAAATTGTGCGTGAGCACGCAGCTGACCATGAACAGCAGCGCTTTTACGATCTCGTTCATGCGGCCGCCTCCTCTCCGCCGGCGGGCGCGGCCTTCTTCGCGCGGCGCGCCTCGAATTTGCCGGTGATGATGTTGATCGACGCGAGCATCAGCCCGAACACGAGGAAGCCCCCCGTCGGCAGCACCAGCAGCAGCATGGGCTCATAGGAAGCGCCGAACACCTGCATGCCGAACACCGTGCCGCTGCCGATGAGCTCACGGATGGCGCCCATGACCGTGATGGCGATCGTAAAGCCCAGGCCCATGCCGAGGCCGTCCACCGCCGAGGGCAGCACCGGGTTCTTCGACGCGAACGCCTCCGCGCGCGCCAGGATGATGCAGTTGACCACGATCAGCGGGATGAACATGCCCAGCGATGCGTACAGCTCCTGCACGAACGCCTGCATGAACATCTGCACCATCGTGACGAACGTGCAGATGACCACGATGAACGCGGGGATGCGGATCTTATCCGGGATGAAGTTGCGCAGCAGCGAGATCACCACGTTCGAGCCGATCAGCACGAACGTGGCCGCCGCGCCCATGCCCACGCCGTTGGTGGCGCTGGTCGTGACCGCCATCGTCGGGCAGGTGCCCAGCACCAGGCGGAACGTCGGGTTCTCGGTGATGACGCCGCCCAGGAACACGCTTTTGAGCGATTGCCGTTTCTGTTCCATATCAGTTGCCCTCCAACAGTCCCACATGGACGTCGCACGCGGCGTTGACCGCCGAGGTCACGGCGTTCGAGCTGATCGTTGCGGAGCTGACCGCGTCGATCGTGCCGCCGTCGCCCGTGAGCGCCACGGGCGGCTCCAGCCCGACGTACTGCTCGCCGAACCAGGGCTCCTTCACGCGCGCGCCGAGCCCGGCCGTCTCGGCAAAGTCCGCGCCGCCGACGTTCACGCCGGCGATCGCGCCGTCGCTCGTGAGCCCGACGGTCACCTCGATCGGGCCGCCGTAGCCCTGCACGGTGCAGCGGGCCGTATAGCCGACCGTTTCGCCCGCGGCGTCCAGGCCGCGGCTGATCTCGTCCATGCCGTCCGTCCCCTCGCCGAGGATCTCGAACGTGGCGGCGTCGGCCAGCACGGCCTGACGGGCCGCGTTGGCCGCCTCGATGCGCTGCTGCTCGATGGGGCCCTCCGTCACGGCGTTGGTCGCGCCCAGCGCCAGCCCGGCCACGGCCGCCAGCAGCAGGAGCTTCCAGCCAAGGGTCAATACTTCACGCACGGGTCTTCACCTCCCCATAGATGCGCGGCCGCACCGCGCGGTCGATGAGCGGCGTAACGACGTTCATCAGCAAGATGGCGTACGTCACGCCCTCCGGATAGCTGCCAAACGCGCGGATGAGCGCCACGATGAGGCCCGCGCCCACGGCATAGATCACCTGCCCGGCGCGCGTCATGGGCGTGGTCACATAATCCGTCGCCATGAACACCGCGCCAAAGAGCAGGCCGCCCGAGAGCACGGACACGAGCGGGTCGAGCCCGAACGCCCACGCGCACAGCGCGAACGTGCCCGTCATGATCACCGGGATGTGCCAGGTGATCGTGCGGCGGATGAGCAGGTAGGCAAAGCCCAGCAGGATCGCCACCTTGCACACCTCGCCGATCGTGCCGGGGATGCGCCCGAGCAGCAGGTCCGCCATGGAGGGGTCGAGCGGCGAGCCCGGCGTGAGCACGGTGGCGCTGGTCACGGTGTCAAACGGCAGCGGGTAGGCGCTGGCCGTGTTCGTCGCGGTCATGCGCGCCGGCCAGGAGGCCAGCAGCACCGCGCGCGCCGTGAGCGCGGGGTTGAGGAAATTGTCGCCGATGCCGCCAAAGAGCTGCTTGACCAGCCCGATGGCCACGACAGCGCCGATGAGGATCATCCACCACGGCGCGGTGGACGGCAGGTTCAGCGCGAGGATGACGCCGGTCACGGCGGCGGACAGGTCGTTGATGCGCACGGGGCGCTTGCCGATCTTCTGGCAGACGAGCTCCGTCAGCACGCAGAACGCAACGCTCAGCACGACGACCAGCGCGGCCCGCCACCCGAAGAGCCACACGCCCGCGATCACGCACGGCAGCAGCGCAATGAGCACATCGCGCATCAGCGTGGCGGTGCTGTCCTTGGCGTGGATGTGGGGCGCGGCGGATACCTTCCATTGCATGGTCGCTTACCTCCTTTTCGCCCGAGCCGCAAGCTCTTCCTTGGCGGCCTTGAACGCCGCCGTCAGATGGCGCCGCGCGGGGCAGGCATAGGCGCACGCGCCGCAGGCCACGCAGTCGAGCACGCCGTGCTCCTTTGCGCGCTCCAGGGCGCCCGCCTCGCAGTCGTATTTGAGTTGATAGGGCATCAGATGCAGCGGGCAGGCGTCCACGCAGCGGCCGCAGCGGATGCACGGTCCCTCCTCAAAGGCAGCCGCCTGCGCCTTGTCGAACACGACGATGCCGTTGGTCGCCTTGGTGATGGACACGCTGTCGTCCGGCGCGCACAGCCCGGTCATGGGCCCGCCGGCAAAGAGCTTGGCCGCGTCCGCCTTCACGCCGCCGCAGGCGGCGAGCGCCTCCGCATACGTCGTGCCGACGCGCAGCAGCAGGTTGGACGGCTCGTTGACGCAACCGGTCACGGTCGTGACGCGCTCGATGAGCGGGCGGCCGAGCGTCACCGCGTCGGCCACCGCCGCGGCGGTGCTGACGTTGAACACCAGCGCGCCCGCGTCCGCCGGCAGCTTGCCGCGCGGCACCTGGCGGCCGGTGACGACCTCGATGAGCTGCTTCTCGCCGCCCTGCGGATATTTCGTTTTGAGCGCGAGCACCTCCGCGCCCGGCACGGATGCGACCGCGCGCTGCATGGCGGCGATGGCGTCCGGCTTGTTGTCCTCGATGGCGACGACGCCGCGCGTCACGCCCGTGGCACGCATGATGAGCCGCAGCCCGTCCGCGATGCGCTCCGGCCGCTCGAGCATGGCGCGGTGGTCGGCCGTGAGATACGGCTCGCACTCGGCGCCGTTGAGGATGACCGTGTCCACGCGCTTGTCCGGCGGCACCTGCATCTTCTCATGCGTGGGGATCGACGCGCCGCCCATGCCGCAGATGCCCGCTTCCTTGACGGCGAGGATGATCTGCTCCGGCTCGGCGGTATCCGCGCCGCCCACGGGCGTGAGCGGGACCCATTCGTCGAGCATGTCGGTCTGGATGACCACGCACAGCTCCGGCGCGGCGCGCAGCTGCTGCCGCTCCTCCACCGCGACGACCTGGCCGGACACGCTCGCGTGCACCGGCAGGCCGAGCGGGCCGACCGGCTCGGCGATGCGCTGGCCGAGCTTGACGGGATCGCCCGGCGCTACGCACGGCCGGCTCGGCGCGCCAAGGTGCATCCCCATCGGGATGACCACCAGCGACGGCGCGACCGCGCGAACGGCGCACGCGCTGGTGAGCGGCTTGCCCTCATGGATCTCCCGCAGAGGATGCACGCCGCCGTGAAACGTCCTTTTCAATTCTTCTCCACCCGCTTTCCCATAAAAAATATGCCTGAGTTGATCTGTTTTCCAATCCACCACATACGGATGAGCGACATTTTATAAGAGCATAGCGCAAAACGTCCCGCCGGTCAAGAGCCAACCTTCATTTTCCCGTCAAATTTGCTTCACAGAAAATCCTTTTTCACAGGACAGGGCGGCCGCCCGCGCCGGGCGCGGCTGCGCCCTCCCGCCCCGCGCGCCGCCGCCGGGAGGGGACGGATCGCGCGGGCGCGGCAAAAGAGCGGCGGCTGCCGCGCGAAGAGGGCTTGCAGGGGGGACGGATCACGCGGGCGCGGCAAAAAGGCCGCCCGTCCCGCGCCAGGCGGGACGGGCGGCCCGTATCCGGGGCGCCGCCGCAGCGCCCCCGCTCAGGAAGCGAAATACTCCACGATGCCGTCGACGATGGCGTTCGCCGCGCGCGAGAGGAAATCCGGGTCGTTGAGGGTGCGGTCGTCCGTGCTGTTGCTCAGGTGCCCGAGCACGATGGCCGCCACCGGCTTGTCGATGCCGTTGAGCACCTCCCAGGTGGTCAGGTGGCGGACGACCTCGCCGCCGACCTCGCGCGTGGGCATATCGGTCGCGGCCACATAGCTGTCGAGCACGCAGGTGGCCAGGCGGTCGCACGCGCTGCGCTGGTCATGGTTGCTGGGCACGATCATCTGCGTGCCGCGCGTCTGGGAGGCGTCGATGTAGTTGCACATGATCGACAGCACGATCTCCGCGCTGCTGTCGTTGGCCGTGCGGATGCGCACGGACGGGTCGGCGATCTCGTCCTCGGCCGTGCGCGTCATGACGACCGTCGCGCCCTCGGCCTCCAGGAGCGTCTTCACCGCGTTTGCATACGCAAAGTTGATGCGGTATTCCGCCACGCCCGTCGACACGCCGCTGTATTTCGAGCCGCGGCTCTTGGCCGCGTCGATGCCGATGACGCGCCCGGCAAGCCGCCCGGCGGGCGTGACCGTGGGCGCCGCGGTGCCGAGCGGGACGGGCGTCGCGTTCGGATCGACGGTTGCGTTCGGGTCGGGCGTCGTGCCCGGCGCGAGCGTCGCGTTCGGGTCCGGGGTCGTGCCCGGCGCGAGCGTCGCGCCGCCCGGCGTGGGGCTGTTCGGCTGCACGATCAAGGGCTCGATCGTGGCGTTGGCCGCCTGATGCGCCTGCACGGCCGGGGCGATGATTCCGGCGGCCAGCCCGTAGGCCGCGCCGCCGACGAGCAGCAGGATCAGCGCGCAGAGCACGCCGAAGGACATCGGGCTGTTGATGCGCAGATGCCTGCGCCGCGGTTTGATCTTCTTCATGGGGACGTCCACCTCTTTGCAGCACGCCTTGAATTTTGGGGCGCCGCCGCGCGAGCCGCCCGCCGGCGGGACGCGGCGCGTCATATATGCGGATACCGTCATTTTATCATGCCTCAGGACGAATGTGTACGCCCGAAAAAAAGATTCACAAATTGTACATAACGGGAAAAAGAAACGCTCGCCCGCGCGCTCAAAAACTGGTATACTGGTCACATGCCCGGTCTGTATGTCCACACGCTGTTCGGGGACGACGTGCGCGGCCGCCTCACGGGGACGGCCGCCGTGCTCGCGCAGCGGCACGGCGCGGCGTTCCTCGCCGGCCTGCCCGGCCCCGACGTTTATTTTTACGACAGGCTTCCGCCGCCGCTGCTGCGCGGGCACGAAAAGCGCACCGGCAACGCGCTGCACGACGCGCCCGCGGAGGTCGTGTTTGGCGCACTCATCCCGCTCGCGCAGGACCGCGGGCCGCTTGCGGCCTATGTGCTCGGGTTCCTGTGCCACTATGCGCTCGACGCCGCGGCGCATCCGTTTGTCGAGGCGCGCCACCGCGGGCTGGACCACACGCGCTTTGAGATGCGGCTGGAACTGCCGTTCTGCGCGCGGCGGGGCAGCGCGCTGTGCGGCGTGCCGCCGGACAGGCTGTACGCGCCGCCGCTGGAGGCGCCGGGGCTGCTTGACGCGCTCGACGCGCTGCAATGCGGCCTGGCGCGGGCCGTGTGCGGGCACGCCGCGCCCGGGGCGTTCGCGCGCGGCTTTTCTAACATGCGCCGCGCATGCCGGCTGCTGTATGACCTGGAGGGGAAAAAGCGCCGCCTGCTGCGCCGGCTGGAACATCTGTGCAAAAAACCGGAGGGGACGCTCTCGGGCTTTCTGCTCGCGCCCGGCGGCGCGGACGAGGGCGACCCGTTCAACGAATCGCACGCGCCCTGGGCCGCGCCGTGGGCGCCGGAGCGGACGCGCACCGAGTCGTTCTTCGAGCTGTACGAGCAGGCGCTGCGCGAGGCGCTCGCGCTCGCGCCGCTGCTGCTGGACGCGCTGTGGGGCGGCGGCGCCGCGCCGCTGCTGCTGCGCCTGAAGGGGGGGAGCATGGCGCATGGATACCCCGTATGACCCGAACCCGTTTTGCGGCCGCGCCGCCTGCTGCTTCACCGGGCACCGCCCGCGCGGCCTGCCGCGGCCGGACTGCGACGCCTTGGCGCTGCTGCGCCTGCGCCTGATGCAGGCGGTGCGCGCCGCCTGCGGCGGCGGGGTGCGCACGTTCCTGTGCGGCGGGGCGCAGGGCTTTGACCAGCTCGCGGCCGAGGCGGTGCTGGCGCTGCGCGGCGGCGGGGCGGACGTGCGCCTGCTGCTGGCGCTGCCCGCGCCCACGCAGGCGGACACATGGAGCGCGGCCGCACGCGCGCGCTACGAGCGGACGCTGCGCGCGGCCGACGGCGTATGGTACGCCGCACAGCGGGCCGACGCCGCGGCCATGCTCCGCCGCAACCGCTACCTGGTCGAGCACGCGGACTGCTGCATCGCCTACCTCAGCGCGGCCGCGGGCGGCACGCTCTACACGGTGCGCTACGCGCTCAGCCGCGGGCTGTACGTGTACAACCTCGCGCTGCCGGAAGGCATGTGATATAATGGATATGTTATGCCATTTCAAATATGATGGAGGAGGATGGGGAAATGGAAGTACAGGAACCGCTTGAAATGTTTGCGCCGCCCGAGGCGGAGGCGGCGCAGGCGATCCAATCGAACAAGATGGGCGTGCAGCCGGAGGGACGGCTGCTGTTCACGATGTCGCTGCCGGTGGTCATCTCGATGCTGCTGCAGGCGCTCTACAACATCGTGGACAGCATCTTCGTCACGCGGCTGAGCGAGGATGCGCTCACGGCCGTATCGCTCGCCTACCCGATCCAGATGCTGATGATCGCCGTGGCCGTGGGCACGGGCGTGGGCATGAACGCGCTGATCTCGCGCCGGCTGGGCCAGCGGCGCTTTGACGAGGCCAGCAGCGCGGCGACCAACGGCCTGTTCGTGCTGCTGCTCTCGGCGCTGGCGTTCCTGCTGTTCGGCCTGTTCGGCGTGCGCCCGTTCTTCAACGCGTTCGTGGCGGACGACCCGGAGATCCGCGAGATGGGCATCGAATACCTCACGATCTGCTGCACGCTCTCGTTCGGCGTGTTTTTGCAGATCGGCGTGGAGCGCATCATGCAGGCGCAGGGCAAGACGGTCTACACCATGCTCATGCAGCTCACCGGCGCGGTGATCAACATCATCTTCGACCCGATCCTGATCTTCGGCCTGCTGGGCTTCCCCCGGCTCGGCGTGGCGGGTGCGGCGTATGCGACCGTCGGCGGGCAGATCGTGGCGATGCTGCTGAGCTTTTTCCTGCTGTTTTGCACCAAGCACGACGTGCGCATCCGCCTGCGCCGCTTCCGCCCGAGCGGCGCGATCATCCGCAAGATCTACTCCGTGGGCGCGCCGTCGATCGTCATGCAGGCCATCGGCACGGTGATGACCCTGGCCATGAACGCGCTGCTGATCGCCTACACCACCACGGCGGTGGCCGTGTTCGGCGTGTACTTCAAGATCCAGTCCATCGTATTCATGCCGGTGCTGGGCATGACCAGCGCCGCCATGAGCATCATCGCCTACAACTACGGCGCGCGCTGCAAGCGGCGCATGCTGCGCACCTGGCGGCTGACGCTGTACGCCTCGCTCGTGATCATGATCGTGGGGATGCTGTGCTTCCAGCTCTTCCCCGGGCAGATCTTCTCGCTGTTCGAGGCGTCGGACGAGGCGCTGCGCATCGGCATGGTGGCGCTGCGCATCATCTCGCCGAGCTTTGTGCTCGCGGCGGTCGGCATCACCAACTCGACGCTGTTCCAGGCCGTCGGGCGCGGGGTGTACAGCATGATCATGTCGCTGCTGCGCCAGCTCGTCGCGCTCGTGCCTGCGGCGCTGGCGCTCTCGCTCCTGACGCATAACCTCGACCGCATCTGGCTCGCATTCCCGATCGCGGAGGCGTTCTCGCTTGCGGTCAGCCTGTTCATGCTGCACCGCGTGCGCCGCACGATCCTCGACCAGCTGCCCGCATAGCGGCCCGCGCTGGCGGCGCCACGATGGCGCAACCGCGCCACGACGGCGCAACGGCGCCACGATGGCGCAACCGCGCCACGACGGCGCAACGGCGCCACGATGGCGCAACGGCGCCACGACGGCGCAACGGCGCCACGACGGCGCAACCGCGCCACGATGGCGCCGTGAAAATAATGCTGATTTTTTGACTTTGCCCCGCAACCAAACCGCCCGCTGCATGGTGTTATGGGCAGGAAGAGAGGAACGCATGGAACGCGCCAACGCCTGCAAGCAGGAAACGCTCTCGGCCGGTATCGACGAGCTGTTCCACGCCTACGCCGACATGGTGTACCGGCTTGCTTTCCTGCGCACGCGCTCCTCGGCTGATGCGGAGGACGTGCTGCAGGAGGTGTTCGTCCGCTGCCTGCGCAGCCGCCCGCACTGGCGGGACGACGAGCACCGGAAGGCATGGTTCATCCGCGTGACGCTCAACTGCACCAAGTCGCTCGTGACCTCCGCCTGGCGGCGGCATACCGCGCCGCTTGAGAGCGCCGCGCCCGACGCCGACGCGCTGCTGACCGAGATGCGCGAGGAAACGGGCGTATACGGGGTGGTGCTCGATCTGCCGGAGCAGTACCGCACGGTGATCCACCTGCACTACTACGAGGGCTACGGCTTGCGCGAGATCGCGGCGCTGACGGGCAGCACCGAGGCGGCGGTCAAATCCCGGCTGTTCCGTGCAAGGGAGCTGCTGCGGCAGCGGCTGAAAGGGGAAGGCATCGATGTTTGAAGAGCAATACCGGCGCGACAACGAGCGGCTGCACGCCCCCGCCGATGCGCTCGAGCGCATCCGGGAGCGGGCTGAGCGGCCGCGCGCGCCGCGCCATGCGGCCTGGACGCGCTATGCCGCGGCGGCGGCCGCGCTGCTGCTCGTGTGCGGCGGCGCGGCGGGCGTGCTGCTGCGGGGAAGGGGCGCGGCCGACGGCGCGGCGCTCCCGCAGGTGGCGTCGGCGGCCGCCCCGGCGGGCGGCGGTGCGCAGGATGCGCTCGAGCGCAGCGGCGACGGCTATGCCGCAGAAACGGAGGAAGCGGCGCAGGCGGACGCGGGCGCGCTCCTGTACGCCGCGGCGGACGGCCTGTACGCGCCGGAGGACCATGCGGAGCTGTATGCGCTGATCGGGCAGGCGCGCGCGGACGCGGCGGAGGCGGCCGAACTGGCGGCGGCCGCGGCGGAGAATGGGCTGCCGGCCAGCGCGCCGGATTCCTGCAGGCGCGCCACGCCGTCCTTCACGATGATGGGCAGGCCGCCCAGGTCTCCGGGGCCGTCCGGCATCCAGGAGCAGGCCAGGGAATCCGTAATCATCATCATCTGGTCCGTTTCCTTGTTCTTGAACACGGTCTTGAGCATGTCCGCGCAGAGGTGGATGGTGTCGCAGATGATTTCAATCTTGATTTCCCTGTCCAGCAGGCCGGAGCCCACCAGGCCGATTTCACGGTGGTGCTGGGGGGACATCTGGTTGCAGTAGTGGGTCAGATGCACCAGGCCCGCGGATTTCGCCTAGTTGAAGTCCGCATCGGTGGCCGCGCTGTGCCCGCCGATGTGCCGGTGGACGACGAGGAGGATATGATCGTGGAAGTCGCGGCGAAGCTGATCGACGGCGGCCGCGACGCATTGCGGGAAAAGACCGAGTGGGTACTGCATTCCATCGCCTGCCGCGCCGCCATCAAGGCGGGGCATGAGGCCGTCTGAAAAAGCCGTAAACATCGCCAAAGCGCGCCGCAAACTGCGGCGCGCATTATTGCGCTCTCCCACTGGTGCGGCGCGGGAGTTTGTGATAATATAGTGGAGTTTCAAATTTCTTGCGTTTTGGAGTGTCGCCCGTGAAAAAGGACAGGTACGAAAACCCGCTCTGCTCGCGCTACGCCTCGGAGCGGATGCAGCAGATCTTCTCCCCGGACTCCCTGTTCACGACCTGGCACCGGCGCTGGCTCTCCCTGGCGGAGAACGAGCGGGCCCTGGGCCTTCCCGTCACGGCCGAGCAGGTGGCGGAGCTCCGGGAAAACCTCGCCGTCATCGACTATGAGGCCGCAGAGCGCTATGAAAAGGAGCTGCGGCACGACGTCATGGCCCACATCCGCGCCTGGGGCGAGCACTGCCCCCGTGCCC